>NZ_JACBZA010000001.1:2805784-3117538 GCF_013408535.1 Actinopolymorpha cephalotaxi
ACGTGGGACAGGACTCCCTTCCCGGCCCCCATGATCGGTGCGAGATAGGCGACCAGCAGGCCGACCCCGCCGACGAGCAGCACCGCCGCCACGTTCGCCGCGATCGTCGAGGTCGGGATGTCGCAGAAGGCACGGCTCGGGTCGCACTCGGCCTCGCCCCGGCTGGTGGGTACGAAAGCCACTAGGAAGGCCAGGAACCCGGCCGCGTTCAGGGTCACGTCCTCGAACCCGCTCCGCCCGGGATAGATGATCATGCACGCGCCCAGCGAACACAGGCAGGCGATGAACACCGCGTGCGCGGGCGTGTAGTAGTAGGCGCTGACCGAGTCCAGCAGTGAGCCGTACCGCAGCCGCTCCAACGTGATGGCGGCGGCCAGCAGCAACACCAGCAGGACCATCCCGAGCCGCAGATACAGATCGGTACGCCGGACCAGCTGACGGGCGCCGGCCGCGACGGGATCGGTTGTCATCTCACACACTCCCCCGGGGCCGCGTGCGAGACCCGGCACCGGCCCCATATGCCCGCGAGGATGAGCCCGCGGCGGGCGAGCGTCAAGCGCCACCAGGAGGGCTGCGGCCGGGATTGTCCGTACCGTTAACCCCGCGTGCCTGAATCGAGACCTGGCGGCCGAGCGGCCGATCTCGTGGGCCGACCGGCGCTACTCCTCGACGCCCAGCTTGCGGGCGTGCAGGCCGCGTACCTCGTCGGCGAGCAGGGGATCGGGGCCGGCGACCTCGATGCCCGGTGCGACCGTGGTGATCGGCAGCGGCGCGACCGGCGACGGTGGGGCGCCCCACCCTGCCCGCCAGCCGACCAGCTGCTCCGTGCTCGTGGCGTACACGATCCGGCCCAGGCCCACCCAGGCATGCGCGGCACTGCACATCGGGCAGTGCTCGCCGGACGTGTAGACGACGCTGCTTCGGCGCTGCTCCGGTGAGAGGTTCGACGCCGCCCACTTGGCGATCTCGAACTCCGGGTGCCGCGTCTCGTCGCCGTCCTTGACCCGGTTGCGGTCCTCGTGGCGAACGGTTCCCTGATCGTCGACGAGCAGGGAACCGAACGGCTCGTCACCGTCGTCCAGCGCCTCCCGCGCGAGGTCGACACAGCGGCGGAGGTAGCCGCGGTCGGCCGCGGTGAGTCCGGCTACTTCATGGTGTCCAGGCTCCATTCCCGGGAGGCTAGCAGCGGCTCACCGTGCCGAGGATTCACCGGCGGGACCTCGACGTCAGCCGACCGGCTCGGGCACCGGCTCCTCCCTCACCGTACGCAACGCGCGGGCCCAGCTGAGCAGCTCGTCGAGCATGGTCGCGAGCGACGCCTCGTGCCGGGCGTCGGGCTGGAACTCGCTCAGGTTCACGAAGTCGTTCCACAGCGACAACGTGACCTGTGGTCCGACATCGGCAATCTTCAGATGCGCCATCACCTGCCGGAGCTGTTCGACGGCCCGGACCCCTCCGTCCACGCCGTAGCCGACGAAGCCGGCCGCCTTGTGGTTCCACTCCGCGTACACGAAGTCGAGCGCGGTCTTCAGCACACCGGGCATCGAGTGGTTGTACTCGGGGGTGACGAAGACGAACGCGTCGAAGCCGCGGACAGTGTCCGCCCAGCGCCGCGTTCGCTGGTGGGCGTACTGGCCCGCCGCGGCCGGGACACTCTCGTCCAGGTGCGCAAGATCGAAGTCGGCCAGGTCGACGAGCTCGTACTCCGCGCCGCCGTGGGCACTCGCCCGTTCGTGCACCCAGCGGCCCACGGCTTCGCCGTTGCGGCCGGGACGGGTGCTTCCGATGATGATTCCTACTCTGGTCATGGGTTCGACCGTACGGACCGCCACGAAGACGACCCATGCGCGGAAGTCTCGCGGTCATACTCGAGCGTCTTCGCGACCTGATCCCGGGCAGACGGGCGGGGGTACGCTGGCGGGCGTGGACGCGCTCAGCCAGCTGGTCGCCGCGATGCGGACCGGGGAGCCCGATTCGTTCCTGGTCACCCACCGGGCGCCGTGGCACCACTCGTACTCCTCCGTCCAGGGCTCGGGAATCCACGTGATCCTGCAGGGATCCGCCGTGCTGCTGCTGCCCGGCGCGGAGCCGGTTCCGCTCGGTGTCGGGGACGTGGTGCTCACGCCGCGCGGCGCCGCACACGCGCTGGCCGACAGTCCCACGACTCCCCTCTCGGCCCCGGGCACCGCCGCCGAGGGCGACGGGCCGCCCACCGTGCTCCTCTGCGCGGCGTACCGGATGGACCGTTCACGGGTCCATCCGATGCTGTCGGAGCTACCGGAGTACGTCCACCTCCCGGCCCGGCCTGGCCGGGATCCCTCGCTGCGTGCGGCCATCGACCTCCTCGGTCACGAGGTCCAGGAGCGGCAGCCCGGATCCGACGCCGCGATACCCGCGCTGCTGGACACGCTGCTGCTGTTCGCCCTGCGGGCATGGACGGAGGGCTCGGACTGCGACGAGGGAAGGGGATGGGCCGCCGCGCTCAGGGATCACTCGGTCAGCGCGGCGCTGTCGGCGATCCACCGAAACCCCGGCCATCCCTGGACCGTCGAGAGCCTCGGTGTGGAGGCGGGGCTGTCCCGGGCCGCGTTCGCCCGCCGGTTCGCCGCCATCGTCGGGCAGCCACCACTCGCGTACCTGACCTGGTGGCGGCTGGCCACCGCCGCACGGCTGCTCCGCGAGACCGACAGTTCGCTGCACACGGTGGCCCAGCGGGTGGGTTACGCCTCGGAGTTCGCGTTCGCCAACGCGTTCAAGCGGGAGTTCGGAACCGCGCCGGGCGCCTATCGCCGGCAGTAGCCCGGCACAGTGTCGACACCAGCGCATTCCTCGACCGGCGGACTCCTACCGAGGTAGGTCGGCGTGGGAGGGCACCTGGTTGCCGGCGATGGACGCCCGCTCGGCCTCGGTCAGCCCCGCTGCCGCGAGGATCCGCTGCACCATGTCGGTCTTCAGCCGGCCGTACTCGTCGATGTCGGCGGCGAGCGCACCGGCCCGCCGCTTGACCGCGGAGTACTCCTCCCGCAGCGCGGCGTCCGACCGCAGCACCTCGCGCAGGGCCAGGTGGTTACGCAGCGACAGGCAGCCGTCCACGATCACGTAGGTGTGGGTGCCGGCCAGCCGTGGAGGTGACCTGAACGCCCACCGCAGCGGGATCCCCAGCTCCCCCAGCGGCTCGAACCCCAGCGACACCAGGACCTCGCTCGCCGCCGCGACGTGCGCCTCGCCGACGACGATGTCGCAGTCGATGACGGGCTTGGCGGCCAGGCCGGGGGCGGACGTGCTGCCGACATGCTCGATGGCGACGACCGGAATCCCGGCCGCCGCCATCGCCGCGTCGTACTCGTCCCGCAGCGCCGCGAAGCGCTCCGGCCAGGCAGGGTCGTACTCCTCGACGGTGATCACCCGCCGATTTTAAGACCTACTCCACCGCGACGACCTGGCCCGCGGCGTCCGGGGCGTCCGGCCAGGTGCGGGGATCCCTGCCCTGGAAGCGGAACGCGTCGCCGGCGCCGTTGCGGCGGAGCAGCAGGGCACCGTCGCCGACCCCCGCGAGTTCGCAGGTCGACCAGGCCAGGACGCCGTCCTCGGTGCGTACGTTCAACGGCAGTATCCGCCCGGAGCGGGCCGGCAGGTGCACCCGCGCACCGTCGAACAGCGGGCCGGTCCCGTCGCTCACGACGAACGACTGGTCCACCGGGCCGACGTTGATCAGGTGCAGCAGCCGCTGGCCGTCCCCGTCCACGGTGGACGTCACCACGATCCCCGGCGCGGTCGCGTCGTGGGTGTACCGCGGCCGGACCCCGAGGCGTGCCAGCAGTGCGCGCCAGAAGTCCAGGTCGCAGATGTAGTCACAGGCCAGCACCAGCGCGTGCCCGCGACCCGGGTGCACCTCCACCGCGACCGCGTTGCCGGTCGCGGTCTCCCGGGCGAACACCTCGGCGTCCTGCGCATCCTCGCCCAGCTCCAGGTGCTGCAGGACTCCGACCCGCACCTCCGCGTGTGCGGTGGTCCAGCCCTCGGCCCGGACGGACGGGAACACCCGCTCGTTCCCGGCGACCGTCGCACCGCCCCTCACCCCGAGGGCGTCGCCGAGGATCGTGCAGGCGGAGCCGTCGGTGTCCCGGGTCGGCACCATCCCGGCCAGCAGCAGGCGGCCGCCGGCGAGCACGAAGTCCGCGAGCCGTTGCTGGACAGGGGCAGCCAGCGTCGACGCGCTCGTCAGTACGATCGCCCGTCCGGCGGCAGCACCACCGGCAGGGTCGGTGTCAAGGTCTGCTTGCAGGTCGCTCTGCACATCGACGGCAGGGAAGGAGAACCCGCCCAGCAGCATCGCCCGGGCGACGACGTCGCGCGAACCCATGCCACGGAACTGTTCCAGCTCGGCGACCACCGCACCGCGGGCGTCGTCGCCGGGATGGGCGTACTCCGTGAGGTAGTGGTCGGGTACGAACGCCAGCGCCAGGTCGTCGTACTCCTCGTCCATGTCGGCGAGCAGGTGCCCGGCCCCGCTCACCGCGGTCACGGTGTCGCGCAGCACGGGGTAGGACGCGTTGGGTGCGCCCTCCGGCCCGATCGGCGCGGTGAACCCGTGCCGCTCACCGGTGAAGGCGATCCGGTCGTTGCCGTCCCCGACCTTCTCCTCCAGCGGCGGGTTGTGGCCGCCGGCGAAGAGGTAGTAGTTCACCAGCCGGTTGGCCTGGGCGACACACAGCCGGGTCTTCAGCGCCAGCGCCTCCGGGGGTACCTGCCGGCTGAGGTCCTCGCCGTAGTCGCCGAGCCCGGCCTCGAACTCCAGCGAGGTCAGCGGCTGGTCCTCGTCGTGCACGGCCGCCATGAAGGCGTTCATGACGTAGAGGTCGGCGACGTTCTCCACGGTCAGGTCGCCGAGGTAGTGGTCGGACCCGGACGTCAACTGCGGCTTGCCCCGGTAGGAGGGGTAGAGCTGGCTGATCCCGATCGGGTATGTCCGGCCACGCCCGCCGCCGGTGCCGTGGATGTTGATCAGGAACGGCACGTCGGTGAGGCCGTGCGACTCCGCGTTCGCCCGCAGGTGGGTGACGTAGCGGTCGTAGCGGTCGCGGTGGTACTCCGACAGGTCGTGGTGCAGCGCGAGCGAACCCGGCGCCGGCGACCGCACACCGTGTCGCCAGGCCGGCACGTCGTCGGGGTCCAGGCCGTGGCGAGCCTGCACCCCGTCGCTCCCCCAGCGCTTCACCGACCAGACGGCGAAGTCCGACAGCATCTGGTCGGTGAGCTCGGGGGTGTTGCTGACCCAGGACAGCATGCCGATCTCGTTGTCCAGCTGGACCGCCGCGACCGGGCCGCCGCGGCTCACCTGGCGTTCGGCGAGCACCGGCATGATCTGCGCGTACCAGCGGTCGACCTCGGTGAGGAATCCGTCCGCGAGGTAGTCGACCGTACGGGTGGTGCCGGGCCGGCCGTCCCAGCCGACCGGAAGGATCTCCGGGTGCTCGCGGTAGACGCGGTACGGGATGCCCTCGTTCTTCAGCTCGGCCATCACGAACGGCCCGGGCCGGGCGATCACCAGCAGGTCCCGCTCGGCCGCGAGGTCCAGAAACCCAACCAGGTCACGGTATTCGCTGGTGTTCCCGCGCAGGTCGATCTCGCCGTCCGGGCGTTCGTGCACCAGCCACGGCATGTAGCTCGCCACCGCGGTGCAGCCGGCCTCGACGAGCCGGTCCAGGCGATCGGCCCAGTCGCGGCGGTGCAGCCGGAAGTAGTGCACCTCACCGGCGAAGACGAGTTCGGGCCTGCCGTTCACCAGCAGTCTTCGCCGGCTCAGCCGGACGCTCTCCACCGCCGTCACCGCGAGACCTCGATCAGGGCGGCGCCGGGCTGCGGCAGGTCGAACTCGAGCACGAGTACGCCGTCCTCGAAGTGTCCGGCCACCTTGTCCGCGACCAGCGTGTCGACCTCGGCGAGCTGCTTCCACTGGGTGTCGGTGGGCCAGTCGTGCACGCCGAGGCGTTCGGCCAGCACCGAGATGTCGCCGTGCTCGCGGTCCAGCCGGGTGAGGGTGGCCGGGCGCGCGGCTTGCTCACCGGTCACGCCCTCCAGACCTGCCACCTCCAGCCGGACGCGCCGGTCCAGGCCCGCGCCACCGTCGGCCTTGCGCTGGTCCAGCGTGTGGTTCCACACCAGGACGGACAGCGAGCCGTCGGCCCGCCGGCTGACCCAGTGCTGCACCAGCGCACCGGCACCGTCCCCGTCCACCGTGGTGGGGAGCTCGGTGTCGCCGAGCCGGGACAGCAGGTAAAGCGCGTGGTAGCGGGACTTCGCCAGGCCGCCGACGGTGATCAGTCCGAAGCCGCCGTGCAGCAACCGGGGCGGACGGCCCAGCTCCTCGAAGTGGTCGGAGGCGACCCAGTACGACAGTGCGTCCAGGCGCCCGGCCGAGGACCGCATGCCCTGCAACAGGAACATCGCCGAGGACGCGGAGTCGTTCACCGGGTTGAAGTGCGTCGGGGTGACGCCCCACTCGGTCCAGAGGATCTTCGCGTCCTCCCGCCCGAACCGCTTCAGTGTCGGGCGCAGGTCGAGCGGCGGGCTGCCGTAGGTGTGGGTCGAGACGAAGTCCAGCGGCGCGCCGGAGCCGGCGACGTGGGCCAGGAGTTCGTCCACCCACCCGGCGGCCGCCGAGGACGGCCCGCCCACGATCAGCTGCGGGTCGACCGCCTTCACGGCGAACGCCGTCACGTCGTACAGGTGCATCCACTCCTGCCGGGTCCCGGACCAGAAGACCTCGAGGTTGGCCTCGTTCCACACCTCGAACTCCCAGTGGCGAACCTGGTCGATGCCGTAACGCTCGACCAGGTGCGACACCAGGGCGTACACCAGGTCGCCCCAGCGCTGCCAGTCCTTCGGCGGGGAGATGATCGCGCCGTACTCGAACACCGTCTTGTCCGGGTCGCTGGCCAGGTCGCGGGGCATGAAACCGATCTCCACCACCGGGCGCAGGCCGATCCCGAGGATCGCGTCGTACACCTCGTCGACCTCGGCGAAGTCGTACACCGGCTCGCCGTCGACCTCGCGGTAGACGCCCAGATCGTCGTGCAGGATGGCGTGCGCGCGGACCGACGTCACCCCGATCTCGTCGGCCACCCGGCGCAGCGCCGCGAACAGCTCGGTGCCGATCTCGCGGCCACCGGAGGTCTCTGTGCACAGCAGCTGGCTGAGCCGCTCACTGCCGATCATCGGCTGCCACGGCTTGTGCAACGTGAATCCCTCGGCGCCGGCGTCCGTGGCCAGCGTGACCGTGGGCAGCGCGCCGCCCGGCGCGACCGGGGTGGCCTCCACGGCGGGGCCGACCTCGCCGGTGACGGTGACTTCCGGGACCGACGCGACCGCGTAGTGGTAGGTCCTGCCGGGTTCACCGGAGGTGTCGACGTACCACAGGTCGGGCACCGAGAGCACGTCACCGCCGAGGTGGTCGACCGGGGTGAACGGACCCTCGGGGGCGTCGGCGCGGTGGACGAGGTAGCCGACGGCACCGTCGACGGGCTCCCAGCGCAGGGTCACCTGGCCGACGCCCGGCTCGGCGACCAGCCCGGCGGGAGGAGGAAGCTGGGGCGGCTCGGTCGCGCGACTGTTGTCCGACCGGGTGGAGATCCGCGCTTCCCAGTCTGCACGGGCGCCGGCCATGGGCTTGCTCACGTCAATTGCTCCTTGCTGCCACGCTTGAATGAATTGCCTGTACTACTTGGTGCGGGCCGACCGGGTGTCGGGCGAGGGGATCGCCTCCAGCAGCCGCCTCGTGTAGGCGTCCTTGGGGTTACGGATGACCTCCAGCGACGGCCCGGACTCCACTACCTGGCCCTGGTTGAGGACGATGACCTCATCGGAGAGCATCCGGGCGCTCAGCAGGTCGTGGGTGATGTAGAGGATGCCGACGTTGCTGTCGTGGACGAGCTTGTTCAGCAGCTCGAGGATCTCCGCCCGGATGGAGACGTCGAGGCTGGAGATGGGCTCGTCGGCCACGATCAGCTCAGGTTCCACCGCGAGCGCGCGCGCGATGACCACGCGCTGGCGCTGCCCGCCGGACAGTTCGTACGCGAAGCGGTTGATGTAGCGCTCCGGCGGGTTGAGCGCCACGGTCTCCAGCAGTTCGAGGACCTTCGCGCGGGCCGCGTCGCCCTTGATTCCCTTGTAGTTCGCCAGCGGCCGGCTGAGGGTGTAGCCGAGCGTCTTGGCCGGGTTGAGCGAGGAGTACGGGTCCTGGAAGACCATCTGCACGTGACTGCGGTAGTCGCGCAGATTCTTGCCGCGGAACGCGGCGACCTCCTGCGCTCCCCCGTCGCCGTGGAAGAGGATCCGGCCGGCCGTCGGGGTGTCGACGCCGGTGATCATCGAGGCCAGGGTGGACTTTCCGCTGCCGCTCTGGCCGACCAGCGCGGCGACCTCACCGCGGCGCAGCTCGAACGACACGTCCTGCACGGCCTGCACCCGGTGCACCTTCAGGCCGCGCCGGCGCTCGAACACCTTCGAGACGTTCTCCACCGACAGCAGCACCTCCCCGCGCAGGGCCGCCTTCGACTCCTCGGAGGTCTTGACGAACTTCGGGCCGGCGAAGGTCCGGATTGGCGAGCCGGCCTCCTCCGCGCCGTCCCCGCCGAGGCGCTGCAGCGCGGCCACGTGGCACGCGGCCCGTGCCGAACCGATCTGGAACAGCGGCGGGTCGTCGGTCACGCACCGCTCGATCCGCTCCGGACACCGCGGGGCGAAGTTGCAGCCGACCGGCCGCTGACTGAGGTCCGGTGGCCGCCCCGGGACGTAGGTGATCTGCACCGTCTCCGCGCGCGGGTCGCCGTAGGAGCCCAGCAGGCCTTTGGAATAAGGGTGCAGCGGATCCCGCAGGATCGAGTCCGCACCCTGCTCCTCGACGATCCGGCCCGCGTACATCACCAGGATCCGGTCCGACAGGTTGAGCACGGTGCCGATGTCGTGGCTGATGAACAGCACCGCGAAGCCCTGCTCCCGTTGGAGCCGGCGTACGTTCTCCAGGATCTCGTGCTGGACCACGACGTCCAGGCCGGTGGTGGGTTCGTCCAGCAGGACGAACCTCGGCTCGATCGCCAGTGCCATCGCGAGGTTGACACGTTGCTTCATCCCGCCGGACAGCTCGTGCGGGTAGGCGTTCGCGAACTTCGGGTCGATGATGACCATCTCGAAGAGTTCGCGGACGCGCCTGGTGACCGCCTCACCGCGAAGCTTCGTGTGGTACTCGATGACGTCGCGGAACTGCGCCTCGACCCGGGTGACGGGGTTGAGGGAGTTCATCGACGACTGGAACACCGTGGAGACGTCCCGCCACCGCGTCGGCCGGAGCTCGTCCTGGCTCAGGTGGGTGATGTCGTTGCCGTTGAAGAGAATCTTCCCGTCGGAGATCCTCCCCGGCCGTTCCAGCAACCGCAGCAGCGCCATCCCCAGCGTCGTCTTGCCACTGCCCGACTCCCCGATCAGGCCGACGAACTCACCGTCCCCGATCGAGAACGTCACGTCCTGGACCGCCGTCAGGGCCTGGCTGCGCTTCGGCTCGTAGCGGACCGACAGGTGCTGCATGTCCAGCAGGGGCATGTCAGTCCTCCCTCAGGTGGGGGTTGCTGAGCAGGTCGACGCCGAAGTTGACGAAACACATCGCGGTGATGAGGATCGCCAGCAACAGGCCGGGCGCGAAGACCCAGATGAACAGCCCCTGCGCGATCGCGCCCTGGGCGTTGCTCTGGTACAGCATCGTTCCCCACGACACCTGGTTGTTGTCGCCGAGACCGAGAACCGCCAGCCCCGCTTCGGCTCCGATCGCCCCGGTCGCCGCGCCGACGAAGCTCGCCGCGACCAGCGACGTCATGTTCGGCATGATCTCGCGGAAGACGATCCGCAACGTTCCTTCACCGGAGAACTTCGCCGCCGTGACGAAGTCGCGGTTTCGCAACGTGATGATCTGCGCCCGTTTGGCTCGTGCGGCGCCCGCCCACGACGTGATCGCGATGACGAAGATGATCAGCGTCACCCCACGGGTCGACGAGTACGCGACGAGGGTGATGATCAACGGAAGCACGGGGATGACCAGAGCGACGTTGGTGACGAAGGTCAGCACGTCGTCCAGCCACGTTCCCTCGGCGTACCCGGAGATCATGCCGATCACCAGCGCGATCACCGTGGCGATCAGGCCGCCGAAGAGCCCCACGATCAGCGACACCCTGGTGCCGAAGACGAGCTGGGAGGCGACGTCCTGACCGTTGGTGGTGGTGCCGAGCCAGTTCGACCCGCTCGGGCCCATCAGCGGGGCGAACGAGGAGTCGGTCGGATCGTGCGGTGCGATCCACGGGGCGAAGATCGCGATCAGGATGAAGACCCCGACCGTGATGACGCCGACTCGGGCCTTCTTGCTGCTCCAGATGACCGAGTACCACGCCTCGGGCCGCTCGGTGGAGGCCTCCTTGGCGGTGCCCTCGGGGTCGACCTCGATGTTCTTCGCCTGGTCCGGAGCGCCGGCGGGGGTGAATCCCGATGTCGTCATCGTTCGGCCCTCCTGGCCCGCGGATCGAGAACTCCGTAGAGCAGGTCTGCGATGAGGTTGGCGATCAGAACCCCGGTCGTCGTCAGGAGCATCAGGGTCTGCAGCAGCGGATAGTCCTTGTTCGCGACCGCCTCACCCATCAGCCGGCCGAGACCGGGGTAGTCGAACGCCGTCTCCACCAGGATCGCCCCGCCCAGCAGACCGCCCAGGGCGAGGGCGAACCCGGTGACACTCGGCAGCAACGCGTTGCGCGCGGCGTACCGCAGGGCGACCGTGCGGTCCGGCAGCCCCTTCGCCTTGGCGAGCCGGATGTAGTCCTCGCCGAGGTTCATGATCATCGTGTTGCGCATGCCGAGGATCCACCCGATCGGCGTGACGATCATCAGCGCGACCGCGGGCAGGGCCGCGTGCGACACCGCGTCGTACAGGAACCCGAGGTTCCACCCCGGTGTGGACTGGGAGTATCCACCCGAGGTGGGGAACCACCCCAGGGAGTACGCGAACACGTACAGCAGCAGCAGCGCGATCCAGAACGGCTGCAGCGTCCCGACGAACGTCGACCCCAACGTGACGATCGAGTCGAACCGGGAGTTGCGCCGCCAGGCCGCATAGGCGCCGAGCATGACACCGATGACGAACGACAGGATCTGGGTGCACGCCACGAGGACGAGCGTCCACCACAGCCCCTGCCCGATGACGTCGGTGACCTTGTACGGGAAGTACGTGTACGACAGGCCGAAGTCACCGTGGGCCAGGTGGCCCATGTACTCCCAGTACTGGCTCCACAGCGAACCATGCGGCGTACCCAGCATCGCGCGCATCGCCCGCACCTGGGCCAGGTTGAGCTGGGCGTCCTTGCCCGCCAACTTCTGGACCATGAGCTCCGCCGGATCCCCCGGCTGAAGCCGGGGGATCAGGAAGTTGAGCGTGATGACGGCCCAGAGCGTGAGCAGGAAGAAGCCGATCTTCCGAAGGAAGTACTTCATCTCCGCATCACCCTCCGCGTCGCCGGCCTCGTGGGTACGACCACTACTTGGCCGACTTGAGGTGGGTCATGATGAGCAGGATGGCGTCCTGCGGGTTGGCGTACGGGTCCTTCTCCGTCGGCCAGCCGACCGCCTTGTCGGTCCGGTAGATGCCCCGGGCCGGTGCGTAGAGGATCGGCATGACGGGGTATTCCGTCATCATCGTCTTGGCCAGCACCCCGACGTTCTCCTTGACGGCGGCCTGGTCGGTCGAGCCCTGAAGGGCCTTCACAGCCTGGTCGACGGCCGGGTCGGAGAACCGCTCGACGTTGCCCTTGACCTCGCTCTTGGTCGGGAACTGCGCGGTCTCCAGGCTCGCGCCGAGCCCGTTGGCGTAGTCACAGCCGGAGCCGACGAAGTTGATCATCATGTCGAACTGCCCGGTCTTCTTCTGCAGGTCCACCGAGTCCGGAGGCGACTTGACCTGCTTGACGTTCAGGCCGAGCTTGCGGAAGCCGGCGGTGATCGAGTCGGCCATCGCCTCGTAGTCGATCCAGCCCGCCTGCACGGCGAACTTGATGGTCAGCGGAGAGCCGTCCTTGTTGGTACGGAAACCGTCCGCGCCCTTCTTGTAGCCCGCCGCGTCGAGGAGCTGTCCGGCCTTGGCGAGGTCGAACGGGAGCGTGGTGTTCTCGGCGGTGTAGGGCTCGGGCAACATCGACTCACGCAGCGGCATGACGAGCCCGGACTGGCTGGCCACGTGCATCATGTTGTAGGTCGCCTTGAGCGTGGCGTCCTGCTTGTTGATGCCGTACGCCATCGCCTCGCGGAACTTCACGTCGTCGAACGGCGCCTTCTTCAGGTTGGGCGCCAGCGCGGTGATGCCGTTCGGGGCGTACCACACGTGGTTCAGCTTCGGGTCGGAGGAGACGAACGCCTTGCGCGGGTTGGGAATCTCGCCGCTGTAGAAGTCCAGCTTGCCGGACCGCAGCTGCAGCAGGGCCTGGGTGGCGTCGGGCTGGCCCTCCAGGACGAGCTTGGAGACCTTGATCTTCTTGGCCTGCCAGTAGTCCGTGCGGCGTACGAGCTCGAGCCGGCGGCCGTTGAAGCTGCCGACCTTGAACGGACCGGTTCCGTTCGGCTGCTTGTCGATGTACTTCGTGGGGTCACCGACCGAGCCGTACTGCTTCTCGGAAACGATCTTCTGGGCGATGATCCCCTGGAACTTCGGCACCGCCGGCCCGCTGAACTGGAAGACGACGGAGTCGCCCTGCGCGGTCACCGAGGTCGCGTGCGCGCCGAACGTGTCGTTCCAGACTGCCGCGGTGTCCATCGCGGGGTACTTCTTGGTGAGGTTGAAGGTGAACGCCACGTCCTTGGCGGTCAGCTCGGAACCGTCGGCGAACTTCACGCCCTTGCGGATCGTGAAGACGAGCTTGTCCGAGCCCTCCCACTTGTAGGCGGTCGCCAGCCACGGCGCGACCTTGCAGTCGAGGGAGTTCTGCATCATCAGCGGCTCGTACAACCAGGTCATGGTCGCCGGCTTGGCGGAGTAGGGGTTGTAGTTGACGAGACTCCCCACCGAGGCGTCGACCTCGGCCGGCAGGTTGAGCACCGGGACCATTCCGTCCCCGCCGCCGCTGCCCTTGCCGCCGCCTCCGGACGCGGCGTCCTTGGCGCTTCCGGCGCAGCCCGGCAGTAGCAGCAGCGAGGCAGCCGCTCCGGTGACCAGTATCTTCCTCAACAGCATGTAACACCGCTCCTCATGAATGCCGGCGAACCCTCGGGTCCGGGCAGTCTCCGGTCTTGCAGATCACCTTTTTTCGTCCAACTGCGCCCCCGCGGCAGCCGACTCGACCCGGCCGGCCAGCGAACTGACCTCCGGTCCTTCTACTTCGTGGCAGGGCTTTCCACGCCGCAGCCGCAGCTGCCGCGTATGACGACCTGCGTCTCGAGTACACGATCCAGGGACACGTCGAGGTCGCCCTCGACGTGCCGCAACAGTTGACGCGCGGTCTCGGCGCCGAGCTCGCGCATGGGCTGGTGAACGGTGGTGAGGCCCGACGCCGCGAGCCCGGCCATGGAGATGTCGTCGAATCCGGTGACCGCGAGGTCCTGCGGCACCCGCAGCCCACGGTCCATGAGTGCGACGACGGCGCCCAGTGCGATCTCGTCGTTGGCACAGACGATCGCGTCCGGGAGTTCCTTCTGGTCGAGCAGCCGGCTCACGGCGATGAACCCGTTCGACTGTGCGAGACCGACGCGGATCGGCTCACCCGGTGGGTCGGCACCGAGCCGCCGATGTGCCTGCAGGAAGCCCTGCCAGCGGTACGTCGTGTCCGAGGAGCCGTCGGGATTGCCGACGAAGACCAGACGTTCGTACCCGTGGTCGGACAACAGGTGGGTGGTGAGCCGCGCCATCGCGGCGAGGTTTTCCGTACGGATCGTCGGAACACCCACCAGGGGGCCACCCGCGAGCAGCACCACCCGCTCACCTCGGTCGGTGAGCCGGCGGACCGCGTCCTCGGGGATGACGTCACCCATCACCGCGATGCCGTCGACCCGATCCGCCATGTCCAGAACCATGTCGACCGACTGGCGCAGGAAATGCGTGCCCATGATGTGCACACTCACCTGCGCGTTCACGGCCTCTTCCTCGAAGCCGTTGATCACGTCGGAGTAGTAGGGCCCCGACAGACCGGGAAAGACGATTCCGAGGGCCCCGTGCCGCCGGTTTACCAGGGCACGGCCGAAGTGGCTCGGACGGAAGTTGTGCCGGTCGATCGCTTCCTGCACCTTCATCCGGGTGGCCGGCGAGACCTGGCCGACCCCCCGCGCCACGCGGGACACGGTCGCGATGGAGACGCCCGCGTCTCGCGCGATCTCGTGCAGGGTCGACCCTTTGCCCATTGCGGTCCCGTCATGAATGCGGCAGTTGCGGTAAACGTTTGCAGCAACGTGTCGAGAAGATTAACGACATCACACGAACCCGCAAGACAAGCGTCCGGAACCGGACATCGGGTGAATCGGAGCATCATTCGCCCGTCACCGCAACGGGTCAGCGACTCCCGCCGAGGAGGCCGAGGTGGTCCAGCGCCCGGTAACCGCAGTCCTGGTCGGTGAGCTGTCCCCCGCGGACGTGCTCGACGAAATCCTTCTCGTCCAGCAGGACGACCTCGGTGAACTCCTCGGGGCCGGGGTCGGGTTCGGTCACCCACCGGCAACCGTCCGCGACCAGGAAGTGGCGCTGGACCTGGAAGTTCGCGGCCAGCCAGGTGGAGCCGAGGTAGGTCGTGGACGCGGGTGCGTAGCCGGTCTCCTCCAGCAGTTCCCGTACACCCGCCTCGACGACGTCCTCACCCGGGTCGACGTGCCCGCCGGGGATCTCCAGCAGTGTCCTGCCCGGCCCGGCGCGGTACTGCCGCGCGATGACGAACCGCCCGTCGGTCGTCCGCGCGACCACGGCGACGGCGTGCCCTCCGGTCAGGACGTCCCACTCCGACCGGTGTCCGTCCGGGAGGACGTACGTCCTGCGAGAGATCTTCAGCCAGCCGTCGTAGACCGGCCGCTGTGACTCCAGCACCCACTCGTCCATCCGGCAGAACCTACCCGCCGGCCTGGTGGCGGCCGACGCACCCTCGCGACGCGCGGTCGTACGACTCGCCTGACTGGGCAACGCGCCGCTGTGACCGATCCAGGAAAGGTCGCCGCCGAGGCTCTCCGGGTGCTGGTACGACTGAACGATGATCTTGACGAGGTGGCGCGTACGCCGATGCGCCTGGCTGACATTCCTGCTCGCTGTGGTCTTCGCGCTCGCCTCACCTGTCGCGAACGCGGAGACCACGACGACCACGACCACCACGACCCCCGCCACAGCCGCGGTCCGGCCGCAGTCGTACAAGCTGCTGCAGTTGAACCTGTGCCTGTCCGGGATCGCCGGCTGCTATGCGGGTACGCAGTATCCGGCGGTCGTGGACGAGGCCATCGACAAGATCCGGACGAACGCTCCGGACGTCGCCACCCTGGTGGAGACGTGCAGCGGCGACGCGCAGCGGATCGCCGATGAGACGGGCTACCACCTGGCGTTCGGTGCCGTGATCTACAAGGGCGCGGAGTTGCCGTGCGTGAAGCCGACCGGCCGCGGCGTCTTCGGGATCACGGTCCTCACCCGCCGGCCGATCGCCTCGGTGGACGACGCGGCCTACCAGGCCCAGAACGGAAACGAGCAGCGCCGGCGCGTCTGCGCCACCACTGTCGACGGGGCGACCGCCTGCGTCACCCACCTGGCGGTCCGCGACGCCGACCCCGCCGGTCCGAACTCGGTGGCGAACGACGGCCAGTGCGCGGAGTTCGGCGCACTGCTTGCCGGCTACGCGTCCACCGGCAGGCCCGTGATCGCCGCCGGCGACATGAACCGGCAGACGAGCTGTGCGCCGGTCGGCTTCTGGAGCCGCCAGGACAGCGCGGCTTCGCAGAGCCCGGGAATCCAGCACGCGTACGGCACCTACCGCTGGTTCCACCGTCCCGTCGCCACCACGCCGCCGATGACGTACTCCGACCACGACGCGCTGCTGGTCACTTCGCTGTTCAGCTGAGCAGCACGGGTGCGTGCTCCGGCAAGGTGAGATTGACGTCGATTCTTCTTGTGGGTAAGGGGTTTCCCGCGGGCAAGAGTCGATCATGTCCGGTAGACTCGAACACATGAGCGACGGCGGTGAGTTCTTCGGCGGCGACCTGGGTGAGGGCCCGGGTCGTCGCCGGGTGCTGCCGGACGGGTTCGCTGATGTGCGGGGTGGGCCGCGGCTTGCGGTGCTGCTGGCTTCGGTGGATCGCGGGGTGTGTAACGGGTTTGAGATGGAGGAGCGGGCCAGGGCGTGGCGGCGGGTGATCGGCTGGGCGGAGGCGGAGTGCCTGGCGGAGGTGAACGAGCTGGCCTACGCCGAACCCGGTATGCCCGACGAGCCGGCGCAGCGCAGTGCCGAGATGGACCCGATGACCCAGGCCGTCCTGGAACCTTTGCTGCGGTGGTCGGGCTACCGCGCCAGCTGGTACCTCGCACTGGCCCTCACCCTGCCCCGCCTGCCGCGCACACGTGCGGCGCTGGCGTCCGGTGGGCTGGAGCTGCCCGACGTGCGGGCGATCGTGGACCGGATCACCGACGCGAAACCCGACCTGTGGGATGCGATCGAGGACGCCATCTTCCCCAAGGTCCTCGAACTGCGCGGCGGACTGTTGCGAGCCAAGGTCGAAGCCGAGGTCGTGAAGGCCGACCCCGAAGCTGCCGGCAAACGGCACCGCGCCGCGCGGACGGGGCGGAACGTCGCGATCTGGCCCGCCGTCGACGGTGTCGCCGACCTCGCGATCCGTGGCCTGTCCGCTGACCAGGCCGCGGAGGCGTACGGGTACATCGACGCGATCGCCCGTGCCGTGAAGTCCGCCGGTGACCCGCGCAAGCTGAGCCAACTACGCGCGGACGTCGCCTTCTCCCTGCTCAGTGGTTCCGCCGACCTCGTTGACTGTTCCGCTCCCACAGCCACTGCCGACCAGGGCGACAACCAGGCCGCCCAGGACACCGCCCCACACGGGCGGGCCGGCACCGAGGCCGACGACCAGACCCCGGCCGAAGGTGCGTCCGAGCAGCAGCCCGAGGAGCGGGCCAAGGACGACTCTGGGCAGGACGACCCTGGGCATGACGACTCTGAGCAGCGCCCGGCGGAAGCCGAAGCTCCGCAGGAGCAGGCCGACGGCGAGCAGGTCGACACCGAGCAGGTCGAAGACGAGCCGCGAGCCCGAGGCGACGTCCAGCCCGAGAACGAGCGGGCGCAAAGCGAGACCGAGCGGACCGAGGCCGAGCCCGAGAACGAGCTGGCGCAGGGAGAGACCGAGCAGGGTGGGGAGGGGCACTGTGCCGTTCACCGGTTCCCCGACCACGACCTGCACGACAGCTGGTGTGAGTGTGGGAACTGTTCTCCGGTACCGGTGGCCAGCTGCACTGTGTGTGGTGCGGCCGCGATGAACGGCGTCCGAGTCCACGACACCGCCGCCCACGAGGCCGCCCGCAATGTCGAGCCGCCGGGACAGCCCGACCCACCCGATCCGCCGGGTCGGCCTGATCCACCGGGTCGGCCTGATCGGCCGACAGACAACTCCACACCGCCACCGCCAACGCCGCCACCGCCGTGGACCTCTTCGCAGCCGAGCTGGGGTCCGATCAAGACGCGCGCCAAGGTGCAGCTGAACATGCCGCTGACCACGCTCATGGGGCTGTCCACCCGACCCGGGGAACTCGGCGGAGTCGGACCGATCATCACCGAGGTGGCTCGCCGGATCGTGGCGAACCACCTCGACAACCCCGAAGCCAGATTCAGCGTCGGGGTCACCCACCCGGTCACCGGACGGTTACTTCACCTGCATCCGATACCGGCGAGGTTCCTGCGCGGACTGCAAGCAGAGCTCGTCCATGCCCGCGACCAGCGCTGCGTGTGGACCACCTGCAGACGCCCCGCCGCGACCTGTCACCTGGACCACAACACCGAGTACGCCAACGGCGGCGAAACCTCCGTCGACAACATCGCGCCCCTGTGCCCGCGCCACCACAAGGCGAAAACCCAGAGGGACTGGAAACTGAAGCAGACCGGACCCGGCGAACACACCCTCACCGACCCCTTCGGCCGCCAGTACAAAGGCACAGCGCCGGCCCTCACCGACCCGGTCGACGAACCAGCACCCGCCACCGCAGGCACACGGTCGGCCGACGGCGACCTGCCGCCGTTCTGAAAGATCAGTGCTCACAGCGAAACGGTAGGTTGACGCCCATGGAACGGCCTGGCACGACAGTCGGAGCAGGCACGGCGAGCGCCGGAAGAGTTCCCCGGCACACCGGCCGGGTGATCGTGGTGGACGACGGTGAACGGGTTCTCCTGTTCGGCATGGACAATCCGGAAGGTCCGGGTCGGCAGTGGATCACTCCGGGCGGCCGGCTCGAGCCCGGCGAGACTCCCCGCGACGCCGCGGTTCGCGAGCTGGCGGAGGAGACCGGGCTCGTCGTCACCGCAGACGAGCTCGGCAGCGTGGTCGCGTACTTCGAGACCTTGTGGGACACGCCGGACGGCGTTCGCTACGACGTGCGGGACGAGTTCTGGCTACTCCGTACGACATCGTTCACCCCGGACACCTCCGGCATGGTCGCCGGTGAAGAGGACGCACTGAGCATGCACCGGTGGTGGCCGGTGGCAGAGCTGTCACCCACTCGGGAAGACGTGATTCTGCCTGTCGGGCTGGGCGAACTGACGGCAGACGTCCTCGCGAACGGGCCTCCGGGCGAACCCGTACGACTGGTCGAGGACTCCGATCAGCGTTGTGCACAAGGGGGTTACGACCCCGGGGGCGCCGCCGATGAGATCAGCCGATGACCGTACGGGAACTGGCCGTCGAGGACATCGACTGTGCGGCGCGGCAATTCTGAAACACCGACGAGCCAGGACTCGCCGAAGCGCCGAGGCGGCAGCTGCCAGAGGCGCTGGCGGCGCGCGGCTAGGCTGACCGGGACCGACCCCTGAGTTTTTCCGGAGGAACGCATGAGCGCCTACCGCGTCGCCCAGGTCACCGAACCGGGTGGAAGCTTCGAGCTGGTCGAGCGGGACGTCCCGCAGCCGGGTCCGGGTCACGTGCGGATCGCCGTGGAGGCATGCGGGGTCTGCCACAGCGACGCGATGTTCGTGAACGCCGGAGTCCCCGGCGTGTCGTTCCCCGTGGTGCCCGGGCACGAGATCGCCGGGCGGATCGAGGAGCTCGGCGACGGCGTGGCAGACCGAGGTTGGCAGGTCGGTGACCGGGTGGCGGTCGGCTGGTTCGGCGGCAGCTGCGGTCACTGCCGGTCCTGCCGGCAGGGCGACTTCATCGTGTGCGAGCGCCTGAAGGTCCCCGGCTGGGCGTACGACGGAGGGTTCGGCGAGAAGGTGGTCGCACCCGCCGACGCGCTGGCCCGCATCCCCGACGGGCTGGACGCGAGTGACGCGGGACCGATGGCCTGCGCGGGCGTGACGACGTACAACGGCCTGCGGCGCAGCTCCGCCCGGCCGGGTGACCTGGTCGCCGTGCTCGGGCTCGGTGGTCTCGGGCACCTCGGCGTGCAGTACGCCGCGGCGATGGGCTTCGAGACCGTCGGGATCGCCCGTGGTCCGGAGAAGGCGGAGTTCGCCGAGCGGCTCGGCGCCCACCACTACGTCGACAGCACCTCCGGCACCCCGGTCGCCGAGGCACTGCAGTCGCTCGGCGGCGCGAAGGTCGTCCTGGCCACCGCCGGCAACTCAGCGGCGATCACCGCGACCGTGGACGGCCTGGCCCCTCGCGGGGAGCTGGTCGCCATCGGCGCCGACCTCGAGCCGCTCGGCATCAGCCCGGTACAGCTGCTGATGAGCGCCCGCGTCGTACGAGGACACCCGTCCGGCACCTCGCAGGACGTGGAGGACACGATGGCGTTCAGCGCGCTGCACGGCATCCGCCCGATGACGGAGAAGGTCCCGCTGGACCGCGCGGGTGAGGCGTACCAAAAGATGATGAACGGCAAGGCCCGCTTCCGGATGGTGCTCACGAACTCCTGACAGCAGGGGACCCCGACGAGGCGGTGGACGCGTTCCTGGACGAGGCGTTCTGCGGGTGACGGGCCCGGAAAAGGGGTACGCGCCTGATGGCGGGTTCGTCCGCCGACTCCCCCACCTGCCGGAGGAAGCATGCCGGGCAGCGACTCGCCGGCCCTCGCCCCACCCGAGCCGGAGCTTGCCGGACAGAACGTCGTTCTCATCGGCGGCAGCGCCGGCATCGGGCTGGAGACGGCTCGACGTGCACGGGCCCAGGGCGCGGACGTGATCCTCACCGGGCGGCGGGCCGATCGGCTCGAACAGGCCGCGCTCGACGTCGGCGCGCGGCGGACGGCTGCCTTCGACGTCAACGACGAGGACGCTGTAGAGAGTTTCTTCGGTGAGCTGTCCGCACCGATCGACCATGTGATGATCACCGCCGGTGGACCGCGGTACGGACCGATGCTCGACCTGGACTCCACCCAGGTGCGCGAGGGGATCGCCGACCACGCGGTGCTCGCCCTGGTGGTCGCCCGCAACGCGCTGGCGAAGATGCGGCCCGGGGGCTCGCTGGTGCTCATGGGCGGCACCGGAGCCCGCCGGGTCGCCCCCGGCCTCGGCATCGCCTCGGCTGCGACGGTCGCGCTGCCCGCGTTCACCGCGGCGCTCGCACTCGAGATCGCCCCGGTGCGGGTCAACCTGATCGCCGCCGGGTTCGTGGACACACCGTTGTCGGCGACGCTCCTCGGAGACCGGCTGGAGGAGCGCCGGAGCGAACTCCGGGCGAAACTGCCGATCGGCCGCGTCGTAGGCCCAGCCGACGTGGCCGCCCTGGCGGTTCACCTGATGGCCAACACGGCCCTGACCGGCGCGACGTACGACATCGACGGCGGTCAGCAGTTCGTCTAGCGCCCCGGCCGAGCCCTGTCCAGTCGGCGGTAGTGGTCGAGCTTCCCGTCGAGTACGCCGAGTGCGATCCGCAGTTTGTCCATCTGGTCGAGCAGCTTGGCGCGGTGTTCCTCCAGCAGGTCCACCACGTCGGCCGTGCCGTTCGGGCGGGTGCGCAGGTTTCCGATCAGCTGCTGCAGATCGGTGATTCCCAGGCCCGCGTTGCGCAGGCAGATCAGCAGCTTGAGCCAGGCGACGTCGCGGTCGCTGTAGATCCGTTTGCCGCCGGCGGTCCGCTCGACCGGACCGAACAACCCGAGGCGTTCGTAGTAGCGCAGGGTGTCCTGGCTGAGGCCGGTGCGCTGCGACGCCTCGGCCGGTGCGTACGAGGTCATGGCCACCATCATCGGACCCGGAGTGCACTCCAGGTCAAGTCGAGAAGCACAGGCGGTGTGCGGACTTGAGTTGGAGCGCGCTCCAGGTTCTAGCCTGCCGGGCATGGACTACAGACTTCTCGGAGCGACCGGCCTCGAGGTCAGTGAGCTGTGCCTGGGCGCGATGATGTTCGGCAGCCAGACCGACGAGCAGACCAGCACGCAGATCCTGGACACGTTCACCGAAGCGGGCGGAAACTTCGTCGACACCGCCGACGTCTACGGCGACGGCAGGTCGGAGGAGGTTCTCGGCCGGTGGCTCAAGGGCAGGCGGCGCGAGGATCTCGTCGTGGCGACCAAGGTGTGGGGGCCGATGGGGGCGGGACGCAACGACCGCGGGCTTTCCCGTAAGCACATTCTCGACGCGGTGGAGGCGAGCCTGCGCCGTCTCGGCACGGACCACATCGACCTCTACCAACTTCACCGGTGCGATCCCGCCACGCCGATGGCCGAGACCCTCTCCACTCTCGACCTGCTCGTCCGCACCGGCAAGGTGCGCTACGTCGGCGTCAGCAACTTCAGCGGATGGCAACTGCAGAAGGCGATCGACCTGTGCCGTCAGCACAGTTGGGAGTCCCCGGCCAGTCTGCAGCCGCTCTACAACCTGCTCGACCGCGAGGCCGAGTGGGAGCTGCTGCCCGTGTGCCGCAACGAGGGTGTCGGCGTGATCACCTGGTCCCCGCTGCGGTCCGGCTGGTTGTCCGGTGCCTACCGGCGCGGCATGACGGCGCCGCCGGCGAACAGCAAGGTCAGCTCTCCCGGCACGCACTCCTGGGAGAGGTACGGCAACGAGCACACCTGGCGGGTGGTCGACGAACTGGTCGCGGTCGCCACCGAGGTCGGCTGCACCCCGGCGCGGGTCGCCATCCGTTGGCTGCTGCAACGACCCGGCGTCACCGCCCCCATCATCGGCGCGCGTACGCACGCTCATCTCGATGACGCCCTCGGCGCCGTGGGCTGGTCGCTGTCGCCGGGACAGGTGAGCCGGCTCGACGCCGCCAGCGAACCCGAACGACTCCCCTATCCGTACAACCTGGCTCCGCTCCTCGACCGCTCACGACAACCGTAGAGGCGGAATCGGCCCGGGCCGCCGAACGGTGACCCGGGCCGGTCTCACGGTGTCAACTGCGGCTTGTCACCTGCCGAGAAGGTGCCCTACACCAGGTGGGAACCGAAGAACGCCAGTGCCTCGGCGGCGACGGTCTCCCGCACGGGTGTGCCACCCTGGTCTCCATCACCGAAGGCGAAGTGGCCGACCTGCTCCCCCATCGACCTGCCGTCCGCACCCGGAATCAGCCGGGTGTAACGTCGGCCGTTGTCCTCCGGTGCCTCCACCTCGTCGGCGTCGCCCCAGCGCACGAGCACCGGTCGCCGTACGGCGGCAAGGCTCGTGTCGTCGAGGATTGGGCAGATCGCCGGCGCGAGCAGCACACCTGCTCCGAACCTGCTGTCCCGATAGTCGGCCACGGCTCTCGCCGTCACGGCGTCCCGGCCGCCGTGCTCGGCCAGCAGGCCCGCGACCTCCGCGGCGATGTCCGGGCGGCCCGGCGGGATCGGAAGCACCGGCTCCCCGGCGTACAACCGTTCCAGCTTTCGGGTGTCGATCCGCGCGCCGAGCACGGCTGCCGCGGCGTAGCCGCCGAGTGAGTAGCCGACGACTCCCACACTCGCGAGGCTTTCGGTCCGCTCGAGGTGGTCGACCACGACCGACAGATCAGGTGCCCGCTCCCACCAGAACGACATTCCCTCAGGGAGGTTCTCGTCGTTGTTGTTCCCGTGGTGTCGCACCGCGGCGACCAGGAAACCCTGTGCGGACAGCGACTCCGCCAGCCAGGCAAGGTCTTGCGGGGAACCTCCGGAGCCGTGCGAGACGACGACCAGCGGGCGAGCTCGCCGATCATCCGACGCCGGTCGCCACACCAGAGTGGGTACCGGCCGCGGCCCACCGCCATGCCATGCCGTCCGCGTCGGGTCGTGAAGGTCCAGGGCCTGCGGATCCACCATGCCGCGAACCTAGTGCATTTCTCCGCGAGACCGTGAGACCGAAGCAAAAGAAGAAGGGGGCTGCTCCCTCAGGAGCAGCCCCCTTCGTGGCGGGACCTCGCAATCAGCCGGAGGTCAGCGCCGGGACTTCTTCTTCGCGCTCGAGGTCTTCTTCGCGCCGGACGCCTTCTTGGCGCTCGAGGTCTTCTTGCCGGCAGGACGCCCGCCCGCGGGACCGGCGTCCTCGGCGGGACTCTCCGGGGAGGTGACGACCACGGGCCGCAGGCGTGCCCAGACCACGAACGCCGCGGCGAAGACCACCATCCCGATGCCGGCCCACAGGTTGGCGTTCACGTCGCCGGTCTTGGCCCGGGCCGCGGCGTCGTCCGCGACCAGTCCCATGACGACCAGCACGACGCCGTAGAACCCGATCAGTCCCGCGATCACGATGCGGACGTCGAAGGCGCCGGCCTTCGTCTTCTTCGCCTCTCCTTGCGCGCTGCCGCTCCGGCTCGCGCTGCGCTGGCGGTCGTTCATGTGCCGATTCCCTTCCACTGAAGACCGATGCTCATCGGAAGACCACGTTGAGCGCGATGACGAGCACCAGGGAGACGCCCGCGAGCTTCACCGGTGCTTGGTACCAGGGCTGGCGGCCGGCGGCCGGGTCGGTGCGCTGTTCCTTGGGTGTCAGGGACAGGACGAAACCACGTAGTTCGCCTTCCGGCTTGGGCTGGGTCACCAGGCTGACCAGGACGCTCACCACGATGTCCACGACGAACGCCGCCCCTGCGGACAGGAACGCCGCCCCCTGGCCGGGCAGGCTGATCACGCCCAGCTCGTTCAGTCCCCACACGAAGACGGCCCCCAGCGTTCCGGACACCAGTCCGACCCAGCCGGCGGTCGCCGTCATCCGCTTCCACAGAATGCCGAGCAGGAAGGTGGCGAACAGCGGTGCGTTGAAGAAGCCGAACAGCGTCTGGAGGTAGTTCATCAGGTTGTCGTACTGCGAGGCGATGAACGCGGTGCCGATCGCCAGGATCGTCGCACCGACCGTCGCCCACCGGCCGACCTTGAGGTAGTAGCCGTCGGGGCGGTCCTTCTTGACGTACTGCTGCCACAGGTCGTAGCTGAAGACGGTGTTGAAAGCCGAGATGTTGGCCGCCATGCCGGCCATGAAGGCTGCCAGCAGACCAGTCAGCGCGATACCCAGCAACCCGGTGGGCAGCACGTCGCGCATCAGCAACAGGATCGAGTCGTTGTAGGTGATCCCACTGGCCGCGTCGCCCGACTTCATCTTGATCACCTCGGGCACCAGCACACCGGCGATCATGCCCGGGATGACGACCAGGAACGGGATGAACATCTTCGGGAACGTGGCGATGATCGGCGCACTGCGCGCGGCCGACATCGAGTTGGTGGCCATCGCGCGCTGGACCTCGACGAAGTTGGTGGTCCAGTAGCCGAAGGAGAGTACGAAACCCAGGCCGAACACGATGCCCACGACCGACAGGAAGGAGCTGCTGAACCCGGCGAGGTCGTTGCCCGGCCAGGAGTTGAGCTGCTCGGCACCGCCGCCCATCGCGGCGGTCACCTTCTTGGTCAGCCCGTCCACCCCGCCGATGCGGTGCAGCCCCACCAGGGTCAGCGGCAGCAGTGCGGCCACGATCACGAAGAACTGCAGGACCTCGTTGTAGATGGCCGCGGACAGTCCGCCGAGGGTGATGTAGCTGAGCACGATCGCGGCCGCGAGGACGAGTGCCACCCACAGCGGCCAGCCGAGGAGGCCGTGCACCACGGTGGCCAGCAGGAAGAGGTTGATGCCGGCGATGAGCACCTGGGCCAGGGCGAACGTGAGCGCGTTGACCAGGTGGGCGCCGGTGCCGAAGCGGCGGCGCATGAACTCCGGAACGCTGCGTACCTTCGACCCGTAGTAGAAGGGCATCATCACCACGCCGAGGAACAGCATGGCGGGAACGGCGCCGATCCAGTAGTAGTGCATGGTCGGCATGCCGTACTGCGCGCCGTTGGCCGACATGCCGATGATCTCCACGGCACCGAGGTTGGCCGAGATGAACGCCAGGCCGGTGATCCAGGCGGGCAGCGAACGGCCCGACAGGAAGAAGTCGAGGCTGCTGGAGACTCCGCGGCGTGCGGCGAGCCCGACCAGCAGGACAACGGCGAAGTAGACGAAGATCAACGCGTAGTCGACGAACCCGGCGCCGATCTCCAGTGAGTTGTCCACGGGTGTTCCCTTCTGGTCGGGCGGCCCGCCGACCCTACTCCGGTGCTGCCGCAGACGCTTGGCGCGCCGTCCTGGGACTGTACGCCTCACCGCCGAAGGGCCGCAGCCGATGGCCGGACGAGGCATGAAACCCCTTCTCCGGTTCGGATGTCACGCGCATGATGGCCGCCTGGCCAGGTCGGTCCATGCTCCGCACCGACTGTGCCGAGTAACCACTCGGTCACCGGCAGATCGCAGGCGCTCCACGAGCCCTGGGACCGAGGTTCCGAAGCGGCGACCGCGAGTGAACAACAGCCCGTGTAGCAGCCCGATGCGAGAAAGGTCACGCCGTTGCCGCGGGGTCCGGTCAGCTCCGGGCCGGCGCTCGGTCCGAACGCCGGTCGGAGCGCGTCGCGTTGCGCCACGGCTGTGACCGCCGCGGCGTCAGGGCAATGGCGACAGTTCGTGGTTCGCGGGCGGGGTGATCGCCGCCGGCTCCCGCTCGCCCGGCCCGACCTGCGCGGCCGGCCCGACCTGCGCGGCCGGGTTGCGTGGCCCGGCCACGCGGACCGGCTCGTGGATCTCGACGTACCCGCCGCTCGGCGTCCGTACGATCCGGCCGGTCTCCCGTCCGTGCTGGAGGACCTCCCGCTCGGCTCGCTGCAGTCCGAGGCAGATCCGCCGGGTGACGTCGAACCCGATCACCGGGCCGAGCACGACGAGCGCCTGCAGGATGTACATCAGCCACTCCACCGAACCGTGGAAGACCAGGGCGATCGTGTTGGCGCCCGCGGCGGCCCACAGCACGCCGTAGAAGACGATCCCGGCCACGCCGACGCCGGTACGGACGGGGTGCTCGCGCGGGCGCTGGAGCTGCTGGTGCTCCGACCTGTCCCGCGTCACTCGTTGTTCGAGGTACGGATAGGCGGCCAGCACCGCGAAGAAAAGCGTGCCGACGAGCAGCGGAAGCAGGATGGCGACGGACCAGGTTCGTCCCAGCCAGCCGAACTCCCAACCGGGGGCGAGGCGAAGGGCGCCGTCGAGGAAGGCGAGGTACCAGGTCGGGGTCGACCCGGCGGTTGCGCTGGCCGGGTCAGCCGGGCCGTACCGCCAGACCGGGTTGACGGTCAGCGCCGCGCCCATCGTGACGACCACGCCGCTCACGATCAGGAACAGCCCCGCGCTCCGGACCAGGAACGTCGCGAGGTTCGTGCCCGGCCGCTCCCGTCCGGCCCACTGCGCGGGCTTACGGCGGAGGCCGAGAACCGCCATCGCCACGAAGACGATCACCAGGGCCGCGGGAAGAGCCACCACGTGTACGGGATAGAAGACCGCGGTGACGTCGCCGGGGGTCCGGCCGCCGAACAGCACCTGCGACGCCAGCCCACCGACGAACGGCGTCGCCGCGAGCACGCCGTCGAGGACCGCCATGCTGCTTCCGGACAGCAGGTCGTCGGGCAACGCCGAACCCGTCAGGCCGCCGCCCATCGCCAGCAGCAGCGCCGCGACCCCGAGCAGCCAGGTCCACTGCCGAGGCCTGCGGAACGCGCCGGTGAAGAACAGCCGCAGCAGGTACACCATCAGCGCAGCCGTCATCACCAGGGAACTCCAGTGGTGCACCTGGCGCATCAGCAGGCCGCCGCGTACCCCGACCGACAGGTCCAGGGTGGACGCGAACGCCCGCGACATCTCCACACCCGTGAGCGGTGTGTACGGCCCGGCGTACGTCACCTGCTCCATCGACGGGTCGTAGAAGAACATCAACGCGACGCCGCTGATCGCGACCAGGACGAAGCTGAAGACCCCGATCTGGGCGAGCAGAACGGACAAGTCGTCCGGAAAGGCCCTTCTCCGCAAACCGGCCGCGATCCGGCCCGTCCGCGGCTGGTCCCAGGCCCTGAGCAACCGGCGCATCGGGTGCCTCCCATGGTGATCGACGTTCGTCACCCCTAGGACAGGGCGGCCGGTGAGAACGTGACGCCCGATCGGCGTTCCGGGCGGAGACCTTCCTCACATCCGCGCCCGAAGGTCGCCCGCGGGACATCCCTTGGCTAGATCGACTCCCAGCGCCAGCCGTTGTCGTCCTCGCACCTGATGGCATCGCCGTCGGCGTCGACACCGGTCGCACCGTGGTCGGACTTCCGGCAGAACTGACCCGGCTTGTAGCAGTTGCCGCTGTTGCTGCGCGGGTAGCAGGCCGGCTTGGGTGCGGGCGCGGGTCGATGGGGCTTCGGCTTCGTCGGCCGGTGGGTCACCTTCGGCCGTACCGGCACCGGCTTCGGAGCCGACTTCGCCCGCGGAGCCGTCCGGTGGACGCTTGCCTTAGCGGCCACGGTGACCGTGACGGTCGGCGCGGGCTCCGGCGTCGTCGTCACGGTGACGGTCGGCGCGGGTTCGGGCGTCGCCGTCACAGTGACCGTGGGCACGGGCTTGGCCGTGCCGGCCGTCGTCGCACCCGGGTCGTCCGAGCCTCCGGCCGCGCACGAGGTGAGCAGGACGCCCAGAACCAGGCCGACGGCCGCGACGGCCGTACGGGCAAGTCCCCCGCGGCGCCACCTCGCCCGCGAATGCGCCGGTGCCGAACCACTGGCCGGCTGGTGCAGCTGATCGGTCATACGTGAATCCCCCAAGATTCGCCGTCGAGGTGCCGCCGGCACCTCCGGGAGCGCGGGAGCCGTCCCCATGCGGCTCCTTCCGGCGGTCAAACGCCCCAGGCCATCCCCCGGTTGCAGGGTCCGGAAATCGGTGGCTGATTCGCCGCGACCGGCCTAGGGTCCTCCGGTGATCTATCAGCAACCGTTGGCGTATCTGCTCGGCGTCGAGGGTCTCGCGCTCCTGCACGCGTGGGCCGGCGACAACGGCCTCGACCAGCGGTTCGTGACAGCTCGGCTGGCCGAGATCCGGCGGCTGCTCGACGACGAGACCCTGTCCGCCCATCCCGGCGTACTCGTCGAACGCGACGCGACCGGCACGGCCTACCAGCAGTGGGCGGCCGGCTACGACGACCCCGGCAACGGGCTGTTCGACCTCGACCAGCCCGTGGTGGAGGAGATCCTCGACTCGCTGCCGGTCGGGACCGGGGTGCGGACCGCGGTCGACGCCGCGTGCGGGACAGGCCGGTTGTCCGCGCCGCTGGTGGATCGCGGGTACCGCGTCGTCGGCGTGGACGGCTCACCCGACATGCTCGCCCGGGCCCGCCGGCGGCTCCCCGGCACCGAGTTACTGGCAGGAGACCTTGCCCGGCTGCCGGTAAGCGACGGCTCGGCCGACCTGGTGGTGACGGGACTGGCGTTGACCCACGTCGCCGACCTGGTGCCGGTCTTTGCCGAGTTCGCCCGGGTGCTCCGGCCGGGCGGCGATCTCGTCGTCTCCGACGTCCACCACGACCTGGTCCTCCTCGGCTCGGTGGTCAAGGCCGTGGGAGCCGCCGGGCAAGCGCAGCTTGCCACCACCCATCGCCACACCACGGCGGACTTCCTGCGCGCCGCGCTGGCCACCGGGTTCCGCGTACGCCGGTACGAGGAACGGCCGCGGCCGGCGGCACCGGAGGAGCCGCTGCCCGAGGCGACCCCGGAGCCGAATCCCGAGCCCACCAAGGGCATCAGCGACTGGCGGGACTGGCCCTGGTCCCTCCTCGGCCTCGTCCCCGACGCGACCCGCGCCGCCTGGAACCATCCGGCCGTCGCCGTGTGGCACTTCCAGCTCGGCTGACCAGACGCTCACCCGCGGGCGGGACTCAGCGCGACCACTCCACCAGCACCGGCGTCGTGAGCAGGCCGGAGTGCAGGTCGTCGCCGGCCCGATCGAGTTCCTGCATGGCGAACCGGCGGCCGTACCGCCCCTCGCTGTCGGCGGCGAGCCGGTGGATCTCCGTCTCCTCGGTCAGTGCGTTCGCCGCGGTGTTGCTGACGACCAGCCGCAGCGTGTTCTCGCCGGCGCGCAGCAGGTGGGTGAGTTCGACGCGGTACGGCGCCGACCACACCACGCCGGCGTCGGAGCCGTTGACGACGACGCGGACCACCTCACCGACCGGTGGGCGTACCAGCGCCCGGAACGACCGCAGGGTTCGCGGCCGGTCCTCCCGGATCGGGCGCGGGTCGCCGAAGTCCAGGAAGAACCGGCGGCCGGTCACCGAGTCAACGTGGAGTTGCGTCTCGTACTCACCCTGACCGGAGTGCCCGGCACGCGTGTCCTCCCAGCGATGCGGCAGCTCGACCGGCTCCCCGCCGAAGGTGAAGCCGGTGAGCGGTCGCCGGCCGACCTCGGCACCGGACGTGTGTGCCGGGACCGGCCCGTCGAAGGCGACGATCACGGTTGCTTCGTACGCGTCCAGAGCGAGGTCGACCGTGGGACCGCTGCCTGTCAAGGTGACCTTGCCGGTCTTCGCGTCCCACAGTTCGTACGACGAACGACGGGTGCGGGGCGTGAACGTCGTTACCTGGTGGGTGTTCGCGGTGTTGGCGACGAAGTAGACGTCGACGTCTCCGAGCTGCCGGTGGGTCACGCCGATCGCGTCGGAGTCCACCACGAAGTCCGGCTCGGGCAGGCCGGACAGGTCGGCCGGGTCGTCCAGCTCGGCCGGCGTCAGCACGGACTCCAGCCCCAGTTGGGCGATCGCCTCGTCGTCGACCAGGTCGAAGTCCCAGCCTCCGGTTCGAATCCGGCGTACGACGTCACCGAGCTTCTCCGCCGTGGCCTTCCACAGGTCGAGCTGGGGATAGACGTCCTCGAACGGCACGCGGAGCTGCACGTCCGCCACCGGGTCGCCCTGCCGCAGCAGCCAGCACAGCCGCTGGAGGTACGCCGTGAGTTCGGGGGCCGCGTCGTCCCACCACGGGTTCCGGTCGTCCAGCGCGCCGGCGGCGTAGAAGAACCAGCCGAGCCCGGGCGCGTCCACCGGGGTGTACGGCAGACCGTGGCCGACCAGCTGGTTGACCCCGCACAGGAAGTGCTCGTGCGCCTCGGCCTGCAGGTCCAGCGGGGTGGCGCGAAAGGACGGCGAGTGCACCCACGTCCACACCTCGGAGGAGACGATCTTCCGGCCGTAGAGGTGCGCCGCCGAGGATGCCCACCTCGTCTGCGGCAGGCCGGTCCAGCCCCAGCCCTCCCCCTCGGCCACGTCGGCGTACCGGAAGCTGCTGACCGAGGCCGGCGGCACTCCGTAACTCTGGATGCGGAACGGCACACCTCGTCCGCGTGCCCAGTCGCCGATGACCGCGACGAAGTTCTCCTGGTAGAGCTCGGACAACGTGCGGAGGAAGTCGGCGCGGAAGGCGCGGAAGTCACCGATGTCGAAGTGCAGCAGCGGAAGCAGGTGCAGCGCGTCGTAGCCGCGCCGTTTGCCGAACTCCGCGAGCACCTCCGGTGTCCAGTCCGAGCTGTAGACCTCCAGGCTGTCGCAGAAGACCGACCCGACAGGTGCGGGGGCGACGGCGTCCAGCAGGGGCGCGGCGACGCTTCGGATGTGGGCCTCGGTCGCCGCGGCCGAGTAGTGGTCGAGCACCGGTCCCTCCGCACCGGCCGCCGCCCGCTTGACGTTCTGCCCGGTGGGCCGGGACGTCGCGACCAGCAGAGTGCGGGGGCCGGTGCCGGACGGAACGTCCTCCGTGTCCAGAAGCGTGTAGTCCCCGGACCGGTCGTGGATCGAGCCGGGAAACACGTACGCCGCGACGAGCTCGTCGCCCGGCATCACCGGCACCCGCGAGGGACCCGGCGTCAGCTCGCGGACCTCCCAGCGCAGCCGGCGGGCGGCGAGGTCCGGCGTGACGTGCGGGCCGCCGAACGACCAGCCGCTGCCCAGCGTCAGGTCGAACCGCAGCCCCAGCTCCTGGCAGCGCAGCCCGGCATGGCGAAGGTGTTCGTGGAACCGCGGTGAACCGAAGTCGCACGTGGCAGGCCCGAGCGGATAGACGTACGCCACCTCGACACCGCCGAACCCGGCCGCCGCCACTGTCTCGAGCTGGCGGTCCAGCGACGACTCCTCGACCGCGGGCCCGAACCACCACCAGCGCAGCATCGGCCGTGCGTCGCTCGGCGGATCGGCGAAACCCTGTCGCAACTCCTCCAGCAGCATGGCGTCCAACCCTATGTCGCACCGGTCGGCCAAGCCTCGTCCTGACCAGGTGCGGTCAGCGGCCGGTCATGATGTTTTCGAGGGCCGCGATCCGTTCGGGTGTCAGGTCGTACGCGGTGGCGAGGAAGTCGCCGAAGGAGCCGTACTGCCGATCGATGTTCGCCCACAGCGTGCCGAGGTGAATCGCGGCGCCGATCCCCGTCCGTGTGCGTCAACCCGCTCTTGCTCGTGCATCCGGGGCGAGAAGCCGTACCGGTCCAGCAGCGCCTCGATCCAGCGCGATCAGTGGTACTGACACAGGCAGAACTCGTTTCCTTCCGGGTCGGCCATCACGACCACGACGCCCTCGTCGTAGTCGTGGCGTTCCCCGGTGAAGGATCCGCCGAGTGAGACCACGTGATAGATGCCGGTCTCGATGTCGTCGACGGTGACATCCAGGTGGATTCGGGTCTTGCCCCGCTTCGGTTCGGACACGGGCTGGAACACCAGCCTGGGAAGGTCCTCGGATCGTCCACCGAGATAGACCCAGCCGGGCTCGGACGGCCCTTCCTCCCGCCCGAGCAGCGCACTCCAGAACCGCGCCACCCGCCGCGGGTCCAGGCAGTCGACGGTGACCCCGCTCCATCGATACGCCATCCGTGTCTCCCTTTCCGCCTTATGGTCAGGCGCGCCACCAGTCGTCGAGGGGGGTGACCGGGACGGTCCGCTTGTGCCGGGTCGCGAGGTAGACCGACTCCACCCGCGCCGCCACCTCGGGGGTGACATCCGCACCTTCCAGGTAGTCGTCGATCTGGGCGTACGTCAGACCGAGGGCCACCTCGTCGGGCAGCGCCGGCCGGTCGTCCTCCAGGTCCGCGGTCGGCACCTTCTGCCACACACTCTCCGGGGCGCCCAGCTCCTGCAGGAGTGCTGCGCCCTGGCGCTTGGTCAGCCCCGTCAGCGGGGTGAGGTCGACCCCGCCGTCGCCGTACTTCGTGAAGAAGCCGGTGACCGCCTCGGCCGCGTGGTCGGTGCCGACGACGAGGAGGTTCAGCTGCCCGGCGAGGGAGTACTGGATCACCATCCGCTCGCGGGCCTTGATGTTGCCGCGAACGAAGTCCCGCAGCCCGGGCTCGGGGCCGAGCAGTTCACGCAGGCCTGCTGCGGACTCCGCGGCCACGGCATCCGCACCGGGCTTGACGTTCACGGTGATCGAATGGTCCGGCCGGACGAACTTCAGTGCGACCTGCGCGTCGTCCTCGTCGGCCTGGGTGCCGTAGGGAAGCCGCACCGCGACGAACGTCGCGTCGCCTCCCTCGGCCCGCAGCTCCTCACCCGCCAGCTGGCACAGCCGGCCGGTGAGGGTGCTGTCCTGGCCGCCGCTGATCCCCAGCACGTATCCCCTGGCCGGGGTCGTCCGCAGGTAGTCCTTGAGGAAGTCGATCCGCCGGCGGATCTCTGCCCTGGGCTCGATGGTCGCCCGGACGCCCAGCTCGGCACGGATCTGATCACGTTGGTTCGCCACCCGCACAATGTAGCGGCCGGGGAGTCGGCCAGGTCCGAGCGCTCGGGCAGCTGCCGAGCCGCCCCGACCTCCTGGGAACTCACCCGGCGACGGTGTCGCGCTGGTACCAGCTGCCCTGCTTGCCGCCGATGTCGGCCGGATCGGCCGGGCCGACCTCCGCGAAACCGGCCTTCGCGAGAACCTTCTGCGATGCCGCGTTGGCATCGGCCGCCGCGGCCCGGATGACGCGGATCCCGTGGTCGGCGGCTGCGACGCGGCACAGGTCGAGCACCGTCGCGGTCGCCACGCCACGGCCGGCGGCGTGCTCGGCGACCCGGTAACCCAGCTTCGCGACACCGTTCCCGGTGAACTCGAGGTTGAACCGGCCGAGGACCGACCCGTCCTCGGCCACGAGAACGTAGAACGCCCCGGCTCCCGCGTCCTGATCCGTCAGCAGATCCCGGAGCCGGTCGGCGAAGTGCTCGAAGTAGTCGTCGCCGCGGTCGGAGATGAAGCCGGCGAAGTAGGCCCGGTTCACCGTCTCGAAGGACAGGATCGCCGGCGCGTGGTCGGCGCGCAGCAGCTGCAACTCGGGCATGACCGAAGTAAACATCGTCGCGGCCGGCCCTGGCCAGGTAATAACCCGGCCAGGGGCGCCGCTCACCGCGGCCGGGACGGCCCTCACAGATCGATCTGGTAACGAAGAAACCCGCGGTTGACAGCCACCCGATCGTAGAGGCGACGCGCCCGCGCGTTCGACTCGTGGGTCGACCAGTACACCCGGCTGCACCCCCGGGACCCGGCCCACACGGTCACCTCGCGGATGAGCGCCCGGGCCACGCCCTGCCCGCGAGCGTCGGGTGCGGTGAACAGGTCCTGCAGGTAGCAGACGTCCGCCGCGGTGGTACTGGGATGGACGAGGAAGTGCGTGATGCCGACGAGCCGGCCGTCGAGCTTCGCGCCCAGTGCGTGCAGCGCGGTGTCGCGGCGAAACTCGTCCCAGGCGCGGTCGTACGCCTCGTCCGGCAAGGTGTGCTCGTAGAAGGTGTTGTAGGCGACGAACAACTCCTGCCATGCGGGCCGGTCTGCATCAGTGAGTTTGCCGATGGTCAGCACGGGCGGCCTTTCGTCGGGGTGGTCCGGTGGTCGCTTCGGTCGGGTGGCGCAGTGATCGGGTACCGCTGGGTGGTGATCTGCACCCTGGGCAGTACCCATTGGACTACGGGCCCGATGCACAGTGCGTAGAGAGCTGTACCGATGCCTACCGGACCACCGAGCAGCCATCCGCTCCCCAGTACGACCACCTCGATGCCCGGTCGCAGCAGACCGATGGGCCGTCCGGTCACTCGGTGCAGCCCGGTCATCAGTCCGTCACGTGGCCCGGGACCGAGCTGTGAGCCGATGTAGAGGGCGCTGCTGAGTCCGTTGAGGAGGATTCCCGCAGGCAGCAGAACGGCTCGCAGAATCAGGTCGCCGGGCCGGGTCACGACGGCGAGGGTGACGTCGCACGCCACCCCGACGCACACGCAGTTGGCGAGCGTGCCGATGCCGGGTTTCTGCCGCAGCGGCCACCAGAGAGCGAGTACGGCGAAGGACACGACGACGACAACCGTGCCGACGCTGAGCCCCGCCGTCCGGGCGATGGCGACCTGGAGCACGCCCCACGGGCTCACCCCCAGTCCTGACCGGATGAGCAGCGCCAGCGAGGCTCCGTAGCCGCACAGCCCGGCGAACAGCACCATCAGGCGCAGAGGCAGCCGGTCGAGCCCGAGCTGGGCGCGGGGTCCAAGATTCTCCAACTTCAGGTGCACGTCTTCGAGGGTGCCGCGGATTGGACTTGCCGCAGAGGGCCAATTCTGATGTCGTGGACCGGTGCAGAACCCCGTGAGCCTCGATCACCTGGTCCGTCAGCTGGGTGTTCCCGCCTCGCGGATGCCGGCGTACGTCTGGCTCGCCGACCGGCTGAACCTGCTGGTGGCGGAGGGGCGGCTGACACCCGGCGCCACGCTGCCCGCCGAACGGGCCATGGCCACGGCACTGGGACTGTCCCGGACGACGGTCGTACGAGGTCTGGCCCTCGCGGAGGCGCAGGGCATCGTGGCGGCTCGCCGTGGGGCGGGCCGCACGGTGAGGTCTCCCAGGCGCCGATCCTCGGCGTTCGAGCCACTCGAGCCCGGACTCGGCGGTCCGGAAGGTGATCAGCTCGACCTGCGCTCCAGTCAGATGCCACCGGTGGACGGCATCGGCGAGGCGATGAGACACGCCACCGAGTCGACGCTCGCCCGGCTGACGCCGGGCGGCTACCACACCGCCGGCATCCCCGAACTGCGCGAGGCGATCTGCGCTCACTACGCATCACGGGGACTGCCCACCACGCCGGATCAGGTGCTGGTGACGACCGGCGCGGTCAACGGCGTGCACCTCGCCGTCCGGGCGCTGGCCGGCCCGGGCCGCCGCGTCGTGGTCGAGAACCCCTGCTACCCGAACACGGTCCGCACCATCGCGTTCGCCGGATCTCGTTCGTCGCCCGTCGACACCGAGGACGACGACGCCGGACACGCGATGGCGCACGCCCTGACGAATTCGGATGCTCCCTGTGCGCTCCTCATTCCCGAGTTCCAGAATCCCACCGGGCGCCTGATGGGCGAGCAGGCGCGGTCCCGCGTGCTGCGCGCCGCGCGCCGGCGCGGCGTCGCGTTGGTGGTAGACGAGACGTTGGTGGCGACCAACTGGCGCGAGCTGGAGATGCCGTCCCCCCTGACCGCCCGGGGGGTGACCACCGTGCTCGTCGGGTCCATGAGCAAGTCCCACTGGGCAGGGCTGCGCATCGGCTGGGTACGAGCGCCGCGACGGGTGGTCGACCTGATCTCCCACCAGCGTCTCGGCGCGGACCTCGGGGCACCCCTGCACGCTCAGGTGCTGGCCGCGGACCTGCTTGCTCGCCCCCTGCCGCACCAGCGATGGAAGCGGGTGGCCGACAACCATGACCTGCTGCTCCGGGAGCTGCGCACCCGCCTTCGGACCTGGCGGATCGATCCGGTCGACGGCGGCCTCAACCTCTGGTGCCGCCTACCTGCCCCGAAGTCCGAGCAACTGGTGAGGGCGGCGGGCAGCCGAGGGCTTCTCCTGGCCACCGGGCACGTCTTCTCGCCCGGAGGGCACGGCTGGGGAGCCCGGTTGCGGCTGCCGTTCACCGCGCACTCCGACGATCTCGTCCGAGCGGCCGGAATCCTCGCCGAGGTCGCCGGCGAGCACCTCTGACGCCGTCGCCCCCGGCCAGGCGCTGACCCCGGCCGGGGGCGACAGAGGTGGATCTCGTGACTAGAGCTGGACTTCCTTGCCCTGGGCGGCGGAGGTGTAGACGCCGTCCAGGATCTTCATCATCTCCGCGCCCTGCCACGCCGGCGCGACGCTCTCGGCCTCGCCCAGGCAGGCGGCGACGAAGTTCTCGATCTCGTTGCCGAAACCGTCGTCGAGGTCGAAGGACTCGAACCCGATCTGCGGCGTCACCTTCAGCAGCGTCTCGTGCTTCTCCGAGGCGATCTGCAGCTTGGGCTCGAGGTCCGCGCCACCCTTGTCGCCGTACACCGAGACGTTCAGCGAGTCGCTCGTCGCGTGCAGCGAGAACGACGTGTCCATGATCAGCGACGCGCCGTTCTCGAACCGGATCAGGGCGTTGGCCATGTCCTCGACGTCGTTCTTCGTCGGGTCGTAGTCGGCCACCTGGTACCGCGGCAGGGTGGTGATGTTGGACCGGTTGCCCAGCTTCTCGTAGGTGTTCGCACTGACCGACGTCACCCGCGGGGTCCCCATGAGGTACCAGCACAGGTCGATCACGTGCACGCCGATGTCGATCAGCGGGCCGCCGCCGGAGATCGCCTTGTTGGCGAACCATCCACCGGGGTTGCCCATCCGGCGGATGCAGCTGGCCTTGGCGTAGTAGATGTCACCGAGGTCGCCGGCCTCGATGAACGACTTCAGCACCCGGCAGTTCGCGGAGTGCCGCCGGACGAAACCCACCTGGACAACGCGGTCGTGCGCGTTCGTCACGTCCTCGAGCCGCTGCGCCTCGGCGTAGGTACGGCTCATCGGCTTCTCCACCAGCACGTGCTTGCCGGCCTCGACCGCCGCGATCGCCAGCTCTGCGTGGGTGTTGTTCCAGGTGCAGATGCTCACCGCGTCGACGTCGGGGTCGGCGAACAGCTCGGCCGCGTCGCTGTAGGCCCTGGCGGCACCCCACTGCTTGGCGACCGACTTCGCCCGGTCGGCGTTGATGTCGGCGACCGCGACGAGTTCGACGCGCGGGTTGGCCTGGTAGGCCTTCAGGTGAAGGGCCGCGATGCTACCGACGCCGACGACGCCGATCCTTACCTTCTGCATGACTCTCCTTGTGGGGAACGATTCTGGGCGTGACCGGCGGGCCGGCTCAGGCCTCGGCGTAGATGCGCTTGGCGTTGGCGATGCCCCGGCTGCAGCCGATCAGGCAGTCCTCGTGGCCCTCGAACTCGATCGAGGCGAAGCCGTCGTAGCCGGACTCCTTGATCGACTTCGCGACGCTCCACGTGTCCAGGTCGCCGTTGCCGACGATCGCGCCGCGGAGGTACTTGCCGCCCCTGCTGCGGAACCAGCCCTCGCCGGGGTTGCGGCCGGCCGGACGGACGTAGAAGTCCTTGAAGTGCACGATCATGGCGTACGGCAGGTTGGACGGGACCGCGACCGTCGGGTCCTCGTCGACACAGAGGAAGTTCCCGATGTCCAACGTGGTCTTGAAGTTGGGCTCGTCGACGGCGTGCACGATCCGGCGTACGCGGTCGCTGCTCTGGACGAAGAAGCCGTGGTTCTCCAGGCTGGTGGTGACGCCCTTCGTCGCGGCGTACTGCGCGATCTCCTTTGCCGCCTTGACGATCTTCGGCAGCGCGGCCTCGAAGGCGGGCGTGTCGTCGCCCTGGATCCCGGCATGCGCGACCACGTCGTGGCGCATCAGCTTGATGCCCAGCCGTTCGATCAGGTCGACGTGGGCCTTGACCCGCTTCACCTCGGCCGCGGTCTCGGCGTCGTCGCCGATGAAGCTCGCGCCGATCGCCATGTTGGACAGGGTGACGCCGCGATTGGCCGCGTGCTCGACGATCTTGTCGACGAACGCCGGGTCGGAGTCGGTGTTGGGGATCGGGCTGTCGGCCCCTGCGTAGATCGACGCGAGCTCGAGGTGTTCGCCCTCGCTGTCGGCGATCCAGTCGATGACGTCGAAGAGGGTCATCTCCCCCGTGCTGAGCCGCTGGTGGAAGCTGTAGGAGCTGAATCCGAACTTCATCTGGACATCCTTCTCGTCGATCGGGCGGCGGGTACTTCGGGTGTTGCGGGTATGGCGGGTACTGCCGGTGGGTGGGACAGGAGTACGTCGGAGAGGGCGTCGGCCGGCGGGACTGCCTCGGACGGCGGGCCGTCGAGGGTGCCCGGCCAGCGATGCCAACGGGTGGGCACGCGGGGAACCCCGAGGATCTGGGCGGAGTGGGTCTCGAAGGTGGAACCGAGGGCGCCGCAGAGGGTTCCACCGGACCTCAGCAGCGAGGTGGTGATCATCGGCTTCTCGTCGGTCATCAGCATGTGGTGGACGGCCTCGGTCAGCGGAGCGAGCAGGTCGTCGCCGGCCCGGGACAGTCCGCCGCCGATGACGATCAGCGCGGGGTCGACGGTCAGCGCGATGGTGGCGATCATCGGCGCGATCTCCGCACAGAACCCGGCGATCTCGGCGGCCGCCTGCGGGTCGCCGTCCCGTGCCCTGGCGAACACCTGCTCCCCCGTACGCCCCGAACGCCACTGCAGCCGGCCGCGCCGGGAGGACTCGGTCCAGCGCATCCCGCGCAGGCTTCCCAGCTCGCCGGCCAGCCGGTGCCGGCCCTGCAGGATCGCGCCGTTCATGATCAGCGCCGTCGAGATCCGGTGGCCGATCTGCAGAAAGATCAGGTCGTCGTCGTGGCCGGAGCCGGGCTCGGTCTCGGCGGCGCCGGAGTCCGGTTCGGCGCCGCCCGCGGGCGCGGCCCGAAGCCGCTGCTCGGCGAGCGCGGCCAGCTTGATGTCGTTCTCGACCAGCACCGGGCAGTCCCAGGACGCCGAGAGCCGGCTCGCGGGGTCGACACCGATCCAGTCCGGCACCGCGAGGCTCTGGGTGATCCGGCCGTCGCGGTCGAGGATTCCGGGTACGCCGAGCCCGGCGGCGCGCAAGTCGGTGAGGTCCGCACCCGAGGCGCGGACCGCCTGGCGTACGGCACTTCGGACGATCCGGAGCCGGCCGGCGCCGTCGATCCCGGCGGGCACCTCCGCCTCCGTACGGCCCACGATGTCGCCGGCCAGGTCGGCGATCCGGACCCGCACGCTGTCGCTGCCGATGTCGATCCCGGCCACCCGTCCGGCGCCGGCGGTGAACGCGTAGGCCCGCGCGGGCCGGCCGGCTCCCGCACCGCGCTGCGGCTGGGCCGGGCGGATCGGTCCCGTCCGGAGCAGGTCACCCACGACCGCGTCGACGGTCGGGCGGGCGAGCCCGGTCGCGGTGGCGAGCTCGGCGATGGTCAGCGGTCGCTGCTGGTCGCGCAGCACCGCCAGACACGCCGCGGCGTTGGCGCGGCGCACAGCCGCCCCGGCCGGATCCTGAGTGGTCAGGAGAACTCCGTACACATGAGGGGAAAGGATTATGAAACCCGGTTACCTAATTAGAGACTAGGCGTCCCCTCCGCACCGGGTCAACCCCGTTCGGGTGGGATCCGGGCGATACGACCGGGCCTGGTCACCTCGGGCGGGTCACCCCGGGGCGGGTCGCGCGTCAGACCTTCGCCACCGGCGCCGGCGGCCACTCCTCCGACAGCCCGAGGTCGACGACGCTCTCCAGTCCCTCGGGCCGCTCACGGATGCGACGGTCCGAGGTGAGGAACCACGACTCCACGTGGTCGTCGAGCAACCCGCTGACCGCGGGCAGGTACGCCGTGAACATCGGGAACTCGCCGAGATCCAGGTCGTGCAGCGACCGGACCTCCGGCGCATCCCCGAGCACGAGGCGCCCGGTCGCGCGCGGCGCCACCGCGACGTAGGCGTCGCCGGTGAAGTAGATCGTGGACCGCATCAGCATGCCGCGGAACGACGCGTAGGCGACCGCCGCCGCCCGCAGCGGAAGCGGCCCGAACGACGGCCGGTCGATCTCCGCCCGGGCGGCGAGCAGCCCGTCGCTGTCGTACTGCGCGGCGACCCTGCGGTCGGTGACGTCGAAGCTCAGCGGCGCCCGGTGCTTGGGCATGCCCCAGATGCCCTTGCCGCCCTTGACCGAGATCTCGGTCGACACCGGCAGGTCGAGGAGGTAGAGCCCGGTGCCGAACCTCCCGCGCAGCAGACCGGGCAGCAGCCGCGGCGCCGGGCGGACGCCGTGCGTGCACATGATGCCGATGGAGTACTCGATGTAGCGTCCGATGTCGGTGTGCTGGTAGCTGAGGACCGTGACGAGGAGCACGCCGCGGCCGTTGGCCAGCCGCAACGGGTGCAGCTCGTCCCCGGGCAGTTTCGCCGCCGCGGCGTCGCCGTCGATGCTGAACGCCGCCATCATGGCCGGGGTGCCCCGGGAGTCGACCGGCATCACGAACGGCACGCCGTCCACGAGTGCGTGCCGACCGGCCTCGCGCCGCTGGCGGCGCGGCACGGGTGAGGGCGCGAGCCGGAACGCCAGGCCGGCGGCGCGAAGCAACGAGCCGTTGACAGTACCGAGTGCGTTGCCGAGTACGTTGCCGAGCACGCGACCGTTCGCAGAACCGTTCATCGGGCCAGCTCCTCGAGGATGAGTGGGTAGGTGTCCCGGGCCGCGTTCTGACCGATGAACACGTCCAGGTGCCCGTAGCCGGGCAGGAGGTGCAGGGCATCCCTGCCGGGACGGTGCCCGGCGAAGAAGTCGAAGGAGCGTTGCTGGCTCGCGGGCAGGAAGCAGCGGTTGTCCTCCCCCGCGACGAACACGAAGCGCGCCTCCGTCCTGGGTGCCCCGGCCACGTACGACGCCGGAAGGCCGGGCAGGTTTCGCACCGGCACGAGGTGGCCGGCGTTCACCGATCGGCGCATCTGGGCGAAGAAGGTGAGCGGCACGTCGCCGAACTCCCCGCGGATCCACTGGTGAGTCGTCTCGTCGAGGTTCCGGTGCGACCACAGCGCGGGAAAGCCCGCCCCGTACACGAAGGACACCATCCGGCAGACCGTGTTGCGGCACTCCCGGTGGGTGGCGCGTACGAGATCACGCATCAGGTGGGCGAACAGGCCGACGGGCCGGTCACCCCAGGCCGGCGACACGTGGCTCACGAACCGGGACACGACCGGCGCCACGAACCCGATCTTGAAGCGGGACCAGTCCGGGATCACCGGGTGCAGCGACACCGCGTTGGAGACGATCGTGTCGACCTCGGGCACCAGACCGGACACCGCCGAGATCGTGAACGACGTCGAGCCCTGGCAGTGGACGACGGCCTTCATCCGGTCCCGCCCGGTGAGCCGGCACACCTCCCGTACCGCGGCCGGATGGTCGTAGGCGGCGGCGTCGTCCAGCGTCCAGGACAGCGGGGGAAGGTCGATGGACGCGCGCCAGTTGAGCAGCCACACGTCCCAGCCCGCGGCCAGGAGCGCGTCGACGAAGGTGTGTTCCAGCGGTGGGCGGAAGAGCTCCGCGCGCACTCCCGAGCCGTGCACGACGAGTACGGGCCCGCGCCGTGCGGTGCGCCCCGTACCCTCCGAATTCTCCACGTGCACGAGGGTCAGCGGCACGCCGTCCAGCGCCCGGAACGGGTGGATGGTGGTGTGGTGGCGCGCGGCGGCATCCGTCGCCGCGGTGACCGTCATCGAGGTTCCTTCCGGGGAGCCTGCCCGGGAGCACACCGGGGGCCACTCCGGGGAACGCGGAACGGCGGCTCGGCGAGCCTGGGGACGGGCGGCTCGCCGGCGGGCGCGATCCAGGCCGCGTTCGGCTCGGCGTCGGGGGTCGCCCTCCACGTCCGGCAGACCGTGTCGACGACCACCGGATGAACGGTGAGCGAGCCGTCGCGGCCGATGTACATGCGCAGGAAGCCCTTGTGGTCCTCGATGCCCCGCCCGGAGAAGATCCAGCCACGGACGACGGGCAGGTCCCGGTAGGCGAACAGCCAGCCGGCGAACAGTTCGACGCCGGCGATCCCGGCCACCACCACGGCCGCGGCGAAGGCGGCCACCGCCGCGACCAGCCCCGGCACCCCTGCGGGCAACGGGACCGCCGCGAGCCCGGCGAGTACGACGAGGGCGAGGACGACCTCGGCCGCGACGAGCGTCGCCGGCGCTCGGGCGAGGACCGGGCGCCGCCTGCGTACCAGGGCGAACGCCACGTCGACCACCACCGCGGCCGCGACGACGAGCCCGATCCGCAGGCCGAGACCGAGCACGTCGCCGACGTCGCCGGTACGCAAAGCCGCCACCGGTGGCCGTCGCGTCGTCAGGGCCAGGGCGGCGACGAGCAGCACCAGCAGCCCACCCTGCAGGAGGGTCGCGAGCCCGGCCAGGCCGCTGTTGCGCCACGGGATGCCCCACACCTGCCGGCCGAGGCGGCGCGAGGTCTGCTGGTCCGGGTACGCCGAGTCCGCCAGGTCCACGGTCAGCGGCTCGGACTTCTCCCGCGCTCTGGACCGCACCGGCGGAACCTCCAGCGACGCGGGCATCGCGTGGGTCGCCGACAGGTAGGCGCCACCCAGCCCGCACGTCACCATCTGCCGCGACCCGTCCCGCTCGGCGTACCGCACGTAGTGGTGGCTGTCGCCCGACACCCACAGCCGCACCTGCGCACCCGAGTCCTCGAGCAGCCGGCGCTGCAGGTAGTCGAGGGTGCCGAACGCGTCCGGGTCGGTGGCGGTGTCCACCCAGCTCGGCTTGCCGGTGGCCACGATGACGCCGTCGCCTGGCCGCAGCCGCGGCCGGACCTGTTCGGCGAAGAACCGCAACTGTGGCTCGTCCACGTACCCCTCGAGCTGGATGTCGACGCCCACCAGCCACCACCGCCGCGGCAGCCGGACGGCGAAGTACGAACGGGGCTGGCCGGTCTGCCAGCCGCCGATCGCCCGGCCCTGGCAGAACACCCGCAGGAACGAGGTCAGCCCGTCGTACCAGTCGTGGTTGCCGGGCAGGGCGAGCAGCATCGATGAGTCCTCACCCGGGCCGGCCGGCTCGGGCAGCGCCGCGCGGTAGCGGCCCTTCGTACGGTCCTCGTACTCGCGGGTGGACGCCGTCGGGTACACCTCGTCGCCGCCCATCAGCAGGAGCGCGGAACGCGGCAGCGTCAACCTGCCGTTGCCGCTGCCGCTGCCGTTGCCGTTCCGGTGGGCGGGTGCGACCTCGAGCTTGTCGTGGGCGAGCAGCCAGGCGATCGTGTACGTCGCGTCGAAGCCGTCGCCGAGGTCGGCGACGAAGTCCAGCCACAGCTCGTCAGCCTCGGGTTGACAGGTCAGCAACGGCTGGTCGAAGGTGCCCTGCAACTCGCGCTTGTCGGCGTACGCACCGAACATCTCCGAGATCACCAGCTTGGTCGCGGTGTGCCGCAACTGTCCCGGCGACAGCCACCGCACCGGTTGTCTCCTGGCGAACCCGAGCGCGGACTCGGTGAGGTCGCCCGGCCTCATCGGCGCTCCTCCGACCCTTCCCGCACAGCGTTCTCCCGCAGAGCACCTTCGTGCACAGCGCCTTCCGGCTCGGCGGCCTGCGTCCTCGACCCGTACACCGACCACAGCTCGCCGAGGAACAACCGGCCGAACGCCGCCAGCGCCGTCGGCCCGTCCGGCCCGCGGGTGCGGAACGTCGTCAACTGGTGCAGGAAGTCCAGCGGCGCGATGGTGATGACCGCGGCGCCGAGCACGTCGGCACGGTCGTCCGCCGCCGGATCGACGTGGCCGCCGAGCAGCCGGACGTACAACGTCGTCGTGTCCGGCCACAGGTCGGCGCCGGCATCGTCGTGCACGTCCTTCCGCCCGACGAGGGTCACCGGGTTGCCGCCGCCGTCGGTGAACCACAGCCGGTAGCGCATCGCCCGGCGGGTGTGGTCGCCGTCGGTGGTGAACAGGTTGAACACTCCCCGGCTCACCGGACGCCTCCCGCCGAGCAGGTCGCACTCGATCCAGCCCTCCGCCCGGCCCTCGTGGGCGGGGTCGGCGACGAACCGTTGTACGTCGTCCGCGGTGATGGTGAGGCGGAACGCCAGCCGGTCGCCGCGGGCGCGGCCCAGTCGTGCGCCCTGCTCCGGATCGGTCACGCCGAGCGCGGCGAACCCCTTCATCTCCTCGGTGAACGACAGCGACGTGACGTCCGCGGTGGTACGTCGTTGCGCGGGCACCCGCGGCGCCGGGCCGGGTGCGCTGACGCCACGCGAAACCCGCCCGGACAGCAGCCGGTCACAGGCACGGTCGGCGAGGGCGGCGATCGTGAAGGAGGGGTTGGGCCCGACCGGACCGGGCATCAGCGAGCCGTCCGCGACCGCCATCCCCGGATAGCCGAACACCTGCCCGGTCGCGTCGCACACCCCAGCGCCCGGGTGGTCCGCCATCGGCGCCCCTCCGACCGGATGCACGGTGATGACGCGCTTGCCCCACCACAGCGGGTTGTCCGCGAAGCCTCCGCCCGCGGCGTCGGCGATGGCGCGCATGGTGTCCCGCATGCGGGTGAAGTACTCCTCGGACGTGGCGAGCGTCCACGTCGACTCCAGGTAGCCGCGGTCCAGGAACAGTTTCCCGTCGGGCACGTCCCGTCCCATGCCGATCAGCGGCAGGGTCGCCGCGGAGGTGTCACCGGCCCCGAGCAGTGCGGCGACCTCGGCGCTGATCCCGGTCTTCGGCGAGTGCTCCAGCCGCGCCCGCAGCCGCTGGAGCCCGAACCGGATCGTCCGTCCCAGCGAACGATCCGCCCGGGTGGTCTCGACCAGCCAGTCGGCGAAGCCCGGATAGCCGGCGTCCTCCACGTAGTAGCCGCGGCCACCGCCGCCGTCCACGGCGTCCGGCACCCGGATGGCGCTGGTGATGACCGGGCCACGACTGCCTTCCAGGCGCTCCGGACGCCCGCCCTCGCGCGCGTGCTTCACGAACGTGAGCAGGTCGCCGTTGCCCGAGAACCGGGTGCCGAGCGCGCCGCTCAGCCCGGGGAACGCCGCGCGGTTGCGCAGCAGCAGGTAGGTGGTCCCGAACGTCCCGGCGGCGAGTACGAGCTTGTCGCAGGTGAGGGTGTGCAGCGGCAGCCTGCTGGTGCGGGTGCGCCGCCCCTCCCGATCCGGCTCGTGTACGACGTACCGGACCTCGTACCCTCCCTCCGCACGCGGGGACAGGGTGCGTACCTCGCACCGGGTGCGCAGGTCGGCGCCGTGATGCTGCGCGGCGGACAGGAAGGTGTGGTCGAGAGTGTTCTTCGCGCCGTCGTTGCAGCCGATGTCGCACTCCCCGCACAGCCGGCAGGTACGCCGTGGCAGACCGTGCAGGTTGCCGTACTCCGGAGTGGGAATGGGCGCGCCCACCACAGGTGCCTGGCCTGGAACGGGTGCGAAGGACACCGCCAGGGGCGGCAACTGCCAGTCGAGATCGAGGCGTTTCGCGGCACGGCGCATGGCGATCGTCTTGCCTGTCCCGTCGTAGCCCTGGGCGTCGAGCGGGAAGCGCTGCGGCGCGAGCATCCGCTCCACGCTGTCGTAGTGGGGGTCGAGCTCGGTGCGGGTGACCGGCCACGACTCGTAGCCGCCGCCGGGGATCGGGGACTCGTGCACGAACCAGCGCTCGTCCTTGCGGAGCAGCACGTTCGCGTAGATGAGCGAACCGCCGCCGAGGCCCGCGGACACCACCGCCTCGATCCCCCGGAACGTCCACACGTCGAACAGCCCCTGCAGTCCCTCGCTGGGATCCCAGAAGGCGCGGGAGAAGTCGGCCGGCGAGCGTGGGAACGAGCCGGGCGGATACGCCTTGCCGCGTTCGAGTACGATGACCCGCAGTCCCGCCTCGGCAAGCCTGAAAGCAGAAACCGACCCGCCGAATCCGGAACCGACCACCACCGCGTCGACGTGCTCGGACCTGGCCCTGGCCATGGCGTCACCCCCGAATCGCGCGACCTCACACGAGGCGTTCTCGCAGACTCGCGGGCTGACCGTCGTCCTGTCGCTCACCGGGCAAGCCCGCGTTGACAGTCGTTCGGGGGACGATCCCTCAACCGGCACAGGGCGGAAGAGCAGGTGCCGTGGAAGGACAACACTGCTTGGGCCGCGGAGTCCCGGCGACCTCACATCACCGGCGGGCGCGGCCGTTCCACCCCGGCCTCGCCGCCGGCATCTCTCACAGTGTGGCCCAGAAACACAGCTGGCGGTAATCGTGCGCTATGCGGTGTTTGGACCCGGCCGGTCGGCTGCAACAGCCCTAGGGCCAGCCTCGTTCCCTGATCGGCGCCACGACGGCTTCGGTCACGACGAGGTGGTCGGGAGCGGTCACCAGCCACGCGATGTAGTCCGCGACCTCACGTGCGGGCAGCGACTCCTCGGCCGGTCTCGGCTCGCGCCGCATACGGTCCGACGGCTCGAACGAGCCCCAGTGCGTGGCCATCGAACCGGGATACATGGACATGACCCGGATGCCGTGCGGCGCACCTTCGGCGGCCAGCGCCTGGGTGAGGCCGGTCAACCCGAACTTCGTTGCGCAGTAGGCGGTCGCGTTCGGCCATCCACGTCGCCCGGCGACCGAGGCCACGTTGACGATCGTGCCGCCACCGGCCTGTCGCATGTACGGGAAGGCGAGCTTGGCCAGCAGGAACGGTGCGGTCAGGTTGACGCGGACGACCCGCTCCCAGTCCTCGACGGCAAGGTCCTCAGCCGGTCCGGGGGCGTCGGTGGCCGCGGCGTTCACCAGAACGCGTGGGGCTCCGATCTCCGACGACACCCGCTCCACAGCGGCCGTCGTGGAGGCGAGGTCGGACAGGTCGGCCGGTATTGCCGTGGCGGTCCCGCCGGACTCGGCGACGGCAGCAACACCTCCTGGACGGGTCGTTCGCGAGGTCAGTAGGGGCAGGTGAGGGCGTGCACCGCGTCCGGACCGCCGGCGCTGTCCAGCTTCCGCAGCTCGTCGAGGAACGTGCCGAAGTGGTGCGCCGGCGTGAAGCCGATCGCGGCGCCGGCGCCTTCGTCGCCCCCGGCCACGACCGAGGGCCGGCGGCGCACGTCGATCGCGTACCGCTCGAGGAGGTCACGCGAGCCCGGGAACACCCGCTCACACGCGGCGAGCGGGTCGTCCTCCCAGTCGCGCACCTGCTCCTCGGCGTAGGCGTTCCGTCGTACGGCGTCCACGACGAGGCCTTCGGGATCCGCACCGCCGGGGAGGTCCGGCCCGAGGTGTTCGACCGCCGCCTCGACGTACCCGAGGACGTCCTCCCGGTCGACCCCGCCGTACAGCAGCCGTGCGCCGTAGCGGTTGAGGTAGTCGCCTCCCCAGGGCGTGAAGTCGTGCGGACGGATCGCGACGTACCGCAACCCGTGGTTGCGCCGGTGGTACTCGCACAGCTCCTCACCGACCTGCTTGGTGAAGCCGTACTTGTCGTAGTGGGCGTGCCAGGACTGCGAGGACAGGAAGACCAGCCTGTGAATGCCGGCCGAACGCGCCGCCTGCAAAGCCCAGAACGTGCCGTCGACGTTCAGCCGCCAGAAGTCGGCCTCGGTCTTGGTGCGTGAGTGGATGCCGTGCCAGGCAGGCAGGTGCAGGAGTACGTCGCAGCCCTGCGCGGCCCCCTCGAGCCCGAACCCGGCCTGGAGGTCGCACTGCACGAACGGCAGGTCCGCGCCGGGGTGCGTGTCCGGAAGGACCTCGAGGTCGGACAGCACGAGGCTGTGCCCGGCGGCCCGCAGCCTGGGCACGATCCCCTTCCCGACGTTGCTGCCCGCACCGGTGACCAGAATCCGCATGCTTGGTTCCTTTCCTGCAGGGGCTTGTCGCCTGGACCTAACGTCCGAGTGCGGACTCCACCGCCGCCATTTCGTCGGCCGACAACGGGCCGTGCCGCAGCGCGCCGGCGTTCTCCCGGGCCTGCGCGACCGTACGGCAGCCGGGGATCGGCACGAACGCCGGACTGCGGGCCAGCAGCCAGCACAGCGCGCCCTGGGCGAGGGTGCGCCCGTCGGACGTGAGGACCTCACGGACCCGGTCGACCGCGGCGAGCGTGTCGGCCTGGCTTCCGCGGAAGTCCCAGCCGTGGCGTACGTCGTCGGCGGCGAATCGCGTGTCCCCGCTCATCTTTCCCGACAGCACACCCATGCCGAGCGGGCCGCGGACGATGCTCGCCAGCCCGGCGGCCTCGCAGATCGCGAGCGTCTCGGCGTTGCCGCCGAGCACGTTGAACGCCTGCTGGATCGCCGCGCAGTGCGGGCTGGCGGCGAACATCGCGGCGCGTTCGGGATCGTCGGTGCTCCAGCCGAACGAACGGATCTTGCCCTCGTCGACCAGGTCCTCCAGGACGCCCAGCACGTCCTGCGCCGCGGCCGGGTCACAACCACCGAGGTGGAACTGCAGCAGGTCGATGACGTCCGTCTCCAGCCGGCGCAGGCTCGCCTCGCACGCGGTGCGGACGTACGCCGGAGAGTCGTCGGTGCCCGGCGACTCCCGGCGTTCCTCGTCGTAGGTGAACCCGAACTTCGTGGCCACCACCACACCGTCGCGCCGGCCGCGCAGGGCGCGGGCAAGCACCCGCTCGCTGTGCCCACAGCCGTACACGTCGGCGGTGTCGAAGAAGGTGACGCCCTCGTCGAGCGCGGCGTGGATCGCGGCGACCGACTCCTCGTCGTCGACCTCGCCCCAGCCGATCGGATCGCCGTTGCGGCTGTGCGGCCCGCCGATCGCCCAGCAGCCGAATCCGATCGCGCTGACCTCGAGCCCGGACCGCCCGAGTGGCCGGCGCTGTGCCGGCACGGTGTTCTCGGTCATCATCGTCAGCCCTTCTCCGGGGATTCGCCGGCTTCGTCGAGCCTGCGCTTGGCCTCTGCGTACACGTCGTCGGCGAGCGCACCCGCCGCGGCCGCCCGGACGTTCTCCGCGAGGTGCGCGGGGTTCAGGGTGCCGACGATGATCGTGTCGACGCCGGGGTGGCTGAGGGTGAACCTCAGCTGCCACTGCGTACGGCTCTCGCCCTCGTCGAGGAACTCGTCCAGTTTCGCCCGCTCCCAGATGTCCCACCGGTCCGCCGCGCCCAGTCCGGCGCCGGGCTCGCCCCGCGCCACACCGCCGCGGATGATCGTGCCGGCACCTGCCGCGTGCGCCTTCGTGATGAGATCCTCGTGGCGTCGTTCGAGTGCGGAATAAGGGATCTGGAAGGCGTCGAAGACGCCCCAGTCGATGTAGGTGCCAAGGTCGGGCGAGGTCGACGAGGCGCCGATGAACCTCGCCTTGCCCGAGGCCTGGATCTCGCGCAGGGTGTCGACCAGCTTGTGTTCCTCGGCGAGCGCGACCGAGGGATTGTGCAACTGCAGCAGGTCAACCTGGTCCGTGCCGAGCTTGTACAGGCTGTCGTCGATGTTGCCCAGCAGGTGCTTGCGGTCCCACTGGTGCGGGGTCTCGTCGTGGTCACCGGCCGGGATCATCGAACAACCGCACTTCGTCGCGAGGACGTACTCGTTACGCCGCTCGGAGATGTAGCGGCCGATGTAGGCCTCGCTCTTCCCGTAGTCGTTCGCGGTGTCGACGAACGTGATCCCGGCGTCCAGGACCGCTCCGAGAATGTCGCGGGCCTGCTCGTCGCGGACCGGCCGACCACCCCAGATCCGTTCGCCGCGAACCTCCATGGCGCCGAACCCCAGCCTGGTGACCTCCAGGCCCGTGGAGCCCAGCTTCCGAGTGGCAAGCGTGCCGGTCATCGACTCTCCTTCGCTCACTGTCGTCGGTCGTTGCCGGTGCGTCGCCGGCGCATGATCCACCGTGGCGCCGCGGCCGGCCACCCAGCCTGGCCGGGCCGGATCGGGGATGTCCAATAGCCAGCCCTGCTCGGCCCGAGCGGCCATCCTGCTGAATCCCTCAGTCGGGGGTCTGTCCCGGTGCCCACAACGTGGTCACGTCCTCGCCGCGGGCGTCGCGCTGGCGCAGGTCGGTCAAGAAGTCGACGATGCCGTACGCGGGCCGCCAGCCGAGCACCTCGCCGGCCTCGGTCAGGTCGTGCTGTTCCACCTGGGCGGGCAACGCGATCCCGTACCGCTCCAGCAGTGCACCCGAGCCGGGGACCTGCTCGTCGCACCATGCCCTGCCACGGTTGGCGAAGTCGCCGGCGACGGCCGCCGGCATGCCGTGGGCGGTGTGCACGATCGTGCGGAACACGTCCACCTTGTGCTCCACGACGCCGTGCAGGGCGGCGACCGTGGCCGACGCCACGTCACGCCGGTCCACACCGTTGCGCAGCAACATCGCACCCCAGGCGAGGTAGGGCTTGGGTACGAAGTCGTGGTAGCGAAGCAGCGCGACGGACGCTCCGGTGGTCTCGTGGTGCATGCGCCACAGGTCCTCGCCGATCACCTTCGTAACGCCGTAGACACCGCCCCACCCGTAGGCCATCGACGACGCGAAGACCACCGACGAGACCCCATGGTCGCGACAGGCCTGGACGACGTTGAACGTGCCGTCCACGTTGACGGCGAAGATCGTCTCGTCACTGACCGGCGGCTCGTGCGCACAGTGCCAGGCCGCCAGGTGAACCACCGCGTCACAGCCGCGCACGGCCCGGTCCACGTCGGCCGGCGTCCGTGTGTCACACCGGACGAACTCCACGTCACGAAGGTCGTGATCCGCCGGCGGCGCGACGTCGGCCATGCGTACGTCGAAACCGGCCTCCCGGGCCAGCCGGACGACCGCACTTCCGGCGTTGCCTGATGCGCCGGTGACCAGCACCCGGCGGCGTGTGCTCGCAGTTGTCATGGGCGAACCCTCTCAGGACCCGACGGGCCGAGGGCGCCGACGTCCGGCATCCGGCACCTTCGCTCTCCTCCGGCTGTCCCCGAACGGTATGAACCGTTGCGCCACGCGACTCGTGATACGGGCACATCAGCACTGTGCCGAGGAACGGAGACAACGATGAAACGGCGCCTGGCCCAACTGGTCGCGAGCGTGCTCGCCGGGTTCCTGGTTCTTCCCGTGGCCGCCGCGAGCGCGGGCGGCGGCCGGAAACTTCTGTCCTTCGACGAGATGGCTCCCGTCACCGAGCCGTACACCGGGGCCGCCAACGCCGTTCGAGCCGTACCCGGAGGTGGCCTGCCGTGGGAGATCGAGTCCGCCCATGGCGAGCTGCGAAGCGACGGCAGGGTGCAGGTCACCGTCGAAGGACTGGTCCTGGCCCGCCGCGCCCCCGTACCCTCCGGCCGTCAGGGCACCAACCCGGTCCCGGCGTTCAAGGCCGTCGTCAGCTGCATGTCCACCAGCCAGGGTGCCGCCACCACCGTGAACGTGGCGACAGCCACCGCACCGGCTACGCCGGACGGCGACGCCGTGATCAAGGACAGGATCGACCTCCCCTCCCCCTGCCTCGCCCCGATCGTCTTCGTCACCTCCCCCGACGGCGCCTGGTTCGCCGTCACCGGCCAGTAGGACAGCCTGACCGCGTTGCCCGGATGACGCGCCACCGTCGGCGTCGTCGTTCGGGCACCGTCAGCTCAGGACCACCACCTCGTGATCGGTGACCCGCTCGGCTCGGAACGACACCCATCCGCCGTCGTGTCCGAGCGGGACCTCGCCCCCGGCGACGAGCAACTCCGCCTGCGTGAGGGACACACCCTCCGGCGGCCGTACGCGCACCTCGAACGGGCCCGACGGGGTGAGCTCCTGGAGCCGGCCCCGCCAGGCGCCGCCCTGGTCGAGGTTGACCAGGTGGAGCACCAGCGACGCGCCCTTGCGGTAGAGATGGCAGTCCAGTACGCCCGCTCCCTCGACCGCGAGCGGCACGTCGTCGCGGGCCGCCCAGCGCACGATGTTGGCGAGCAACCTTCCGTGGTCGGGGTGGTGATGCCTCGCGTAGCAGCGGTCGACATCGGCCGCGAGGTAGGCCACCCTGCTCCCGTTGGCGCGTGAGCGGGTCACGACCGCCGGCAGGTCCGTACGCGGCGTGGCCATCCAGGACTTCTCCGGCGGGTAGATCGGGAACGGCGGAACCCATGTCAAGGCAACGTTGACATCGGCGACATCGGGGTCCACCCGCACGACCTCCAGCCTGCCGCCGAACGGCAGCACCTCGGTGTCCTCGAAGCCCGCGCCGAGGTCGCCGAGATCGCCCGCCTGTGAGGTCCCGGGGCCAAGCCGGAGGTAGGTGTGGGCCGGATAGGCCTCCCAGTTCGCCGGCGAGACGCCCGAGTCGCCGTGGTGGGTCCAGGTCTGGTGCACACCGAGCAGGTCGGCCAGGCCGAGGTCGGCGCGCCGGTCTCCCCACTCGTCGTATCCGCCGGACTCCCCGCTCACCACCAGTCCGCCGCCCGCCTCGGCGTACGCCCGGATCGCGTCGCACTGTGCCTCGGTGAGCACGCCGACGTCCGGCACGACCAGCACCGCGAAGCCGGCGCCGTCCCTGGCCACGTGGTCGGCGTGCACCGGCAGGTACGGAATCCGGGCACGGACCATCGCGTCGGTGAACCCGCGGTAGGGCAGCAGGCTGCGGCTCTCCGGATCGTCGCGGCCGTGGAAGTCGATGCTGCGCTGGCTCCACACGACCCCGACCGTGGCCACCGGCGTGCGGTCGAGCAGGACGTCCTCGTGCCGCTCGTGCCAGCCGAACAACCGCGGCGCGGTGGCGTACTGCCGGCGGTCTTCGTGCACCGATCCGATGTGGTGCCACCACGGCTGGATGCCCGCGGCGAAGCCCTCGACCGCCCACATCCGGGCTTCCGGCTCGGGCTTGCTGCCCAGCCGGAAGGTCGGCGTTCCCGCGTCGTACATCGCCGTGCTCTCCGGGACCAGCGCGTCCCAGCCGAGCAGACCGTGCAGCACCTTGCCGCTGTCGCCGTTGGCCTGGAAGCCGGACTGCTCGTGTCTGTACTGCGAGTCCAGCATGAGGATCGGGGTCCGCTCACAGATCGCCTTGTGGTCGCGGAACCTGCGGCTCTGCGACACCAGGTCGCCGCCGTTCATGCCGATCCACAGGCAGTCCGGACCCCCTGCGCGGGTGGTCACCTCGTTGTTGAGGTCCCAGACGGCGAGTCGCTGCCGGTAGCTCCACTCGACCCAGCGCCGGTAGGCGTGGTCGGCCCAGTCCACCGAGCCGGGCAAGGCGAGGTTGACATCGCGGCCGAACGCTTCCCGGCAGCTCTCGCAGTAGCAGATGTGGTCCCGGTCCAGGCCGCTCCAGCTGTTGTCGGTGATCCCGTCCGGAGCACTGCGGGCGATGATCTCCTCCAGCACCGACGGCAGGTACGACCGGTAGTACGGGCCGTTGACGCACGCCACGTAGAGGTCGCCGGCCCGGTACGGCCGGCTGCCGGCGTCGACGGCGAACCAGTCCGGGTGCTCCAGGTAGAAGTCCTCGGCCGCGCGGTTGGAGTCCATCCGGGCGAGGACGGTGAGCCCCTCCTCCCGCGCGGCCCGCACCACGTCGCCGTAGAGGTCCTTCTCCCCGAGGAAGGCCGCACGGTGCTGGAGCCGATGGGTGCTCGGGTAGTAGGCGACGATCCCACCGGCGTTGACGATCACGCCCTGCACCCGCGTCCGGCGCCAGTAGTCCCGCCACCACTGTGCGTCGTAGCGCACCGGATCCTTCTCGGTGAGGTTCGTCTGCCCCCACCGGACGGTGCGGCGATACCACGGGTCCTTGCGTGCCGGCTCCCTCTGCGAGGCGGCCATCACGCGTCCAGCGCCCGCACCGCGTCGCCCGCGCCGGACAGGTTGTCCAGCCGCATCTCGGAGTACTTCCTGGACAGCACGACTCCCTGCGCACCACCCTCGAACGCGGCGAGCACGGCGTCTCGCACCGACTCCCGCGAGCACTGCGTCAGGTCGCCCCGCGTCGTGTCCCAGTTGGCCTTGCCGACATGGGTGGACGGCTCGAGGTTCTCGCTGGGCTGGCCGACCGGGATGTCGATGTCGATCCCAGGGTAGATCGCGGCCCTGCCGGCCACTCCCCGGACCGCGCGCTCGGTCTCCCGGCGCACGTAGTCGGCCGAGAAGCCGGTCTGCGGTAGTTTCTCGTACGCACCCTCGTCCAGCTGCAGAAGCTTGAGCATCAGCGGGTAGACGTCCTCGGGCTCGGCGTCGGCGAAGAGACCCGCACAGATGTTCTTCACCCAGGTGTAGAAGCGGGGGCCCGCGCAGTTGTTGTAGATCACCACCTTGATGAAGTCGGAGAACTTCGCCATCTCCTCGTAGTTCTGGTCGGCACGGTAGAACGGGCTGAACGAGATGTTGTGGTAAACGTGCCACCCGACCTCGATCTCGGGCGCTCCCGCCTTCGCCGCACCGTAGATGTCGCGGTAGAGCTGGCGCTGGCTCTCGGTCCACAACGTCTGCCAGGCAAGGATCTCCGGGTAGGTGAGGAGGATCCGCCAGAACGTCACGAACGCGCCGTCCGCGGGCCGCTCCCCCGCACCGACCTTCGCGTTCCACTCCACCAGGGCGCGGTATCCCTCCTGCGCACGGGCCACGTCGATGCCGCGCTCCCGGCCGATCCGCGCACAGTGCGGGCAGAAGCAGCCGACGTCGCCGACCTGGACCGGCCCCTGCAGAAGGAGGTTGAGCGGTCCGGGGCGTTCCGAACACCAGGCGAGGCCGTCGAGCTCGTAGCTGTGCACGTAGTCCTCGACGAAACCCAGGTGCCAGTTGCGGTAGTCGGGGTTGTTGAAGCAGGGCCGCAGGCCGGGCCGCGACCACGCGTCCACCTCGAGCACCTTGGCGAAGTTCGGGTAGGTGCGCAGCTCCCTGGCGGATCCACTCTCCTCCATCCAGGCGTACGACTTCATCCCGCGTGCCCGGGCCCGAGGCACCAGCGTCGCCAGCAGGTCGAGGTCGGGATGCTCCGGTGCCCGTCCGGCCGCGCCGAGGACGGTGTTGCCGTAGTACTCCGGGTGCGGCGTGGCGTAGTTGCCGCCGCGCCAGCCGAGGTCGTACGACTGCACGCCGTGGTCGGGCAGCGGGTAGCCGGGCACCTGGCGGCCCCCGGTCCCGCGGGTCCACGTCGGTGTCGCGAGAAACAGCGCGTTGACACCCCCGCGTTCGGCCAGCACGTCGAGCGTGGCGTCGACACCCTCGTCGACGAACGACACCGCCCCGATCTGGATTGCCACCACAGGATCGTTCACCGAACTGCTCCTTCTTCGTTGGCGTCGTTCGTTCTTGAAGTCATTTCAGCCCGGTCATGGTGATGCCCTGGATGAAGTACCGCTGGGCCAGCAGGAACACGATGATCACCGGCACGACCGAGACCGTCGCACCCGCCATCAGGAGGCTGAGCTGGCTGAAGTACTCGCCCTGGAACTGCGCCAGCGCGACCGGCAGGGTCTGGAGGTTCTCGGAGTTCAGGTAGATCAGCGGCCCGAACAGGTCGTTCCAGGAGTCGAGGAAGGTGAACACTGCGATCGCCGCGAGCACCGGCTTGGTCTGGGGCAGCATGATCCGCCAGTAGATCCCGAACGTCGACGCGCCGTCGATCTTCGCGGCATCCTCCAGCTCGTTCGGCACGGTCTTGAAGGCCTGCCGCATCAGGAAGGTCGCGAACACCGGTGTCAGCACCCGCGGCACCCACAGCGGGTAGTGCGTGTCGATCCAGCCGATCTGCCGGAAGACGATGTACTGCGGAATCAGGTAGGCGATGCCGGGGATGATCGAGGTGGCCAGCAGGACCATGAACGCCACGTCCCTGCCGGCGAACCGCAACCGTGCGAACGCGTACCCCGCCATCGAGGAGACCACCAGGATCCCGACCACGTTGTACGCCGCGAGCTTGACGCTGTTGAACAAGAAGACCGGGATGCGGCCGAAGACATCCGCGTAGTTGCTCCACAGCGGGTGGTTCGGGAAGAAGTCCGGTGGGATCGTCAGCACCTGCGCCTCGGGCTTGAGGGAGCTGGACAGCATCCACACCAGCGGCAGCAGGAACGCCGCCGCGAGCACGAGCATCACCACGTAGAGGACTGCCTTGACGCTGAGTCTGCCGATGCTCATGCGTAGAACACCCACCTGTTCTGGAGCTTCCACTGCGCGTAGGTCACGCTCGCGATCACCGCGAAGAGGATCCACGCCAGTGCACAGGCGTAGCCCATCTTCCCGTACGCAAAGGCGTTCTCGTACAGGTTGTAGATGTAGACGCTGGTGGAGTGCCCGGGTCCGCCCTTGGTCATGACGTAGATCAGGCCGAAGACCTGGAACGAGCTGATGAACTGCGTGATCAGCAGGAAGAGGAAGTGCGGGGTCAGCAGCGGCAGGGTGACGTACCTGACCCGGGCGAACGAACTCGCACCGTCGATCTTCGCCGACTCGTACAGCATCTCCGGGATCCCCTGCAGGCCGGCCAGCAGGATGATCATCGGGTAGCCGACTCCCTGCCAGACGCTGACCAGGATCACCGCCGGCATCGCCCAGGTCGAACTCGAGAGCCACTCCGGGCCATGGATACCGACCTGCTGGAGCAGGCCGTTGACCACTCCGTCGCTGGGGTGGAAGAACCAGAACCACACGAAGCCGATCGCGACGACGTTCGTCACGTACGGAGCGAAGAAGGCCGTCCGGAAGAACGAGACTCCGCGGACCCGCTGGGCACAGAGCACGGCGAGGAGGAAGCCGATGCCCACGGTCAGCGGGATGCTGGCCAGCGTGAAGTACGTCGTGTTCCACAACGTCGTGTAGAACAACGGGTCGTCGGTGAAGATGTCGGTGAAGTTCGACAGCCCGACGAACTCCGGCGGTGAGATCCCGTCCCACTTCGTCAGCGACGCCGCCATCGACACGAGGATCGGGAAGAACTGGAACGCCACCACGCCGACGACGATGGGACTGATGAACAGCCAGCCGGTGAGGTTGGTCCGTCGCCGCGCCACCCGGGAAGGGTCGGGTGTGGCGCCGGGTGTTTCGCGTGTCGTCTCGGCTGTCACCAGTGACTGCATCCTGGGCTCCACCTGACCTCTGGGTTCCGGCTCGGTCGTTCGCGCGGCAGATACTGCGAAACCTCAACCCTGCAGGGCCTTCTCCACCTGTGCCTTGACCCCGGTCAGCACGTCGCGCACCGGCTTCTCGCAGTTGTAGGCGTCGTCCAGGGCCGGGCGGTACAGGTCCCGCGCGCCCAGCGTGTTCTTCGTCTGGTTCGGCGCGGTGAGATGCTTCGCGGCCACGCCGAAGAGGTTGAGGTGCGCGGGGCTCTTGTCGCCCGCGCCGAGCTGGGCGGCCACCGCGTTGTTGATCGGGGTGAACTGCCCGCCCTCGAGGAGGATCTTCCCGCCCTCCTCACTCGCCAGGAACTTCAGCAGCTCCCATGCCTTGTCCGGGTTCTTCGCCGCCTTCGGGATCGTGAAGACGATGACGCTGGACTCGGTTCGCTGCTGTACGTCACCGGGCGGCGGTGCGACGTCCCAGGTGAAGTCCTTGATGGTGCTGCGCAGGTAGGGCACCGCGCCGAAGGTGGCGAAGTACATCGCGACCTTGCCCTGCGCGAACAGCTGGTTGTCGATGCCGTCCTGCTGCAGCTGCGACCAGGGCGGCTGGGCCTTCTCCTTGCAGGTGAGGTCGGTCGCCCACTGCAGGGCCTCGCTCTCGGTGCTGCCCGCGAGGGTGAACTTCGTGCCGTCGTCGGAGAAGATGCCAGTGGGGCTTCCGTGGTTGATGGTGAAGGTCTGCTCGTACCCGGTGTCGTAGTAGACGAGCGCTCCCCAGCGTTTGCCGGGCACGGTCAGCTTCTTCGCCCGGTCGGCGAAGTCGTCCCACTTCCAGCCGTCCATGGTCCACGTCGTCGGCGGCAGTTCGACGTTCGCCTCCTTGAAGGCGTCGACGTTGTAGAACATCAAGCGGGGTTGGTATCCGAGGACCCAGGCCGTGTGCTGCCCGTTGGGCTGCCGGGCGAACTCGAACGACTCCTTGGCGTACGCGGTGACGTCGAGCTTGTCCTTCCTGATGTACTTGTTCAGGTCGAGCAGGGCGCCGCGTGCGGAGAAGCCCCGGACGAAGTCGTCGTTGATCCGCATGATGTCCGGCGGCTGACCGCCGGCCAGCAGCGTCCGCATCTTGGTGTCGTAGTCCGCCGTCGGCGTCGGCTGGACGACGACCTTGGTGCCGCTCTTCTTCTCCCACGCCCTGATCGCCTTCTCCAGGGGCGTGCCCTTCAACGTGTCCCAGTTCAGGAAGGTCACCTCGTCGGAGGAGGACGACGCCTTGCCGCCACATCCGGACACGAGACTCCCGCCCGCAAGGCCGAGCGTCCCTGCCACGAAGGCGCGGCGGCTCACCGCTGAGGCCGTCTGATTCACCGGAATCTCCGATCGTCGACCGTCGCGCGGGCAGGCGCCGCGCTCGAAGGGTCCCCCTCGCCAGGTGTCTGGCGCCGGTGCCTGTCGCCGCGTGGTCGGCGGACTTCGGCATCGGATGGATCGGGTTGTGAATACGTATCTACGCTTGCCCCGCAAGGTGGTCAACAGTTCCGCGTGGATCACGTCCGGACTAGGACGGCACCGACGGTGAGGTGATTTCCTTGTGCTCCGAGGACGAGCGCAGGCGGAGGTTGCCATGGCGAGTGTGGAACGAGTGGGTACGAGCAGGGACCTGGCCCGGCTGGCCGGTGTCTCCCAGTCCACGGTGTCCCGCGTACTCACCAACCATCCGCGGGTCAGCGCCGAGACGCGGGCCAGGGTCCTGAAAGTCCTGGCCGAGACCAACTACACCCCACATGCGCTCGCGCGGGCGATGAAGACCGGGCGTACGGACTCCATCGGCGTCTTCATGTCCCGGGTGACCAGCCCCTTCCACGCCACCCTGCTCGACGCGATCGCCCGGCGCCTGCGCAGCCTCGGGCTCCACATGACCCTCTGGGACGTCGAGCACGACGACATCGCGGCGTCCAGCCGGTTCATCCAGCAGCGGCTCGTCGACGGTCTGGTTCTGACCTGCGCCACCTTCGACTCCCCGCTGCACTCGGTCGCGGTCGCGTCGGGACTGCCCACGGTCCTCCTGCACCGTGGAATCGACGATCTCGCCTGCGACCAGGTGATCGGCGACAACTGGCAGGGCGCCTTCGACGTGGGCAGGTACCTCGTCGACGCCGGTCACACCTCCGTCGGGCTGGTCACCTCTCCCCTGGTGGTGTCGACGGCGCGGGACCGCGAGCTGGGATTTCGCGCCGCGCTCACCGAGGCCGGCCTCACGGTCAGCCGGCGCAACACCGTCGTCGGCGGCTTCTCCCACAGCGACGGTCATCGCGCCGCGCAGCGGCTGCTCGCCCGGAGGAAGCCGCCCTCGGCGATCTTCGCCATCACCGACATCCTGGCGTTCGGGCTCCTCGACGGCGCACGGTCCCTCGGCGTCGGCGTTCCCGGCGACCTGTGGGTGGTGGGCTACGACAACACCGACATGGCGTCCTGGGAGTCCTTCGACCTGACCACGGTGAACCAGCCCGTCCAGGCCATCGTCGAGACGGGCATCGACCTGCTTCGCCGTCGCATCGCCGAGCCGGCCGTCCCACCCACCGTCGTCCGGCTGCCGTGCGAGATCGTGCCCCGGGGATCGACGGCCAACACGCAGGTCGGTTAGTCCACCCACGCCGGCGGCTGCGCCGACGATGGCCGGTCTTGGTAGGGCAGTCGCGGACACGAGGAACTCGACCGACCACCCGGCCGAAGTAGCCTGCGGCAGGATCGGACCGCCTGCGGCCGCTGGAAGTGCTAGTGGGAGCGTGACGCGGCGGAACACCGCGCGAAAGTCGCGCCAGGCCGTTAGGAGGCGGCGATGCGTCCATCCGAGTCGAACCCAGGGCCGAACACCAGACAGTTCCCGCGCCGCACCGTCCTCACCGCGGGCGGGCTGATCCTGGCGTCGGGCACCGGCGCGCTCGCTGCCGCCAGCCCCGCGACCGCCCGGCAGACCGCGACCCGACCCGGCGGCCTGCCCGACAACGACGAAGCCCTGGTCTGGCGAGCCCGGGGTCCACTCGACGGCTATGGCATCGACCCCGAGTGCGATCCCGGCGGCACGACCGGTCTGCCGTGCGGCACCGAGGACGTCGCCATCACCTCCACCGCGGACCACAGCGAGGTCACCGCGAACCCACGTGGCATCACGACCTTCGTCAACGCGATCGGCCGGATCAAATTCGGTGACAGGACGCCCGACCACCGCCCGATCAGCCTGGCGACGTACCACTACGCCTACTCGATCCGGCTGCCGCTCGTGCCCTCCCCCAGCACCGCGCCGCACCTGCCCGAACAGACCCACCAGATGATCCAGTTCTGGGACGGCTCGAGCCGACTCTGGAACGCCGACCAGCACACGCTGGAGGCCGCCACCTTCTGGAAACTGAACCCCTGGGACCCCAGCTTCGGCAAGATCTTTGCCTACACCATGGTCGACGGACACCTCGCCGCCCACGACACCGGCATCGTCCTCCCTCCGGACACCGACTGGCATCGCTTCGAGGTGGTGGCCGACCTCGCCCGGCAGACCTACGTCGGCCTTGCCGTCGACGGCCGTTGGCTTCCGCTGACCGGACTTCCGCTCGCCTCGATCCACCACCCCGACTGGGGCCCCGACCTCACACTGGTCCTCACCGCCGAATCCGAGAACGCCTGGCCAGGCTCGAACCCGATCGTCACCCAGTGGACGACGCAGTACAGGGATCCGCAGCTCACCCGGCGGCGGCACCCATCGCCGAGGCCGAACGCCTGAGCGTCGATGGTCACTGGAGGTCGCGCCCGCGGCTCCCGAGGTGGTGGCCCGCGACAGGAGGCGGACCAGGTGGGAAGCTCTGCGGGTGGCCGATACCAGTAGCACGCCGTCCTCCGCCGACTTCGACGCGTCGGACCGGACCACCGACACCGAACGCGCCGTGCACGGGACGGAGTCGGTGGCCGAGTTGCGGGCCTTCCTCAGCGCGTACGCCGGCGAACACCTCGGTAGCCCCATCCGTACGGTCAGGTTCCGCGCCGGGCGCATCGACGCCGTGTGGGGCGTCGAACTCGACGACGGGCGGGCGGTGGTGATCAAGGGGCACCGCACCCCGGCCGGCCCGGACACCGTCGGCGCCCTCGACACGATCGTCGCCGCGCGGGATGCGCAGCGGTACCTCGCCGCGGCCGGCTTCCCGTGCCCGGAGCCGCTGTCGGGTCCGGACGAGATCGACGGGCGGGTCCTCACCGCGGAGACGCTCCTCGCGGGCGAGGTGCCGGCCGGACGCGCCTCCGCCACCCGCCGGCTGCTGGCGGAAGGTCTCGCCCGGCACATCGACCTGCTGCGTGCCCGGCCCGGCCTCCGGGAGAAAGCGGGACCGGGCCCGTCATGGTGCCGATACCAGGCCGGCCCCTGGCCCGTACCCCACGACCCGATCGTGAACTTCGACGTCACTCCTGCCGGCTACGACTGGCTCGACGAGTACGCGCGACGTGCGTCCGACCAGATCCTCACCTGCCGCGAGGGCGCGGAGCTGGTCGTGGGTCACGCCGACTGGTACGCCGGCAACACCGCCGTCCTCGACGGTGTGCTCGTCGGCACCTTCGACTGGGAACTCGTCGCCGACACCGAGGCCGTCATCGCCGGCTTCGCCGCGGCGTGTTACGCGGCCAGTTCCACCAGCGGGGCCGGCCTTTCCACCCCCGACGAGGTGGCGGTCTTCCTGCAGGACTACCAGGCCGCCCGAGGTGCCGGCCTCTACGGCCGCGAACGGCGCTCCGCGTGCGCGGCAGCCGCGTGGATCATCGCCTTCAACGCCCGCTGGGAAGTCGGCATGTCCGGCGGTAAGGGCGAGGAAGGCCCCAACCTGACGCTGGCGCGCGAGCACGGACAGGACTACCTCGACCTGATCTGGTAGCACAGCCACCGCCGGCTGGTCAGCGTGGTCGGCGTGGTCGGCATGTCGGCCGGCGAGCTGCCCTTGGAAAATCCATTGTGCCGTCCGGCCCGGTCCCGCTCCCTATCGTGGAGCCGTGACGATCCCGCGGCGCCGCCTGTTGTGGCGTGCGGTGTCGTGCACCGCCGCCGGTGTTCTGCTCGGTGCCTGTGCGGCCGCGAGGCCCAGGGATCGCTCGGCACCGGCGACGTCCCAGCCCGGACAGCCCCGCCGCACAGACGACCACGGCGCCTCGGTCCGGCAGTCGCCGACGACGGCTACCCGGGCAGGCAAGCCGGCCCGCGTCGTCGAGATCGGGCACGCTCCACGATCGGCACCTCGGGTGGCGCTCACCTTCCACGGCGCAGGTGATCCCTCCACCGCGGAAGCACTGCTACGCGTGGCCGAGCACGTCAAGGCACCATTGACAGTGCTGGCTGTCGGCACCTGGCTGTCCCAGAACCCCACCATGGCGGACAGAATCCGGCGCGGCGGCCACGAGCTCGGCAACCACACCCTGCACCACCTGCCGATGCGCACGCTGGACCAGTCGCAGGCGTACGACGAGATCTCCGGCTGCGCCGCAGTCCTACGTCGGCTCACCGGCAGCGCCGGCACGTGGTTTCGCGCATCGGGGACGCAGCACACCACCCCGCTGATCCGGACGGCGGCGGCCCGGGCCGGCTACCGCGTCTGCCTGTCGTACGACGTCGACACCCTCGACTACCTCGACCCGGGGCCGGCCGCGGTCGTGCGCAACGGAGTGGACTCCGCGAAGCCCGGTTCGATTCTGAGCCTGCACATGGGGCATCCCGGCACGGTCCAAGCCTTGCCGGCGCTCGTCGCCGGACTCCGCGCCCAGGGCCTGCAACCGGTGACGGTGACGGAGTTGCTCCGATGAGCCGGCCACCCGTGGCACACCTGCTCTCCGCCCTGCTCGTCCTGGCCGTGCTGGCCACCGCTGCGGCCGGGTGCTGGACCACCGCCGGAACCGCCCACCCCACACCGACCAGGAACCCGGACCGGGTACGTCCCGGCGCCGCGGCCACCGCGGCGCACGCGGCGCCACACACCCCCGCATGGCTGCCCGGCATGCCACCGCCGCTGCGTGCCGACGACGTGTGGGCGGCCGACCGGCCCGGCCGGCTCGCTCCGGCCGTGCGGAAGGACCCGTACCGGGTGTACGTCCCCAACACCAACAGCGACACCGTCACGGTGATCGACCCGAAGACGTTCAAGGTGATCAAGACCATCCCGGTGGGCAGCCAGCCCCAGCATGTCGTTCCCAGCTGGGACCTTCGCACTCTCTGGGTCAACAACGACGTGGGCGACTCGCTCACACCGATCGATCCGCGCACGACCAAGGCCGGAAAACCCGTGCCCGTCGACGATCCGTACAACCTCTACTTCACACCCGACGGACGGTATGCCGTCGTGATGGCCTCGCTTCTGCACCGGATCGATTTCCGCGACCCGCACACGATGCGGCTCGAGCACTCGACTCCCGCAGACTGCGCCGGCGTCAACCACGCCGACTTCTCCGCCGACGGACGTTATTTCGTCGTGAGCTGTGAATTTTCTTCGGAGCTGCTCAAGGTCGACACCGCCGGAAGGCGGATCGTCGGGAGAATCGAACTACCCGGCGATGCCAAGCCGCAGGACGTCAAGCTCTCCCCCGACGGCCGTACCTTCTATGTTGCCGACATGAACGCGGACGGAGTCTGGCGGGTCTCCGGTAACCCGTTCAGGATCAGGAACCTCCTGCCGACCGGTCTCGGCGCGCACGGCCTCTACGTCACCCGCGACTCGCGCCGCCTCCTGATCACCAACCGCGACGAAGGGTCGATCTCCGTGCTCGACTTCGCCTCCGACCGGCTGGTCGGCAAGTGGCGGATACCGGGAGGCGGGAGCCCCGACATGGGAAACCTCTCCCCCGACGGCAGGATCTTCTGGCTGTCCGGGCGCTACGACGGCGTCGTGTACGCCCTCTCCACCGTCAACGGCGCCTTGCTGGCCAGGATCGACGTGGGCAGTGGGCCACACGGCCTGTCCGTGTGGCCACAGCCCGGACGCTACTCCCTTGGGCACACCGGCGTCATGCGCTGAACAGGTCCGTCCGGGCGGCTACGGTCATCCCCGGCCGGTCACGGCCTCAGCCGCGGCCTGCGGCGCGCCGCGACGTCCTCGATCCAGCCGAGTGCGAGGACGGCGACACCGATCAGCGGCCAGCCGAGGAGATACAGGAACCACTGCGAGTCCAGCGGCAGGTGGTTCTCGAAGGCGGGGATCTGCCACATCAGGTCGATGAGGGGCACGCAGACGATCAGCGCGATCTCGTGCCACAGGTACACCGTCACCGCGCGCGCGTTCAGCACCGTGACGACCCGGCCCAGCCGTCCGACCCTGGCGGGAAGGCGTTCGGATCAACTCCGGATTGACAGTCGGCAACATTCGAGCGCCTGACAATCGGTTACGAGTTGCTGACGTCGGAATTCTCTTTGAATTCCCCTTCTCATTCCAGCGGATCCTGTCAGCAGCGCCGCCTACTGGCTTTTCCACCGTTGATCGACCCGCCGAACGGTGTGGCCGGTGGTGTTCCGCAGCAGCGTGAACGCCTGCTCGACTTCGTCCGGTACGTCGACGTGGGCGATGTAGTCCCGGCCCGACGGCCCGTACCCGCCGGCGTCGTCCCTCAGGCGCGGGATCTCCCCCAGCAGCAGCGACACGTAGCGTTCGAGGTCCCACATCCCGTCCGGCGCCGACTCGTACTCCAGCAGACCGGCGCCGGCGCCGGCACCGGCACCGGCACCGTCGACCTCGCGCACCATCGTCCGGTGCGAGGCGAAGTTCACCAGCGTCGTCGTCGGCGGGACGTGCCGGCGAAAACCGGCGTCCATGCGCTGCTGCATGGTGGCGTCCTGAACCAGCACGATCCGGTCGTGCCTGACACCACCCGCGGCCAGCAGGGCGAGGGCGTTGGTCACGTTGTTGCCGCAGTTGGTGGACTTCTCTTCGAGGGCGTCCACCGCGAGACCGTGCCGATCGCGCAGGTACCGGTCGAAGAGCGCGGCCTCGGTGAGCTCGTCGACGTCCGGCCACCCGGTGCGGTCGCGCACCTGCCGGCGCAACGCGTCGGTGCTGTGCCCCTCGCCGCCCACGATCAGGTAGAAGCCGGCGACCTCGGACCTGATGGCGTCGGCGAACACCGCCGCCCCGGCGAGGACGCTTCCACCGAACAGGATCGCGACGTCGGCCCTCCCGCCGAGGTGACCAGGCGTCAGCGCGGCCACGTCACGTCGCGCGCAGAACCGCACCAGCGTGTTGACGCTCTCCGCCACCGAACACCGTCGCATCGCCAGAGCTTATGTCGGCTGCGACGGCTGTCGGCCCTTCCGCAATCCCAGGTTGCTCGACGCCCGAGGAGCGGTCGAGGTAGGGCCGCCACGGGACAGGCGATCCGCGCATACCTCCGATATCGCACGTGGCGGTAACCGAACAGGGCCTTCTTCCTTTCGGAGAAGGAGCGTAGCGTTTGCGATCGAGGAAATTAGTCATGAATGATGTCGCTCAGCAAGTCGTCGGCCGGATGCGGGTCGGCGACCATCACTGCCTCAGCTTCGACACCGATGCCGAGCAGCGTGAGGTGCTCACCTCCTACATCCGCAACGGACTGGCTCGGCACGAGCAGGTGATCTACTTCGCCGCAGTCGACCCTGTGACGGTGTTCGACCTTCTACGCGAGAGCGGCCTCGCCCCAGCGCGGTTCAGCGAAAGCGGCCAGCTCCGGGTGATGGGTCCCCGGGAGGGTTACCTCGCATATCTACCGTTCGATCCTGACGTGATGGTGGCGGTGCTGAGACGAAACGCCGGCGAAGCGCTCGCCGCCGGGTACCGAGCTCTGCGAATCACCGGAGAACCCAGCGTCCTTCGCGGCCGGCCGGGCTCGGACAAGTGGACCGATTACGAACGCAAGGCCGCCGACGTCTACGGCGACACGCCGGTGATGGGGATGTGCCAGTACGACCGCCGCATCTTCAGCCCGGCGGAGATCGCCGCGGTCGAGGCCTTGCACACCCACACGGTGGTTCCGGACCCCGTTTATGAGGACGCGCGGCTGTCGATCTTCCCGACGTACCACCCCCGGGGGTTCCGCATGGTCGGCGAGCTGGACCTCTCCCAGGTGACGGCCTGGTTCGACTGGATCCACCAGGCGGGCGCAGACGTCGAGGAGGATCTGCTGCTGAACCTGGTCGAGCTGCGCTTCGTCGACCTCGCTGGCGTCCGCATGCTGGCCGAGCTGTCCGACCGGCTCGCCCACGACGGCAGACGTCTCCTCCTGCAGGACCTGAGACCCTCTCAGAGTCTCGTGTTCTGCCCGGCCGGCTGTGACCATCTACCCAACCTCGTCCTGACGGAGACCCAGCGATGAGTACCTGGACGCCGGGCACATACGCCGGCAACGTCCACGAGGTGGGGTTCTACCAGTCGGATGAGGAGTTCCAGGCGATGATCGTGCCGTTCGTCGACGAGGGCGTCGCCAACGGCGAGCCGGTCGTCATCGGCTACGACGAACCGAAGTCCGCCTTGCTTCGGTTATGGCTGGACGACCCGTCGAAGGTCAACTTCATCACCGATACGAGTCTGTACGCCACGCCGGCACGGGCGATCGCGACGTACCGCGGACTGTTCAAACGCCACGTCGCGGCCGGCGCACCACAGGTCCGGATCGCCGGTCAGGTTCCACATCCGGGCAACGGCGGGAGCTTCGCCGGCTGGGACCGCTACGAGTTCGCCGTCAACTCCGTGTGGGACGAGTTTCCCGTACGCAGTCTCTGCCTCTACGACGCCACGACCGTTCCCGATCCGGTCCGGCAGGTGGTCGAGCGGATGCATCCCTGCACCGTCACCGCTGCCGGAGCGCACCAGACCAACGGCCGCTATGACTGCGATGCCAGGAACGCACGGGTTCCCGTGTCTCCTGACCCGCTGGAAGCCTGCCCGCCCAACGTCGAACTCGTGGACCCCTCCACCGCCGAGGCACGCCACGCCCTGGAGCGGCTCGGCCGCGGTCTGGTCGACGACCGCAAACTCGACGACCTGCTGTTCGGCATCTCCGAGGCCGTCACCAACGCGCGGCTGCACGGCGTACCGCCCGCGACGGTCCGGATCTGGGCCACCGCCGAACGCCTGGTGGCCGACGTATCGGACAGGGGTCGCGGCCCCACCGACCCCCTCGCCGGGCTCGTGCCGATGGCGAACGCGAACCTGGGCACCGGTCTCGGTCTGTGGATAGCCCACATGCTCGACATCGGCGCCCTGCTCGTCCCCACCGAGGACGGCTTCTCGTTCCGGCTGTGCGCCGGCCGGGACCGCACGCCGCGCGGCCAGGAAGGCACGTGACGACAACAGCCGGCCGAGAACACCGGGGGCCTCGTGCCGTCACACCTGGATGGCGCCGCCGTCGACGAACATCTCGGTACCCGTGACGAAGCTGGATTCGTCGGTGGCCAGAAAGAGGGCCAGAGCGGCGACCTCCTCCGGCCGACCCATCCGGCCGAGGGGGACGGAGGCGGCCAGGGAGCCACGCAGTTCCGCGGCCTGCTCCTCGTCGGGGGCGAGCCCGTCGATTCCCGGGGTGGCGACGGGCCCGGGTGCGAGGGCGTTGACCCGGATCCCGCGGGTGCGCAGTTCGTTGGCCCAGGTGCGGGCGAAGGAACGAACAGCGGCCTTGGACGCGGCGTAGACACCGAAGGCCTCGGTGCCGACGTGGCCGGCCGTGGAGCTGGTGAGGATGACGGAGGACCCGTCGTTCAGCAGGGGCAGTGCCTTCTGGACGCTGAAGAGCACGCCCTTGACGTTGGTGGCGAAGGTGTCGTCGAAGTGCTCCTCGGTCACCTGCTCGAGGGTGGCGAACTCGCCTCCGCCGGCGTTGGCGAACAGCACGTCGATGCGGTCACCGCGTTCGGCGACGGTGCCGTAGAGCCGGTCGAGATCGGCCAGGTCGGCGCTGTCGGCCTGAACGGGGATGACGTCTCCCCCGACCTGCGCGGCGGCTCGGTCGAGTGTCTCCCTGCGGCGCCCCGTGATGTAGACCCGAGCACCTTCCTCGCGAAACCGGCGGGCAGTGGCCAACCCGATGCCGCTCGTCCCGCCGGTGACGACCGCCGTCTTTGCGTCCAGACGTCCCACGATCTCCTCCTCGGATCAGGAAGATGCTGCCGGATGCGGGTCTCCGAGGTAGGGGAACCGGTCGAGGGTGTCGGTGTGCGGTGAGAGGCCCGTGGGCGGCGCCTCGTTCTTGGTGAGGAACGCGACGCGGATGTCGATCACGTCCTCGGCGAACGTCCGTCCGTTGGGGTACGCGGCCGGCTTGGAGGGGTCGAAGTGCAGCACGTCCGGCAGGAGACCGTGCTCCTCCAGAGCGGCGATCGCCTCCTCGCGTGAGTATCCGCCGGTGTGCCCCATCAGATGGACGAACTGGTCCGTCCACCTGGCCCGGTCGTTGACCGGTTCGCTGGCGTTGTACTCCTCCTTCGTGTCGTCGGTGTTGAAGAAACTGCTCATCGACGGATGCCCGGCCCGGTCCGCGTGGACGAGTTCGCCGTCGCGCAGGACGCTGCACCTGCCCCAGATGTGCAGCTCGGGCTTCGGCGCCAGCTCTGCGGTCGGCAGTTCGATGGCCATGGAGAAGACGTTCGCCGTGGTGTTGGAGTCGACACCTGTCCACGGGGACTGACCACCCAGATGTGGTGCGGTGAAATTGCGCTTGCCGCTGGTGTCGAACAGATTCTTGATTCCGTCGAAATCGAAGAAGAACGCGTCGCTGCGGCTGCCGGCGGCCACCTGGTAGTCGCCGCTGCCGACCACGTTTGCCCGCGGGCCGAAGGAGACCGCAGCGTCCGACACGATCCTGGTTCCGACCGCCTCGGGCCTGCGGGACTCCGCACCGGATGCCGCGTAGACGCTGTAGGTCTGGGAGCCGTCGGGGGCCGGCGGGCCGAACACCCAACTGAACGCGACGTCGGTCAGGTAGTCACCGTCGTTGTCGATGTTCAGGCGGTAAACCGCGTCCGGGTGCAGGGCGTCCGCGTTGGGATTGGCGTTCAGGATGATCACGGTCCTGCCCGGGTCGCCGGGTGCGCCGAAAGCGTAGAGGTCACACAGATCGAGGCGCTGGTCGCCGAGTGGTGGCCCCAGGCTGAGTCCCGTGAAGTGGTTGGACATGGCGGGGCGCCTACCCATTACCAGTTGGGCAAAACTCCATGCGTACTTGCCCTCTCCGATCCAGGTGGTGTCCTCCTGACCTTCAGAGTCGATCGGCGTCGATGACGGCCTGGGCGAAGTCGCGTGGTGCTTCCTGGGGCACGTTGTGGCCGACATCGAAGGTCCGGTGCTGGTACTTGCCGGTGAAGTGCGCCCGGTAGGACCTGCCGTCACCGGGCGGAGTGAACGGGTCGTACCTCCCGTCGACCGCGATCGTCGGGACCGTGATCTTCGGCACGCTCTGCAGCGTCCCCTCCAGGGCGGCGTACTCCGGCTCGGCCGGGAGCAGACTCAGTCGCCAGCGGTAGTTGCCGATCACGATGGCCTCGTAGTCGGGGTTGTCGAAGGCGGCCGCAGTGCGTCCGTACGTCGAAGGGGCGAACTTCCAGGTCGGTGAGTTGAACTTCCAGATGAACTCACCGAGTTCGCGCTTGTACCGCCTGAGTCCATTCACTCCGCGCTCGGTGGCGAAGTAGTACTGGTACCACCACGCGTTCTCGGCCGCGGGTGGCAGCGGTGCCTTGTTGGCGTCGAGATTCGTGATCAGATACCCGGAGACCGAGACCAGCGCCTTCACCCGCTCCGGCCACAACGCGGCGATGATGTCCGCCGTCCTCGATCCCCAGTCGTAGCCGGCCAGCACCGCCGGCGGCATCCCGAGAGTGTCCATCAGGGCGAGAACGTCCAGGGCGAAGGCGGCCTGGTCGACGTTGCGCGGGGTCGAGGCCGAGCGGAACACCGTCCTGCCGTGCCCGCGCAGGTAGGGCACGACGACGCGGTATCCGCGCCGGGCGAGCAACGGGGCAACGCGTTCGTAGCTGTGGATGTCGTACGGGAAGCCATGCAACAGAACGACCGGGGTTCCGTGCGCTGGTCCCAGGTCGACGTATCCGACGTCGAGCACACCCGCGCGAACCTGACGTACCGGGCCGAAACCGCCGTTGGCCGATGTACGGGTGGGCGGGGACTCCGCGGCCTCCGCCCTGCCGGACACGACCCGAACGAGGCCGGCAGCCAGCGCCGCACCACCGGTCGCTCGCAGAAACTGCCGGCGACTTCGGTCCTCTCCCCCGCGTCGATCACGGTTCACAAGCGTCGTCCGTCACTGTCAACATCGGCTTGCCCGGAGTTTCGAATCACTCAACACCTGCACACGTTGCGAGGTCAAGGCACATGGGTCTCCGCCACCAAGAACCCCGGCGTAGGAACTCGGAGTGCCATGGCCAGGAGCCCTTTGAAACCGGGCCGGCCCTGTGCCTACGGTGGGAACGGCTGGGCCCGACAGTTTGGGAGCAAAGCCAGGAGGGCCGACGTAATGGCGAAAATCCTCTTCATAGTCAGCGGGGCGACCTACTGGGTCCTCAAGGACGGCACTCGGTATGCGACCGGGTACTGGGCCGAAGAGTTCGCGATGCCGTACAAGAAGATCACCGAAGCCGGGCACGAGGTCACGGTGGCGACACCGGGCGGTGTGACACCGAACGTGGACATGATGAGCCTGCGCCCGTCCATGGCCGGTGGCGAGGACGGCGCACTGGAACTCGAGGAGATCATCCGCTCCGCCGAGGTGATGCGGCGGCCACTCGCGCTGTCGCAGGTCCGGCTGGAGGACTACGACGCGGTGTATCTGCCCGGCGGGCACGGACCGATGGCGGATCTCGCCTACGACGCGGACGTGGGCCGGTTACTGACCGCGCAACTCGCCTCCGGCAAGCCGCTGGCGATCGTGTGCCACGCCCCTTCCGCGATGCTGGCCACGAGGATCCACGGAGAGTCTCCGTTCGGGGGATACGACGTCACGTGTTTCACCAACGACGAGGAAGAAGCTGTCGGCCTCGCGTCGCGGGCGCCCTGGCTCCTGGAGACCGAAATCCAGGACAAGGTCGGCGTGAACTTCAGCCGCGGCCCCATCTGGGAGCCCTACCAGGTGCAGGATCGCAACCTCATCACCGGCCAGAATCCGCATTCCTCGTCGGTCCTCGCGGACCGGCTGCTGGAAGTACTCAAGTGAGAGCCGGCCGCACCTGTTTGTGCTCAACCCTCCGGCCGGACCTCGACAAGGAGCCCTTCCCGTTCGTCGAGCAGCCGTTCGCGTTCGTCGGCGACCCGGTCGCGTTCGTCGGCGATCCGATCCCGTCGGTCCGCGTCAGCCTCACGTTGATCGGCGACCCAGTCTCGGTAGTCACCGGCCATGTCCCGTTCGGCTGCGATTCGGTGACGCTCGGACGGACTGAGAGTGGTGCCCTGCAAGACAAGTCCGCTACGGGTCTCGGCGGTGAGCTGGCGGAGAAGGGTCGCGAGACTTCGCCTCGCCACTGCCCGGACGCGTTCGGCAGCGGCGAGTTGCCGGCACCGCCACGCCGCGGCCGCGCCCCCGAGCTGATCCGACCTCCTGTGGGCTGACCTGGCGCGTCGCGTGTCGACACGAAGAGTCAACTGCGGAGCGAGCGTCTGCATGTCTGCGGCTCGCACCCGCAGATCCTCGGTGGAATACAGTCTCCTGCGCACTTCGGCACTTCGCTTCTCTCTGCTCTGGGAGAGTTGGCGCCCACGCTAGACCCGTGCGGACGAGGGCGTCGAGCCTGAGCGGCCTCATGAGTTCGCCAACTTACGGTGCGCACAGGGCGGCCGACTCTCCGAAGGTGCAGGATGGCAGGAGTTCACGGACCACGTGGAAGGAGCCACTGCTGTGGAGACGGTTGAGTTCACCCCCACCTTCGACCAGTACGCCTGGACGTTCGGCGGCGCGGAGCCGGCCCTTCGGGTCCGTCCGGGTACGGCCATGCGGCTGTGGACCGAGGACGCCTACTCCGGCCGGATCCGGAAGGCCACCGACCTGCCGTCGGCCTGCGTCGACATGAACTACCTCAACCCGCAGACCGGGCCCTTCCACGTCGAGGGCGCGGAGCCCGGCGACACTCTCGTACTCCACTTCGTCGACCTCGAGCCGGCCCGTGACTGGGGTGTCTCGACGACGATCCCGTTCTTCGGCGGGCTTACGGGCACCGACCACACCGCGTTGCTGCAGGAGCCGCTGCCCGAGATCACCTGGCTCTACCAGGTGGACGCCGTCAAGCGCGCGTTGACATTCGAGGCCGCGCGCAGCGACTTCCGCCTCGACCTGCCACTGGAGCCCATGCTGGGCACGGTCGGGGTGGCGCCCGGTGGCCGCGAGGCGCGCTCCTCCCTCGTACCCGAACGCTTCGGCGGCAACATGGACACACCCGAGATGCGGGCCGGCGCGACCTGCTACCTCGGCGTCAACGTGCCGGGCGCGTTGTTCTCGGTCGGCGACGGCCACTACCGCCAGGGCGAGGGAGAGGCCTGCGGCACCGCCGTCGAGGGTGCCATGAACGTCACCCTGATCGTCGACCTGATCAAGGGCGGCGCCCCGACGTGGCCGCGCATCGAGCACGACGACGCGATCATCGCCGTCGGGTCGAGCCGCCCCCTCGAGGACGCCTGGCGGATCGCGCAGGTCGAGATGGTGCGGTGGCTGGGCGAGCTCTACGGCCTGGACCGGATGGACGCCTACCAACTGCTCAGCCAGACGGCGAAGGCACCGATCGCCAACGTCGTCGACACCAACTACTCCTCGGTGGTCAAGATCCCGAAGGGGCTCCTGCCGTCGTCGGCGGCGTACGACGGCATCCACCGGCACCTACGGGAGTCCGCCGCTGCCCTCCGCGCGTAACAGGGGGCCGAGCTCCGCTACCACCGCCTGGACAGCTGGGCTGGCGTCGGCGCTGCGCCGCCACGCGGCGTGAACCTCCCGCTGCGGCGGTCGCCTCAGCACCTTCGAGACGAGGCCCTCGCTCAGAGGCGGCCGGGCGAGGCGAGGGATCAGGGCGACGACTTCGCCCGAGGCGACCAGCGACAACTGGGTGGCGAAATCGTCGACCAGGTGGCGTACGTCCGGCTCCTCGGGTACGTCCGCGACCAGCCGCCGGAACCACTGGTGGCACACCGTGCCCGGAGGGCTGGTCACCCACGCATGACCGGCCAGGTCGCCGGCTGTCAGGGGCCGGTCGAGCCGCGCCAGGCGATGCGCCCGACCGACCACGAGGTCGCCGACGTCTGTGTGTAGGTGGCGCTGGGTCAGGGATGGTGGCAGAGGTGCCGGCAGCCCGTCGGCGTCGTGGACGAGGGCCAGGTCGGCTGTTCCGGCGTCGACGCTGTGGAGGGCGTCGTCGGGGTCTCGCTCCTCAACGTGCACGCGTAGGCCCGGACAGCGCTTCGACAGTCGCGACATGGCGGGCGCGAGCAGCCCACGAATTGCGGTGGAGAAGGCAACCACCCGGAGGAGACCGCGCGGCTCGCCCTCCGCGACGGAGCGGGCGGCTTCGGCGCAGCGTTCCAGCGCCTGGAACACCTCGGGTGCCGAGTCGACGACGGCCTGCCCGGCCGGGGTGAGCACGACGCCTCGTCCCGCCGGCACCAGGACGGGTACGCCTATCTGGCGTTCCAGCTTCTTGATCTGCTGCGACACCGCCGACGCCGTGTAGCCGAGTTCCTCGGCCGCCCGCGCCAGTGTCCCCAGCGCGGCCACCGACCGCAGCGCCCTCAGTGCTCCGACCTCAACCATGAAGACAGGCTAAGCAGTATCGGCAAGAAAGCATTGCTGGACCATCCGTATCGGCTGGGACAGGATCGGATCATGACCGACCCGAAGCAACCTGCCGACCTGCTCTTCGGCGCCAACGTCGTCGCCATGGTGACCCCGATGCAGCCCGACGGCACAGTCTGCGAACCGGGCGTGGCCAACCTCGTCGACCACCTGCTGTCCACGGGATGCGACGGCATCGTCGTAGGCGGAACCACCGGCGAGTCGCCCACCCTGACCGACGTCGAGACTGCCCGGCTCGTCCGCACCGTAGCTGCCCGGTCGAGGAGCCGAGCCCGGGTGATCGCCGGCGTCGGCACCTACGACACGGCGGCCACGATTCGCCGGGCATGCGAAGCCGAGGCGGTCGGGGCGGACGCGCTGCTGCTCGTCTGTCCCTACTACTCCAGGCCGACCCAGGCAGGTGTGGTGGCTCACTGTTCTGCGGTGGCCGATGCCACCGAGCTACCCGTGATGCTCTACGACGTTCCTGCGCGCACCGGCGTCGCCATGGAGGCGTCGACGCTGACCGAGCTCGCCGGACATCCTCGGATCCGAGCGGTCAAGGACGCCAAGGGCGACCTCTTCGAAGCCATGTCCGTCATGGCCAGTACGCCGCTCGCCTACTACTGCGGCATCGACGAGCTCAGCCTCCCCTACCTCGCAAGCGGTGCCACCGGCGTGGTCAGCGTGGTGGGCAACCTCGTCGCCGACCACTACGCCGAACTCCTACGAGCGGTCCGGCGCGGTGATCTCGAACTGGCGAGGACGATCCAGCGTGAGTTGATTCCCCTGGTGGACGCCATCATGCGCACATCCCAGGGGGCTGTCATGGCCAAGGCCGCCCTGGCCGAGCTCGGGATCATCCCGCACGCGACGGTGCGCCTACCGCTGGCCGAGTCGCCGCCACCTCACCTTCGGCGGCTCACCGACGCGCTGGCAACCATCGCGGTGGCGACGCATCCTCGTTCGCGCCCGCCGGCGTCGACGACCCAGCCCGTTCACCGGCCGGCCTTCGACGGCCCGCTCGCATCGACGTAGCGGCCACGTCGTTGTCGGCCTGCCCTGCGCGCCGGTCCTGTGGGCAACAGAAGCAACGACCCGTCGCCTTCGACTCGCAGGGCCAGGACCGCACCGTCAACTGGCAGGCCGAAGAGGGTGGCCGGCCCGGGCTCGTCCTCGTCGTCGGGGAAGTCCTCGTCAGGCAGGTCCTCGTCGGGCAAGTCCTCGTCGGGCAGGTCCTCCCAGCCGACTTCGAGCGCCTCCACCGGCACCGTGAACAGGGGACGGCTCATGCTCTCGTCGTCCGCCGCATACACCACGACACGTTGAACCCACGCGGACCGAGGCGTGAACAGGCCGCCGGGATCAGGACCTGCCCACACGGTCAACGCCGGCACCGGTCCGCTCGTGAGGGCGGCCAACCGCCGGCGCCACGCCAGAGCCGTGACCACCAACGTCGTTCCGAGCAGGGCGAGACCGGCCGCATCCAGGTACCAGCCGATCGGATCGAACGGCTCGGCGACCAGACGCGCCCAGGATCTGTCGACGAGGACGTCCACCGACGAGCCGACCGGATACCCGCTCGCGTCGAAGGTCTCCAGCTTTCGTGTCCCTGAACCAGGCGGCCCGAGCCGCACCCTCAGCGCGTAGTCGTCGTCGAGGTGGGCGAGCACGGTGCCTGGCACCCGCGTGGCCTGACGTACGTGGGCGTTCTCTGTCGACTGCCAGTGCAGCGTGTAGGCGACGAGACCCACCGATGCGACCAGAGCCGCGAACCCCGCCACCAGCCGGAGGGTTCTCCGCTCCCACGCCGGCGCCGGAACCGGCGGCAGAGTCATGGTCGACGCCATCGGTGCCACCGCCTCCAACTGGCGAGCACGCCCGGACCGCCGCCGCCACAACGTGGCCAGGGTCCACGCGGCGGCCGGTACGACGAGCCAGAGCACCCACGACGCGGCCCCGTCGACAATGGTGCCCGGGCTCACCACCGACACCACGACGAGTACAGGAGTGGTGATCCAGGCGACCTCGGGAACCCACACCAGCCAGCCGATGTGCGCCAACAGGGCCACACCCGCGACCGCGCCGAGCATTTCGGACTGGTCGACCATGCACGGTGCTGTCTCGCTGCAGGTACCGCTCGTGTCGGTCGCCACGAACAACGCCACCATGACCGCCCAAAGGACGGCGGACAACCTCGGATCGGACCAGCGCGCCGGCCGCGCACGCAGCCAGTCCGTCGTCGCAGCGCGCTGCCAGGCTTGGGCCGTCATGCCACCGGCGTTCGCCGCCGCACTTCCCCAGATCCCGGCCATGGCGAATGCTAACCCGGCCAGGCCGTTCAGCCGCTCAGAGCTTCTCCGGCCCTACTCGCCGGGATGAACGAACGCTGTCATCTGACTCCCCAGTCGGGCGAGCCCGCGCTCACGGTGCCAGGGATCCGGGTGACGCCCGTGCCGTTCGCGCGCATCACGTACAGGTCGCGACGGCCTATCGCCGCCGCCGCAGCGACCACCATTCGAAGGCGACGCATCACGGGCCACCACCAATCGGCCATCGACTCTTCCGTGCCGTGAGCATCCTGCGCAGTCAACCCGGGGTTGTCAGCCGGAGGTGAACACCCTCATCGTTCGGCACCGCGCCGACGTCGGGCGCCACGCTGCGTGCTGGTAAGTGCACGGGCCGAACAAGGAACCATGGTGCGGTGCCAGCCGTTTCCCAGACGTCACACCCGACTGAGGAGGCATTGTGGCGACATCGCTGCTCGACCGGATCCTGCGGTTCTTCCGGAGTCCGCAGGGCCGAAAGCTCGCCGCGAACGCGCAGACGAAGGCGCAGCGGCTGGCCAAGGACCCGCGGACCCAACAGGCAGTCAAGAAGGCACAGGACCGCGTGCAGGCGGCCGCCAGTGACCCGCGCACCCAGGCCAAGGTTCGTTCGTTCGTGGCCAAGCTCAACAAGCGCTGACCGCACTCCCCACACCGGTGTCCTCCCGCCGGGGGGCGTCCCTCGTGGCCGGTTCTGTCATCCGCACCGCGCGGCTGATCGATTGCGCCTAGCGTCGATCTTCGAGACCTGTCGACCTGACGGCTCGAAGACAGCAATCACGTTGCCCGGCAGCGAAGGGAGCACACGATGTGGGTTTGGACCACTGACGGTGAGCTCGTCAACCTCGGCCACGCACGCAGGGTGCGCATCGACAGGCTGCGCGCGGATCGGTGCGACGTCGTGGCGTGGTTCGGTGTCGAACTCGGCAACGTCATCAAGATCGCCGAGGGGATTCCCGAGCCGGCCGCGAAGGCACTGATGACGGCGTTTGGGACGCAGGTCCTGCAGGCCGCCGAAGTCACCGAGGCCGGTGAGCTTCGCGTCCACTCCGCCGCGTCCGACGGCGACGGTGTGCCGCGGGCGGATCGGCAGTAGAAGACCCTATCGGAGCGCGAACGTGGTGAGTCTGGCCTACGACCGGCAGGGCAGCGGCCCGCCGTTGGTGCTGCTGCACGGCCTGGGCCATCGCCGGCAGGCCTGGGATCCGGTGGTTCCGCTGCTCGTCGCGCGGCACGAGGTCGTCACGGTCGACCTGCCGGGGTTCGGCGCGTCGCCGGCCTGCGGCGGCGCACGGTGGCGCGAGGACCTCTCCACGGCGGTCGCGGCGTTCATCGCCGACCTCGGCCTGGACCGCCCGCACGTTGCGGGCAACAGTCTCGGCGGTGCGCTCGCGCTGGAGCTCGCCGCAGCTGGCCAGGTGGCGTCCGCGACCGCCCTGGCGCCGGCCGGTTTCTGGCTCACCTGGGAACGCCGGTGGGCGCTCGCGTTGCTGCACACCGTTCGTTCGGTCGCGTTCCTGCCTGACCCGGTGCTGCGGGCCGCCGCCGGATCGCCCCGGGTTCGCGCGCTGGCGTACGGTCTGCTGGTCGGGCGCCCTGACCGGCTCACGGCCGAGGTGGTCCTCGCCGACGCGCTCGCGATGCGCTCCGGCTCGGCGTTCCGGGCGGTCGCGCGGCACGGACGCGACTACGCGCCGAACGCCACGCCGCGGTGTCCGGTGACGGTGGGGTGGGGCACCCGCGACCGGCTGCTCCTGCACCGCCAGGCCGCCCGGGCCCGGGCGCTGCTGCCCGGCGCGTGGCACGTCGACCTGCCCGGGTGCGGCCACTCGCCGATGAACGACGATCCGGAACTGGTCGCGTCGGTCATCTGCCAGACGACGGGGACGGAGGTACGGCGATGACGGCGGTGCCGTCGGTGACGGCCACACCCGAGATCGTCATCGTCGGCGCGGGGTTCGGCGGCATCGGCATGGCGATCCAGCTGAAGAAGGCCGGCATCGACTCCTTCGTCGTACTGGAGAAGGACGGCGACCTCGGCGGCACCTGGCGGGCCAACGCCTATCCCGGGTGCGCCTGCGACGTCCCATCCCACCTCTACTCCTACTCGTTCGCGCTCAACCCCGACTGGTCGCGGATGTTCTCACCGCGCGAGGAGATCTGGGACTACCTGCGTTCGTGCGTACGGAAGTACGGCATCGAACCGCACCTTCGCTACGGCGTCCGCGTCGCGTCGATGCGGTGGGAGGAATCGGCCGGGCGCTGGCGGGTCGAGACGGCCGGCGGCGAGGTGCTCACGCCGCGGGTGGTCGTGTCCGCGATCGGAGCGCTGCACGTGCCCTCCTACCCCGGCGTGCCGGGCCGCGACAGGTTCACCGGCCGGCAGTTCCACTCCGCCGAGTGGGACTCCGGCTACGACCTGACGGGCAAACGCGTCGCGGTGGTCGGCACCGGTGCCAGCGCGGTGCAGTTCGTCCCGCGGATCGCCGAGCAGGTGTCCCGGCTGCACGTCTTCCAGCGCACGCCCGCGTGGATCCATCCCCGTCCGGACGCCGAGATCCCGGCCGAGCGTCGCCGGCGGTTCCGTTCGAATCCGCTCGCGATGCGGGCCTTTCGGGCCTCGATCTACCTCGCGCTGGAGCTTCGCGGACTCGGCTTCGCCGTGAGCCCGAAGCTGATGGGTCCCCTGGAGGACCTGGCCCGGCGGCACCTGCGGCGCCAGGTCGGCGACCCTGAGCTGCGGTCCCGGCTGACGCCCGACTACACCATCGGCTGCAAGCGGATCCTGCTGTCGTCGGACTACTATCCCGCCCTCGCCCGCCCGAACGTCGAACTCGTCACCGACCCCATCGCCGAGATCACCGAGCACGGCATCCGCACCCGTGACGGTACGTCCTACGACGTGGACGCGATCGTCTACGGCACCGGGTTCCGGGTCACCTCGGCGCTCCTCGACCAGCAGATCGTCGGCCGCGACGGCCTCACGCTGCAGGACGCCTGGGCCGACGGCGTGACCGCCCACCACGGCATCACGGTCGCGGGATTCCCCAACCTGTTCATGCTCCTCGGCCCCAACACCGGCCTCGCGCACACGTCCGTGGTGTTCATGATCGAGACCCAGGTCCGGCACGTCATGAGCTGCCTGCGGATGCTGCGGCGCCGCCGGGGCGAGGTCGTCGAGGTCGAGGCGGCGGCGCAACGACGGTTCGACGCGATGCTCCGGCGCCGCCTCGACCGGGCGGTGTGGAGCACCGGCGGCTGCACCAGCTGGTACCTCGACGAGCACGGCGTGAACCGCACACTGTGGCCGGGTTTCACGTTCGAGTACTGGGCCCGCACCCGGCGCGCCAGACGCTCCGACTACCGGATCGCCGGCGCGTAGGGACCGAGGACTACTGCGGGTTTCCGGTGGCGTCCGGCCTCGAACCCAGCCGCCGGCGGGGTTGGAGAAGGAGAAACTGCCCGTCACGCGTCCGGCAGGCCGATCAGCGTCGTGACCGCCGCATTCCTTACGACGTCCCGCGTTCCCTGGCTCAGGTGGCGCAGCTTCTCCCGTGCCGCGGTCAGCCGCAGCACCCCCACCGCCTGGATGGCCCGTACGGCCGTCTCGTCGTCGTACGAATCGAGATCGGCCAGCACCTGCTCGTCGGTGACCAGCGGAAGACGGGCCAGCAGCCTCTGCACCACCGGGGCGCTGTCCGCTTCGGGGCCGTCGAGGCGCAGCACCCTCAGGAAGGTGACCGGGTCGAAGGAGTAGCGCAGCAGGATCTCCCGGCGGGACCACTCGGCGACCTCGGGCTCGCCGGCGAGCAGGGGCGGCCGGACGGTCGTCGCCCCGCCGGTGAAGCCCAGCGTGCGCGCGACGCGGTCGAGCCGGGCGAAGGCGCACCTGGGGTCGATCACCCGTGCGGGCGGCGTCGGCCGGGTCACGGTCACCGACCGGACCGGCGACATTGGCGGCTCGCTGCCGCTCCACACCCGGACACCGAGCCCGGGCGCCGTCACCAGCGGCCCGCGACTCTCGGCCCGCTCGTCCAGGGAGAGGAGAAACTCCCGGACGTCGCCGAGCGGCTGCCCGAGCAGTTCGTGTCCTGACAGCTCGGCCTGCGGCTGCTGCTCCGGCGCCGCCGAGCCCAGCAGGACCACCTCGATCTCCGCCACGGTCTCGGCGGCACCAGGGACGGGAGCCGGGAGGGGTACGACGTGCACCGTTCCCGCGTGGCTGCTCCAGATGAACGACGAGCCCTTCCGCACCCGTTCGGCAGGCCCGAGGCCGGCGTCGTCCAGCGCGCGAACGGCAGCGTCGACCGGGATCCCCAGCCGGAGCGGGCCGATGCCGCGGCCGGGCTCGATCGACCAGGCCGGCCGGTGACGTTCGCTCACGGAAGTCACTCCTTCGGGTTCCGCAGGGAGTCGATGGTGACACTGGAGTTCTTGTTCAGCTGGTCGACCAGATGCTGGTTCTGTTCGAGGAAGTTCAGATACTTCTGGATCACCTTCTCGTACTTGTCGCGCAGCACCGGGTTCCCGCGGATGTCGTCCAGGTCCATCTTGACCGCCTCGAGGTACCTCCCACCGGCGATGAGCGCGACCTGCTTGTCGCGGTAGGCCTCGGGGCCGTAGCCGGAGCCGTGGCTCGCGGTGAGGCTGTGGTCCGCGTCGTCCATCCGGATGACGCCACCGCCGCCGTGGGTGAGCAGCGGGTTGCCGACCGGCAGCGTACCCAGCGCCCGCGCGCGTTCGAGTGAGTCGTTGGCGGGCATGTGGTGGCGATCGCCGCCCTGCGCGTTCTTGATGTCGTCGTAGGCTCCGGCGACCGGCAGTTTGGGGTCGAGCTTGTCCCCGCTCAACCTGTGCTCGAGGTTGGCGACCAGTTCGGCCAGCTCGGTGCGCCGCTTGTTGAGGGCTGTCCGCTCCCGTTTCATCGCCGATTCGAGCGACGAGAGCGGCAGCTCGACATCCGGGTCGAAGTGGGTTTTCTGGACGTCGGCCAGGATCTCCCGTCGCCGGCGCAGCAGCGGTGTCAGAGTCTTCGCGTCCTTCTCCGCCGCGATCCGCCGGGCGAGGTCGTCGAGCTCCGCCTGCTTCGTGGTCAGATCCGCGAGGGACTTGTCGACCGTCGCGAGACTGTCCTTCTCCTCGACCAGCCGCTCCCGCCAGCGCTGCTGTTGTTCCTCGGCGTCCTTCACCGCCTGGTCCGCGGCCGCCCTGGCCTCGGCCGCTGCCTTGGCCTCGGCCGCCTTCGCCTCGGCATCAGCGGCGAGCTTGGCCTCGGCGTGGCTGGACTCCGCGGGCGGCGCGGGCCCCGAGGGTGCGGGGTCGCCGGTCTTGGTGTTCAGCCGCGACGGCTCCTCCAGGAACTTCGGCGGCGGGGATCCGTCCGGGCTGTTCCGGAACGAGTGGAGTTCCTCCAGCCGGTGACCCAGCACCTCCTGCGCCCGCAGGGCGGTGTCCAGCCGGGCCTGCAGATGAGGGTCCTCGGAGCCGGCCAGCTTCTGGTGGGTGAGGTCGGCGATGATGTCGTGCTGCGCGGCGAGTTCGAGTTCGAGGTGGGCCTGCGCCGACAGCATCCGCTCGTGCAGGGACAGGTTCTTCCAGTCCCGCAACCGGGCCTCGTCCAGCAGCCGTAGATGCTCGGCGTGGATCGGGTCGCGCAACTGCTGCAGGTGCCGCCCCTCCTCCCGCAGTGCCCACAGCGGAGCGCCCTCGCGGATCACCACGAGTGGCTTGCCGTTCTCGATCAGCACGGTCGCCATGCCGCGTTCGGCGCTGCCGGTCCGTTCGGCGTACTCGGCGTCGCCGAGCACGAGGATCGGGGTGTCGGCGTAGGCTCCACGCTCCCGAGGCGGGATGTCGCCCAGCACCTCCCGGCGCATCTCCCGCTGCTGCTGGTGGATGGCGTCCGGCGCCGTCTCCACCCGCGCCACCGGCGCACCGGTGGCGTCGGCCGCCGGCTTCGGCGCACGTTCGGTGCCGGGGACGTGCTGGTGCTCGGCGGTCCCGGCCGCATGGGCCGCCGCCTCGGTCGCCGCGTTGGAGGTACGGCCGGCTCTGAACCGCTCCAGCGCCGGACCGGCGACCGCACCGAGGATCCGGCCGCTGATCTCCAGCGACTGCCCGATCACGCCGCCGATGGCCATGCCGGTGCCCATCTGGGTGAACGTGCCCTTGGTGACGTTCAGGAACATGTCACCGCGCCAGTTGTCCCGGTTCACCAGGTTGCCCGCCAGCGCGGACGGCGCCGCACCGGCGACGTTCTCGACCAGCGTCGCGCCCATCCGCGCGATCAGCGGCTTGGCGGCGCGCTGTGCCCGGGCCGCCGCGGCGGCGAGCCGGATCGCGGCCTTGTCGGCGCCGGTCACCTTGCTGACACCGAGCAACTTGTCGCCCAGGCCGGCGGTCGCATAGGCGAAGGCGGCGTCCACGACGCCCACGACCAGGTCGTCGACGTACTCGTGGATGCCGTACGCCTCACCCAGCAGCGCCATCTTCACCACCATGGTCGCCGCCGTGGCCCACAGGGACGCGGCCAGCGCGATCAGCGGAAGTGCCGCTCCCCCGGTGGCGATGGCGAGCGCGCCGCCGACGATGACCGCCACCGCCGTGGAGACGATCTGGACGATCCCGTCGGTGTAGGCGTGCACCGACGCCCGGTACTCCTCCGCACGGGACTCGGTCCGGGTGGCCTGGGCCTCGAAGGACCGCTGCAGGAAGTTCCGGTCCTCGACCGAGAGCTTGGCCGCCGGGTCGTTCAGTGCCGCGAACGCCTCCCGGGCGTTGTCGTACTCGGCCTGGAGCATGCGCATGCTGCCGGCCAGTTCCTTCGGCGGACCGCCGCCCCAGAAGTAGGTGTTCTTGTTGTACTCGTAGCGCCGGGTGAGCGCGTCCATCCGCTCCTGGGCCGTCATCGGCTCGCCCCGCAGGGCCTCGTCGATGTCGAACCGGTTCTCCCCCGAGGTCTCGCTGTGCAGCCGCCCGATCAGGTCCTCGCCGGTGATCTTCTTGTAGTCGGCGGCGATCTGGCGGATCTCCGCAGGTGTGCGGCCCGCGAGCGCCTTCTTGGCCTGGGCGATGTCCATGCCCCAGCCGTCCACGGAGAACTTGAGTTCCTGAGCACGGGTGAGCTTTCCGCCCTGTTCCAGCCGCCAGACCGCCTCGCGTTCCCCGCCCCACTGGGTCTTGTCCTTGACCCAGTCGTCCAGCGACCCGTGACCACTCTTGTTCCAGTGGATCTTGGTCTCGGCCATCAGCTCCTTGGCACGCTTGTCGGTCAGGCGTTCCAGTTCGCGGTCGAGCTTGCGGTCCTCCTCGGCCAGCTGGTCCTGGGTGAGCGGATGTCCCTCCTGCTGCGCCTTTCTGATCCGGTCCGCGCGTTCCTTGCGCAGCCGTGGGCCCTCGGCGCGCTTGATCTCGTCCGCGGCCTGGAGGTAGGACTGCTCGAGGCCGGCGTTGACGTCGCTGTCGGCGGCGTAGGCGCCGCGGTCGGCCAGCAGGATGCGGGCGGTCCGCTCGGCCTTGCGGTCCACGTCCAGCATCGCCAGGCCGATCTCCTTCTCGCCGCTGTCGTAGAGGTTGGCCGCCATGACCTGCCGCAGCCGGGAGTCCTCCGGCCTGAGGTTCTGCACCGGCATTCCGAAGTTGTTGACCTGGAGCTCGGCCGGAAAGCGTTCCCCATATGCGCGTTCGGTGTTGGCGTTGCGGCGGCGTACCTCGTTGTTGACCTGCTCGGCGGTCCACCCGGGATTGGCGTCGGCGATCTCGGCCCGCATCCGTTTGAAGACGCCGTCCATCGCGTCGGCCTTGGCCGGTCCGTACGCCGGGCGCAACGCGAGGTCGAGGTCGATGGCGTCGGCCTTGGCCTGCAGGGCGTCGATCTTGTTCTGCCGGTCCTGCGCGTCGATGATCGACGGCCGCGGTTTCGCGGCGCCGGCGAGCCCCGCCGGTGCGGCCGGCTCGGGCTGCTTCAGCATGTTGACCTGCAGCAGCAGGCCGATCTGCTCCGAACCCCGGTCGTCCGGGACGCTCTCGCCGGTCTGCGGGTTGTACCGGTAGGTGCGCATCGTGTCGCCGAGCACCTCGTCCAGGGTCGCGCTGCCGGAGTTGTACCAGCGGGCGCTCTCGCCGAACCGTTGCTTGAGCTCGTCGCCCTTGCCCGGCGGCAGCGAGCGGACGTACGACGCGATCTTGTCCCGGTCGGGCGCGCTGAACCAGGAGTTGGTCTCGTACCGGATCGCGGCCGCGGTGGCGCCCACCTGGTCCGACCTGAGCAGAGCCTTGGCGCGAGACCATTCCGAACCGCTCAGCTCGCCGTCCAGCCGGTCGTACAGGCCTTCGTCGTAGTCGGCCTGGTAGAGCGTGCTGATGGTGTCGATCTGCTGCCCGTCGAGGTTGTCCAGGGCCGCGAAGACGGCGTCCTCGTCGGTGCCGTACTTCTCCCGGGTGGCGGCGGACAGGGACGCCACCCGGCTGGCCGCGTCCGGAGGCTTGGTGGCGAACACGACCACGCCGAGGCTGAACGCCTCTGCCGATGTCGTGGCCCGCAGCTTCTTCACCTCGGCCGAGATCACCCCCGACTCGGTGAGTTTCGCGACCACCTGGGTACCGACCTGCTCGGTGAGATGGTGGGCCACGGCGGAGAGCGGATCGCCGGGGACGTCGGCGGCCCCCAGATAGGCGTCGGCGTCCTTGCCGGCCTCGGCCAGCATCTTCTTCTGTGCCTCGGTGGCCGTGCCGGCGGCCTCGGCCTGGCGCGCGTCATGGAAGGCTTCGGCGTAACGGATCTGAGCCACCAGGTCGTCGCGCGCCCTGTCCTTCGCCGCCTGCGTGCGGGCCTTCTCCAGCCGCTGCTCGGCGACGGTCCGGTCGGCGACCGCCTGCGCCTCCTTCTCCTGCTGGGTCGCCTTGTGCCGCAGCCGTTTGTCGGCCCACTCGCGCACCGCCGCCGTCGCCGTCACGCCCGCCTCGCGCAGCGCGCCGATCCGGGCGTCCCGGTCGGTGGTGGTCTGGGTGCGGAGGGCCTTCATCGAGGCGACGACCTGTTCGCGGGCCCAGGTCAGCCAGGGTCTGCCGTCCGGCGCGCGAGGCACCTGGACCACTGAAGGGGACGGCACCGGATCAGCCGCCTTGGCCGCGGCCGCCCGGGCTGAGGCCTGGGCCGCGTCGTCGGCGATGCGGTACGCCTCGAGGTAGGCCGCCGTCATCGCCTCGATCAGGTCGGTGCGGCGGGTGGCGGCGTTCTCCAGCGCCAGGATCCCGCCGGCCACCTGGTCCCCGATCATCGTCACCCGTTCGTCGGCCAGTTGGGTGACCAGCTTCGGGTCGTGGGAGGTCATCGCCCGGCGCAGATCCTTCAGCCGCTGGGCGTGCTCCTTCGCGACCTTCGCCGTCTCCTCGGCGGCACGCTTCTCGGCCTCCCCGATGATGACCGGGCCGCGCGCCGCCACCAGCGCTTTCGTCTGGTCCGACACCGCCCGGCCGGAGGCGATCAGCTCCTGCTGCTTCTCCTTCACCGCCTGGTCGAGGATGGACGCCGACAGCCCGGCGGCCTCGCCGAGTTCGTCGAGTTTCGCCCGCATCGGTGTGAGCAGGCGTTCGGCCAGTGGCTTGTCGCCGATCACCGGCTCCCAGAAGGCGGCCACCTCCTTCCGCCCGTACTGCTGGGTCAGCAGGTCGCCGAAGCCGGCCGCGTCCCGAAGCTGCCGGACGAAAGGCCTGGCAGCCGTGGGGAGGTCGGCCTTCACCGAGGCGATCACCGTGCGGATCTTGGTCTGCTCGGCCGAGCGCAGGGTCGGATCGACCTTGGGCATCGGCGGCTGTCGAAGGTCGAGCAGTACGGGCGGAACGAACGGCTGCGGCGCCGGTGCCGGCGCCGGAGGTTCCTGCTTGGGGTCCGTCTTCGAGTCCGGGTGGGGCGCCTTCGCGGCCGGCTTCTTCTGCTTCGGCTTCTCCGGCTTGGGCGGTTCCGGCCGTTTGAGTTCGGCGAACTGCTGCGGGTAGGCCAGCGTCGGCGCGGGGCCGCCGGGTGGTGAGAGCAGTTGCGGGAGGGCCAGTTCGGGCAACAGCGCGGCGGCGGCGGTGGTGACCGCCTTGGTGGCCTTCGGCACCGGGTCGGGTGGCAGATCGTCGTCCGGCTTCGGGCGACGGACCCCCGACCCGCCGCCGCGGACGGCGCTCGGTGCGGAGGCTGTGGCCGGTGCGGCCAGGGCGGAGGGAAAGGCGCGCCCGGCGGCGACGTCCGGCGGCGGGCCGGACGAACCGGTGGCGGTGCCCAGCTTTCCGGCCGCGGTGCTGACCGCCGTCACCAACTCGTCCGGGCTCTCCACGGTGGTGGGGCCGACCGCGGTGGCCGGCGGTGCGGCCGACGAGGTGCTTGCCCCGCCCTGGACTCCGTCCGCAGGTGTGCCCGGGACCTTCACGACCGCTCCGCGTGGGGTTGCCGGTTTCGGGGTCGCGTCGGACCCGGGTGCCGCGGCCGTCCCTTCCGTCGCTTCTGTCACCGCCGCGGATGAGATCGGTTCAGCCGGCTGCTCGGCGGCGTGGTCGGCGCCTTCGCTGGGACCGCCCGTACGGCTGGGCGCGGGGATCCCGGGGACGGGCGGACCGGCCGCGGCGCGGGTGGACGCCGGCGAGTCCCGGGGCGGCGCATCCGGAACGGGGACGTCGAGGTCGGCCAGCACGCCGAAGAAGAAGTCGGGCGGCTCCTCTCCGGTGTAGGCGTCGGCGTCGAGATCGCCGCCGGCGAAGCCGAGTGCGCGGGCGGTACGCAGGGCCGCCGCGTTGCCGCCCAGCGCTCCGGAGCGGCGGACCACGTCGGCCGGCTCCGGGTTCACACCGGCCCGGATGACTTCGGGCGGAAGCTCGGCCACCCCGCGAGGGCGGGTGTCCTTCGCCGCGTCCGGATCGGCCCGACGCCGGGGCCGGTGCTCGCCCATCCCCGTTCACTCGTTTCCGGCCAGCCGCAGACCGGGGAGTTCGCTGCGGTCAGGGCGTCGGCCGGCCTTGTCGAGTTCACGCAGCACCGCGCCGACCAGGTGCCGCTGCCGGATCGGACCGCCCTCGGCCGCCGCCAGGTAGGCGGCCGAAAGCGACGCGGCCCGGATCTCCCCGCCGGACAGCTCCACCGCCCGGGCCAGGGTGGCGAGGTCGACGTCGTCGGCCAGGGGTGCCGAGCCGGGCAGCATCTGCCGCCAGATCCGCTGCCGGAGAACGGGATCCGGCTGCGGGAAGTCGATCCGGTCGTGCAGCCGTCTGCTGAACGCGCTGTCGAGGTGGTGACCCAGATTGGTGGCGAGGATGGTGATCCCGCGGTGGGCCTCGATGCGCTGCAGCAGGTAGGCGACCTCGAGGTTGGCGTAGCGGTCGCGCGCGTCGGTGACGTCGGCGCGGCGACCGAACAGCGCGTCGGCCTCGTCGAAGAGCAGGACGGCGTTGGCGGCCTCGGCCCTGCGGAGCACCGCGTCGAGCCGCTTCTCGGTCTCCCCGAGGTACTTGTCCACCACCTGCGCCAGGTCGCAGGCCAGCAGCTGGTGACCCGACTGCCCGGCGATCACGGCGGCGGCGAGGGTCTTGCCGGTGCCGGACGGCCCCGCGAAGAGCAGGTTCAGCCCGGTGGACCCCGGCCGCGAGCCGAACCCCCACTCCTGCAGCACGACCGGCCGGGCGGCGATCGAGGCGGTGACATCCTGCAGCCGGGTGAGGATCGGCTCCGGCAGCACCAGGTCGTCCCAGGTGACGGAGAGGTCCACCGGCCGGACGAGCTGGTCGGCAGCGGGCCGGGCGATCTCGTTGGCCGCGCGGTGGAGCACACCGGCTCCGATCGGATGGAACGGTTTCGCCGGGTCGACGACGTGCACCCGTTGGGACACCGCGGGCGGGTGGCCCGCGATCACCCGGGCCGCGGCGGCGTCGATGTCGTCCAGGGCCAGCCGGTGGCTGAAGGCGACCGCGGTGACCGCGTCCGGATCGGGGTCGAGACCGGCCGAGGTGAGCCGGTCGGTCCAGCGCTCGGCCCGGATCCGGGCGTCCGGCGCGGGCACCTCACGGCGCGGCCAGGCGGCCGGCGCCCACCGCGGCTCACCGACGATGTGCACCTCGGCCGGCGCGAGCATCCGCAGCCGGTGGCTCGGCGAGGGCGCGGACCGTTGCGTGGCCTGGTGCGCGGACTGCGTGCCTGCCTGTGCGGCGGCGTCCACCACCTCGGCGGCCACGACCAGTCCGCAGCGGTCGGCGCGGGCCTGCCTTACGAGCAGGTCCAGCGTCTCGCCGGCAGGCGGCGCGTCCGGAGGCGGGATCGCCAGCAGCACCGGCCCGCGGGCCGCCTCCAGGGCGGCCTCGATCACCGCCCGCTCGTCCGGCCCGGTGAACACCACCGGCGTCGTACTCCCCGCGCTCCCCGCGCCGCTTCCCGCCGGGTGGCGGGTGACCCAGGGGCGCAGTTCGGCGGGAAGGTCGGGCCGGCCGAGCGCGACCCCGGCGAGCCAGTCGCCGGCATGCAGCGTACGGAACGGCAACGGCACCGGCGGGCCCGCGGACGGACCGAGGCCGACCAGCCCCGAACCGAGGAGCCTTCCGTCCGGCTCGAAGGCGGCGCGGCAGGCCGCCGCGTGTACGCCGTCCCCTGCCCAGAGACGTTGCGCCAGCGCGACGGTCGGTCCCTGTGCCGCGGCGTCGTCGACCAGGAACGCCATCACCGTCCGGTACCGCGGATCGAGGTCGACGCTCAACGCGACGACGGTGACGAAGGCTTCGAACCGGGACAGCCCGAAGGCGCGCCAGAGGTCCCCGAGTGGAGCGGCGTCGAGCAGTTCCTCGGCCACGGTGGCCACGTCCGGATCCAGCGGCGGCCCCGGACGACCACGCCGGCGAAGCGCGGCCGCCGCGTCACTGGGCCGGATCGCCAGCCCGGCCAGCGGATCCTCACTCCGATCCCGGCCGGCCGCCTGTTCGTACGCCAGCAGGATCGCCAGCCGCCGGTCGAGCGCGGCGAACTCGGCAGCCAGGTGCGCCTGCGCGGCTTCGGTGGTCATCCTGACCTGCCCTGGGTTCGATGGAGTCGAGAATCTGGACTCTCATGCGACGGTGATGATGTGTGTGCGTTCGAACTCTATCGGTGTGAGCATGCCGAGGGCGCTGTGCCGGCGTTGGCGGTTGTGCCAGATCTCGAGGTAGTCGAACATCGCGTTGGCGAGCTCGATCCGGGTCTTCCACTTCTTGCGGTCCAGTAGTTCGACCTGCACGCGTGACCAGAACGACTCGATCATCGCATTGTCGTAACAGTCGCCGACGCTGCCCATCGAGGGCACCAGGCCGGAGTTCTTGGCGCGGTCGGTGAAGGCCCACGACCCGAACTGGGTGCCCTGGTCGGAGTGGATCACGGTCCCAGCGGCCCTGGTGTTCCCGTGTCGGGTGTCGATCGCCATCCCGAGGGCGTTGGTGACCAGTGCGGCGTTGGGGGATGCGTCGATGGCCCAGCCCACGACTCGCCTGGAGTAGGTGTCCAAGACGACGCAGCAGTAGACCTTGCCCTCCCGGGTGGGGTGTTCGGTGATGTCGGTGACCCATAGCTGGTTCGGCAGGGCCCGGGCGAAGTCGCGGTTGACGCTGTCGGTGGAGATGTTGTCGGGCTTGATGCGCTTCCACTTCGGGCGTCCTGTCACCCCGTGCAGGCCGGCACGCTGCATCAACAACTCGACCTGGCAGTGGCCGACCGCGACACCGTGGCCGAGGGTGAGTTCGGCGTGGACCCTCCGGCCGCCGTAGATGCCGCGGGAATCGGTGTGGACCTGCCTGATCAGATCGGTCAGCCACGCGTGCCGCACGGCACGCTCGGACGGGGCGCGGCTCAGTCGTGCGTAGTATCCGGACTCCGACACGGCCAGGACCCGGCAGGCGACCTGGACAGGGAGCTTCTCGGCAGCCATCACCTCGACCGCCGCGAACCTCCTTTTGGGGTCGCTTCCTCCCGCAGCAGTTCCACGGCCCGGCGCGCGACGGCCAGCTCGGTCTCCAGGTCGGCGATCCGTTTCTTCGCCGAGGCCAGTTCTGCCTTCTCCTTGCTCGTCAGGCCAGCGACGAGGCCCTTGTCGATGCGATCCTGGTGTCGCCAGGCGTAGATCGACTGGTCGCTGATGTCGAGGTCGTGCGCGACCTGGGCGACGCTACGACCTTCCTCGAGCAGGTCGAGGACCTTACGACGAAACTGCGGCGGGTAGCCCCGTCTTCCCACTCTGGCCTCCTGGTGTCGGGCACCAGAATCCAGCAATTTCGACTCAACAGAACCCGGGACACACCATCCGGCGTCCTCGTGCGTGACGGTCACCGCTTTCGGCAGCCAGGGCACCTCGACCGTGGTGCGGTCCAGCCCGGCCAGGGCCAGCACCACCAGCAGCGGTGGCGCCGGCAGGCGTACCTGGATCGACTCGCCCAGGTCGGCGACGACGCCCCCGGGAGTCAGGAAGCGATCGGACAGGAACGGCAGCGAGCTGGCGCCGAAACCGCCCAGCCGCCGGGCGAAGTGGCCCATCCCGGCGCGCGCGGCGACAGCCACCGCCCGGGCCGGCGCACCGGCGTCACCGGAGTCGTCCGGCAGCAGGTAGCGCAGGTCCGCGACCATCCGGGTGGCCGCTGCTTCATCCGGATCGGCGGGCGCACGCTCGAGCCCCGCCAGCGCCGGGATCAGCGCGTCGTCCGGCGGTTCGGCGTCGTCCAGGATCGCCAGCCAGATACCGGACGACGCGTCCGCCACGATCACGTACGGACCGCACGTGTGGGTCACCAGCCGGTCCAGGCCGAGCCGGTCGTCGTCGACCAGCGCCTGCTGGACGACCTGCGATATGTCCACGCCGGGTTCGCAGGGCGGTTCGTCGTCCTCGAGCGCCGATGCCAGCACCACGGCCGGATCCTCGGGTGACGTCCGGGTCGCGGCCGCCAGCACCCGCGCCCGGTCGGCCGGTGCGAGCGCGCCCAGCCCCACCTTCGCGAACGACGGCAGCAGGAGGAACGCCGGCGCGCCCTCGGCCTCGAACACCGCGAGGTCAGCTGCCCGCGGCTCTTTCGCGGCGGAACCAGCCGCACCGGAACGGCGTACGGCAATTGGATCGCGCACCGCCGGCGACGATGCCCGAACGGTTTCGGCAGCCGCCGTCGCCGTCGCCGACGCCACGGCCACGGCGACCGCGGGCGACCGGCCCCGGGCGAAGGTGCGGGCGGCCAGCGCCAGCGACAGGGCCTCGGCACTCGACCGGTGCAGCCCCTTGCCGTCGTCCACCGGGTCGTCCCCGAGGTGAGCCGCCGCGGCCGCCGCGGACATCCGGACGTGCGGGAGCGCGAGGCACGCCGCCCAGGTGCGGTTCACCTCGGACGGGGCCGCACGGGCCAGGACCGTGGTCAGGTCACCGCTGCGGCGCAGCGCGCCGAGCACGGCGACGACGGGAACCGCGTGGCGTTCGGCGAGCGTGCGCAGCGCCGTCAGTGGAGCCAGCAGCCGCACCCCGTCGAAGGATTCGAACACCCAGCTGTCCCCCGTCCCACTCGCCAGCGCGGCGACGAACGCCGCGATGTGCGCGGCGCGGGAGGGGTAGCGGATCCGGACCTCGTCCGGCGCTGTCCGGATGGCCCGGGCCAGCCGGTCGGCGAGCCGCTCGGCGATCTCGTCCGCACTGGCGGTGGCCGGTACCGCCGCCGAGACCTGAAGCCGGCGGATCAGCACCACCGGCCCGTCGCCCGCGGAGTCCGGCGCCGACTCCCGTAGGACCGGGAAGCGGCGGGCCAGGGCTGCGGGCACTCCCTCGGTGACCGCCGTCGCGATCCGGTCGATGGTCCCGAGCGGCAGCTCACCCTGGCCGGGGACGGCGATGCCGGCGGTCAGGCGGCCGATCCGGCTCACCCCGAACTCCCAGAACCCCTTGCGGTTCCTGAGCTCACGTCCACAAGGGCCGGCGCCGCCTCCGCCGCGGCCCCGTCCGGCAAGATCTCCGACAACTCGGTGAGTGCCTGGATGGCGCCTGAGATCCGCAGCAGCGCCACCCGCAGGGTCTCCCGCTGCTCGTCCAGCCGGGCGAGGTCCCGCTCCCCCGCCGCGAAGTCCGACCGCAGCTGCGCCAGCCGCCGGTTCACCACCGATGCCAGATCCTCGCTCATGGCCGCTTCCGTCCGATCACGACGACGGTGAACAACACCGTGTTGTCCCCCTGCAGGGCGGCCGACGACTCCGAGCAGAAGCACCGGCCCGACACCGTGCTGGTCGACTGCGAGTCGACGGTCACCATCACGTGCTGCGGGATGGCGTCCGCGTTCGCGACGTGACCGAACGAGTCGAACGCGCCGTTGTTCTGGTTGTCCCAAAGGCTGAAGCCCTGCAGCACGGCGAACGCGCTGACCACCTCGCTGAACCGCCCGGCCGGCAGCGTGATCTGCCACGTGCGTGGGGCGTCCGTGGCCGTGTTCCTGACCCGGACCGTGGTGGTGTAGACGTCCACGACACTGGTGACGGTGCCCTGTACCTGCAGGTCGCCGGACAGCCAGAGACTGCTGCGCGGGCCACCGAGGGTGCCGATCACGACGTCCCGGCCGGTGGCCCAGTTCAGGTACAGCGAGTCGATGCCGTCGTTGCCGGACGCCTTGCCCACAACGTGCCTGGTGCGGACCTGGTCGTCGCCGCCCGACCCGACGGTCAGCCCGTTCGTGGTCGCCATCGGGCCGAACACCCGCAGCCCGTTCGGGTTGGTCAGCGTCATCATCGCCGCCCCGCCCGCTCCGGGATCGCCGCGGGTGCCGGAGTGCACGCCGCCCCGGTACCACGCGAAGTCGCTGCCCGTACGGTGGTAGAGCGTGAAGTCCTGGACGCCGACGCCGTACTCGTGACCGGCTCCCCACAGGTCGATCATCTGCCGCGTCTTCGCCCCGAAGCCGAGAACCCCTTGCGGGATGGATGCGTCGCCGGTGGGCAGCCTCAGGTCGCCGGTCCCGCTCACGCTGACCACGTCGGGCGCCGGGGCGGTGGTCCCCGGCCCGATCAGCAGGTGGTTCGCGTCGTCCGGTGTCTCGCCCAGCTGCACCCAGAGGTTCTCCTCGCTGCCCGAGAGCGTGGTGCGGCGGCTGACCGTGATCGGTACCGGAGTGGTGGCGGGCGGCGGGTTCACGAACCGGAGCGCGGATGCCTCCAGATGTACGTCCTTCTCGGCACTGATCCGGCCCTCGACCCGCAGGCGCCCTTGCACGGTGGCGAAGTCGGCACCGTCCGGGTCCGGTGTGTCCGCGTCCGGATCGTCGCGCGGCGCGATCCGCAGAGTGCCCGCGGCGCCGAGCAGGTGGTCGGCGACCAGCCCGGCGTAGTGCCGCCCGTTCGTCAGGGCACCGGGATCGGCCGGCCGGAACTGCGCGGTCGTGCCGTCCCATTTCACGTCACCGAGCCGGACCAGCCAGCGGGTGGACGAGGAGTCGGGCAGCGTCTGGTACGGGATGCTCTCGTCGTCGGGGATCGACACCGCACCGGCCGGGAGGGATCCGCCGTCGGGGACGACGAGTCCGGGCTGGCCGGCGATGTCGATGTCGTCATGGGTCGGCGGCGCCGGGTCCACCACGATCCGGTAGCCCTCGGTGACCCGGGTCTGGCGGCCGGGCAGGCAGTCGTCGTACCGGTTGGCGTCGTGCCCGCTGGTGACCTCGTCGTAGGCGAGATAGACCGAACGGTGGGCCAGGTCGTAGAACGCGCTGAACGCGCCCGGATCCAGCCGCAGCGCCGCGTCGACCATCAGCTCCCGGCCGTACCCGTCGGTGGCCAGGCCCGGCCGCAGCATGATGTCGACCACGGAGGGATCGACCGGACTGGGTTGCTCCACCAGTTCGAGCCCGAGCACGATCCCCCAGGTGTGCGGACCGAGCGCGTGCCGGCGCCGGGCGTTGCGGTGGTACAACTGCTCGGCCCGGAAGTCGGCCGCGCCCAGGGTCTGGCCCTGGGTGTACTGCGGGCGCTCGATCGCCGTCATCCTCCCCCTCCCTGCTCCTCCTGGCCCTGCTGCGCGCGGAAGGCCACGATCCTGCCGTCCACCACGTAGGCGGTGACCCGGCTGCCCGGCGCCACCAGCGGAAGCAGCCCCAACCCACGCAGCGGGATGTCGTCCCGGCTGTCCACCACCACCTCGGTGACCTCGACCCGGCGCTTGGCCAGCCGGGTGCGCGCCGACCTGACGTTGGTGCCGAGTACGTCGCTCAGGTTGACCCGGCCGGCCGCCCAGCGCTGCGGCGCGAACCGGGACGCACCGCGCCGGAACGCCGTCCGCACCGAACCCGCGCGGGTGAACAGGTCACGAACGGCGGCGAAGTCGTTGTCCAGCAGGGCATCTCGCAGTACGCCGTCGGGGTCGTGCGCGGACATCAGCACCTGCAGGTCGCGCCGGTCGCCGCGCTGGTCCTGAATGATGGGCAGGCAGCACAGCAGCCCGGCGACCCAGGTGAGCATCGGCAGCACCGGCAGCCAGTACTCGCGGTTCACGAAGCTGCCGGCGTACTTCCGGCAGGAGAGGTTGCAGATGCTCTGCGCCTTCCCGTCCCGGAAGGTGACGCAGCCGAGAATGATCCGGTCGTCGTCCGGGCAGGGCGGGCACGGCGGCAGCATCGCCTTGCAGATGCAGTCCCTGGCGTAGAGCACGGCCAGCAGCAGCAGTTGCCGGACCGCCGTACCGCTGCGGGCGACGTAGACGGCGTTGCTCTCCTCGGCCAGTTGCGGGGTCGGCCTGGCCGCGGCCAGTTCCTGGACCACCTCCGGCGACGGGCTCTCGCAGCCCCGCACCAGGTCGGACATGGCCGCGTGCAGCCGCCAGACCGCGGCGTAGGCGGCACCGGCGTCGCGGGGCGTCGCCTTGCCCATCGCCAGTTTCGCGTTCAGTTTCTGGCTTTCCGGGTCGACCTGGCGGCCGACCTTTGCCCAGGCGTCCCGCAGGCACGCGATGATCTGTGCCGGCATGGAGCTGGCCAGCCGGGCGGAGAGGTCGTGGCACTGCTGGTCGTCCCGGCACACGCCGAGCTCGAAGCACTCGACGGTCCGGGTGGGTTCACAGCCGGGGGCGAACGCCGTGCTGCCGCACCCGCAGGTCGCGGTGCCGGTCGTCGTACTGGTCGTCGTACCGCCGGACGTCCCGGTGCCCCCGCATCCGCACGCCGAGGATCCGGCGGACGCCGAACCGCCGCCGCATCCGCAGGTGCCGCCACCCATGGCCGTACCGCCGCGGCCACACCCGCACGACCCGGCGATGAGCGGCTTCTGCGGCCGGATGTCGGCTTCGCGGTAGCGCAGGGTCACGCACCAGGTGCCGTCGTCCGGGCAGGCCGCCGGAGGCTGACTGGGCGGATCGCACACCGGCCGGGTCCGTTCGGCCAGCAGGCAGGCCCGGATCGCCGCGTCCAGGTCGAAGGACTGCCGGTTCGGTACGACGATGTCCCGGCCGTGGCAGTCCAGTGCGTAGCCGCACTCGACGACCAGGTTGTCGCTGCAGTCGTCCCGGGTGATCGCCAGGCCGCAGACCACCCCCGAACCGTGCAAGTACCGGTTGTGGAGCTGGTCCTTGGCGATGACGTACCGCTCGAGCGAGATCAGGTCGAGGTCGGACAGCACCTGCCCGGCGAAGAATCGCGGCCGCGACGGGCTGGCCAGATCGCATCCGGCACCGCACCCGCAACCCGTGGAACCGGTCGTGCCACACGAACAGGCACCGCCCGCACCCGCTTTGAGGGCCATCACTCGTCCTCGCCTTCGCCGATGATCCAGCTCTCGAAGCGGCCGCCCTCGACCTTGTCACCGGTGGGACAACGCGGATTCGGTCCGTTGATGCCGGGACCCAGGTGGTTCCCGTCCAGCGCCCTCGGGGTCTCGGCACCGTCCTCGCCCACGGCCGGTTTCAGCGCCAGGATCTGGTCGCCGCGGGCGACGATCAGCAGGTCGCCGGTCGGCAGGCCGTCGTTGCGCGGCCTCAGCCGGACGCCGTTCACCTCGTCCGGAGGAGGGTCCCCGAGGACCACCGAGACCTTCGGGTTGCCGCACTCGGACTCGACCCTCAGCGGCTGGATGGCCAGCCGCATCCCCACCCACTCCCAGGCCGGCGAGTTCAGGCCCACCTTGAAGGTCTCGTCGTCGGGCTCCCGGGGTACCCGTACGAAGATCTCGAAGGTGAACCGGTTGAAGGTGTCGGCGTTCATGAACTCGGTGAACGCGATCAGGAAGCCCTCCTCCTGGAGCCTGGCCTGCTGCGCCTGGTCCATCCGGGCGCCGTGCAGCCAGTTGATCGCCTGGATCCTGGGGTAGTCGCCCGTGCCCGGCCCGCCGGGGTCGCCCTTCGGTCCCTGCGGTCCTTGGGGTCCCTGCGGGCCTTCCGGCCCCTGCGGGCCTTCCGGTCCCTGCGGTCCTTCGGGCCCCGGGTCGCCCTTCGTGCCCGGTGGCCCCTCGGGTCCCTCGGGTCCTTCCGGTCCTTCCGGCCCGGGTGGCCCGGGGTTGCCCTTCGGCCCGGCCGGCCCGGGGTCGCCCTTGGGGCCGGCCGGTCCGGGGTCGCCCTTGGGGCCGGGACCGCCGCCGCTCCCGCCCGGGCGGTCCAGCAGGCACCGCACCGCGGCGGTCAGCTGCGCGACGCTGGGCAGGTTCACCCGGTCGGTGGTGAGCAGCGTGTCGCCGGTGAAGACGGCGCCGGTCTCGTAGTCGCGGACCGTGGTCAGCACCAGGCACTCGGGCTGGTCGCACTCCGGGCAGGGCCCGCCGCGAAGGTGCGCGCCGCAGTCGTTCTCGGTGACGGCGACGACCGCGACGCCGCCCTGCTCGGGGTGGCCGGCCGGGCCGGTGAAGGCGGCGTATGCGGTGGTGCCGAGCGCGACGATGTCCCCACCGGTGGCGCCGATGGTCACGGGTACGCCGACGGCAGAACCCGAATCCCGCAACGCCACCAGGTCGATCGCGACGATCGCGGCCGGGCCGGTCGCGGGCTGGATCGAGGCCAGCGCCCTCCATCCGCCTGCGGGGACGCCGAGTCCCAGCGGCGTCCCACCCAGGGAGGCGGCGGCACCGGTGGCGGTGACCGTTCCGGCGGTGAGATCGACGGCCGCGAGTTGGACGGTGCCCGCCGTGGCGTCACCGACCACCAGGTACTCGGCCGCGGCCCCGGCAGTCGTCGTACCGCTCCACGCGGCGAGCCGCTCGGGGGCGCCGGTGAAGGCCGCGCCGGTGGCGGTGCCCGGCGTGGCGGCGGCGATCAGGTTGATCTCACCGCTCGGATGGGCGGTGGCCCAGCCGCTCCCGTCGCCCAGCACGGTGAGGGCGGACGGCGCGGCGGCCACCGTGGCGGTGGCGAGTTGGGCCGTGGTCAGGTCCGCTCCGGCCGTGTCGATCGCGTCCGACCAGGCCGTGACGGTGGCCGCTCCGGAGTCCAGCACGAGCAGCCCGCCACCGGGGAGTCCGGCCAGCTGGACCACGCCGGTGGGTGCCCCCGCGAGGGGCAGGGTGTTGCGGACGACGCCGAGGTCGGCCGGGTCCACCACCAGCACACCGTCGGCGTCCCGCACCGCCACGTAGACCGAGTCCTCACCGGCCAGTACGTCGAGCCCATCGGCCGGCAGGGTCCGCGAGGCCAGCAGCGAACCGTTGGCGGTGTCGTACTGCAGCAGGCTGGGGGTGGCGCCCGCCGTGACCACGTAGAGCCGGTCCTGGTCCGGGTTCACCGCGATCCCGGCGACTCCGGCCACGGCGATCGTGGCGTCCCAGGTCAGCCTGGCCGGTGCGGGTGGCGGCGGCGCCGGCGGGTCGATGCGGGCCTGGAACCGGTAGGACTCGACGATCCGGTTGGGCCGGCAGGCGTCGTCACAGCTGCAGTCCGCGTAGACGGCGGGCACGTCCTCGGTGGCGCACTCGGCGTACTGCACGCACAGCTGGATGGTGTGTGTGCCGGTCATCGGGTCGTCGCCGTGCTCGGCCGCCCACGCCTGCTTCACCAGCTCGGCCAGCGGCACCACCTCCGGCCGCGCGAGCACGATCTCCTGACCACAGCAGTCCAGAGCCTGGCCTGGCCGCACCACGACGTAGGTGTCGCGGCAGCCCACCGTCGGGTGCGGCTCCACCTCGAGCCCGCAGCCGATGCCGCTGCCGTGCTGGTAGCGGTTGTGGCGCAGGTGCTTTCCGCGGAAGAAGTCCTGCTCGATCTGGAAGTCGCGGTCCAGCAGCAGCTTCCCGGTGAAGTAGGTGTTGCGGCCGAGCTGGGCGGGCGGGCAGCTCGCACAGTGCGGATCGTGTACGGAGCTCGTCGCGTGACTGCCGCAGCCACATCCGGCGTGCTGGGAAAGAGTTGCCATCCCGGCCCATCTCCTTCTCGCTGGTTCTGTACGGCAGCCAACCCGGTCAGCGTCGCCCGCCCGTCACGATCACGTCGCGGCGCCGCCGAGCCGGTGCGTGCCGACCAGGGCGCCGCCGGGTGGGACCGGCTCCCCGGCCAGCACGAAGCCGTCGCCCAGGCGCCGGCTCTCCCCTGGTTCGGGCAGCCCGCCGATCACGGTGTCGAAGCCGATCGTGGCCTGCCGGCCCACGCACATCCGCGCGCGGACGAGCACCAGGTCGGCCACGGTGTGCGCCGGTTTGGCCAGCTCGATCGCGAGCTGGGCCCAGCGCTGCGCGTCGTCCGGCGTGGTGTCCGCGTGCGGCAGCAGGAACACGGTGAACCGGTGGGCGTGCACCGCGAACGGGTCCAGCGCCGGGTCACCGGTGTCGACCAGGGTGAACTCGCCGATCCGGGAGAAGACGTCGAGCTGCAACCGTCCGACGATGGACGGACCGAAGAGCTGGTCCACGCCGAGCTGGGTACGGCCGGCGAACGCCCAGTGCCGCAGCCGGTACTGCTCCAGCACCCGGACCGTCGATCCGCTGAACAGCCCGACGAAGTCGGCCACGCCCGAGGGGGTTCCGCGCCGGGCGTAGAGGTCGGCCGCCCGGGCGATCAGGGCGCGGCGGGTCCGGGTGGGCAGCCCGGCATCGTTCGCGGCGCCGACCCACGCGGCCAGCCAGCTGAGGAAGTCGCCGTACTCGCTGGTTCCGCCGAGGCCGTGCTCACCGTCCGGTACGGCCCAGGGGTCGAGGAACGCGGGCAGCCGGTCCAGATGCCGGTCGATGGTCGCGGTCATGGTGTCGAACAGCGCGACGAAGCGCTGGGTGAAGTCACCGGCGGCCGGGTCGGCGGTGTAGACGGCGGGGAGGAAGCGGGTGCTGGTGTCCCGCGGGAGTTCCACCCGCAGCGACTCGACCACCGGGGTGGTGCTGCCGTCGCCGGAGAGGACGATCCGCAGCCACAGGTACCTCCCGCCGGCGGACCGGATCAGCTGGTCCACCGTCTCCGGGCCGCCGTCACCGGTACTCGTACGAAACTCGGGTCCGGTCACCCAGCGGTCCGGTGGCAGCGCCTCAACGGTGTCTGCGTCGAACGGCGCCTCCGCGGTAAGCGTGTCGATCCGTACCGACGTGCCCGCCGGGATGCAGGCGGTCAGCTCGATCCGGTGCCAGACCCGCGCCGTCCAGCCCGAGTCCAGGGGTTCGGTCCGCCCCTCTCCTCGCCGTGGGTATCCGCCGCCGTCGGACAGCCGTACGACACACTGCCGGCTTTGGTCCACCAGCACGGGGCTGCCGCTGGAGTCGAACGCCAGGCCGGACACCGCACTGTCCAGCCCCGAGTCGCAGGGCGCCAGCCCACCGGGACTTCCGGGACTTCCGGGGTCTCCGAGCAGCAGGCAGCCGGCCCGGTCCGAGACGCACAGCCGCCCGTCGGCGTCGACCGCCACCAGCACCGGGCGGAAGTCCTGCCGTACGGACGCAGGCGAGTCGAGGTCGGCGATCGCCACCCCGTCCGGACCGAGCTGGCGTACGGACGGCCGGCCCTTCTCCAGTACGTAGATCCGGCCGTGCAGGTCGAGCGCGACGGCGATCGGCTCGGACAGGGGCGGCAGACCGGCGCCCGATCCGTCGGTGGTGGCGCACCAGCGGCCGAACTGGTCGAACAGCACGACCAGGGCGCGGGCGGCGTCCAGCACGGCGATCCGGGTTCCGGCCGCGGCGACCGCGATCGGTGACCAGGGCGCGAGATCGCCCACCGGCCAACGAGGTTCGGGCAGAACCCCACCCTCGGCGATCACCCAGTCCGGGCAACTCGGCACCGGCCGGGTGCCCGGGACAGCGCTCACCGGACCGAGGACGGCCCGCACCCCACGGCCGTCACCGCTGACCAGGAGAACCCGGCGGAGCACCGGGTCGGCCAACACCACGTCGCCCGTGCCGGTGACGGCGATCCCGGCGGCCCCACCCAGCAACGACGGATCGGACGTCAGGCAGCCCAGCGGTGCGAACGTGCGGGAGCCGGGGTCGTAGCGCAGCACCCGGTGCCCGGACCGGTCGAGCACCAGGATCTCCCCGCGCGGCCCGATGGCCACGCCGGTGGGTGCGGTCAGGCCCCCGAAGGATCCGGACGGATCCGAGATCACCTGCGCCGCCGCGGGTTGCGGGCTCAGTGTCAACGGACCGTTGACAGTCTGGACGCCGGTGGACACCGACGGGTCGAGCCGCCAGCCCGCGCGCTGGTCGAGCAGGAACGAGGGCGACGGCGCGCTCATCGGTAGCCGACCACCAGTTGCGGGGTGAGCGCGTCGATCAGCTCACCCACGCCGATCTCCACGTCCCGGCAGAACATCTGCCGTTCACCGTCGAGTTCGACCAGCACCTGGTTGTCCCGGATCCGCGCGACTCCGGGCGTGGTCAGGATCAGGCCGAGCAGCGACGACGCGTAGATCGTGCCGCCGAACGGCCAGCCGGTGCCGTCGTCCCCGCCGGTGAGCGGATGCAGCCAGGTCGTGAGCCGGTCGCTCACCGCGTTCTGCACGACGGTGAGGTCGCTGCTCGGCGCGACGATCAGGTCCCCGACCACCCGCACCTGCCGATAGGTGGGGCCGGTGGCGAACACCTGGGTGGTGATCAGCCGGTGCTTGTTCAGTTCGGCGCAGACCTCGCGCAGGGTGTGCACCGTCGGGACCGGCGCCGGGCCGGGCGAGTTCGGCACCACGACCACCGTGACCGCACCCGGCACGGGCACACCCGGGAAGCCGGGGTCGGTCAGCGCGAGCGCGTGCACCCGGCCGACGGCGGCCGGGGTCTGCAGGGCGATGGTCTCGAAGTCCTCGGCGGTGACCGCGCGGCCGCCGGCCTTGAGCACGGCCGGGGCGCGCACCTTGGCCTGGGCGACCGTCTCCGGGTCCGCGCCGCCGGAGGCCGCGGCCAGGTTGGTCACCGACGCCACGCCGAACGCCGCGGTCTGCAGACTGGTCACCGTGCCGGCGCCGACGTTCCCGGCCGCGGAGCCGCCGGCCCGGTACCACACGGCCACGATGTTGTCGCCGGGATGCGCCGGGTTCGCGATCGGGATCCGGCCGTTGCGGCCGTCGCCGAACACGACGTCACCGGAGAACCGGTCCAGCACGAAGTGCTCGTCGTCCGGGCCGGAGGCCAGAAAGTCCGGAACCTGCTGCCAGGGTTGGGCTCCGCTGCCCTCGTCGACGCGGAGCTCGAGGTCGGTGACCCGGACGAGCCGGCCGTCGCCGCGCGCCACCTCGCGCTCCTCACCGCGGATGACCGGGACGGTGGAGAGGGTGAACGGGCCCTGGCTCGGCATCCCGTCGCTGCCGCCGAGCACCTCGTCCCGCAAGGTGACGCCCTGCAGCGCCGGCACCGTGTTCGGCGCGAGCACCCGCAGCCGGGGCGGGTTCTGGTAGTCGCCCGCGGTCAGGACGAAGCGGATCCAGTACAGCGACGTCGTCACCGAGCCGAGCTTCACCCGGGCGGCCCGGATGCCCGGCCCGGCCACGGTGAGCCGGCCGCTGCCGGTGAAGGCCTGGGTCTCGTCGGTCAGGATGGCGATCGGCTGCCAGCGGGTGCCGTCGTGGAACTCGGCCCACATCCGGCCCGCCGGTGAGCCGGGCCGGGCGTCGTCGCCCGCACGTACGACGTCGCCACCCGGCAGCGGCGGCAGGGTGGCGTACAGGGTGATCGGGTTGGCGGTGAAGGCGCCCGGCGTGGTGTAGCCGAGCATCAGCGCCGCGCCCACCGGGGCGTGCGCGCCGAAGATGTCGACGTCGGACGCGGTTCCGGTGCTGACCAGGCTGGCCTGCCCGCCGTTGGGAGGTACGGTCAGCAGGGCCGAGTGGTCGCGGAAGCCGGTGCCGTCGTAGGTCTGCACCGCGGTCAGCGGCGCGCCGATCGCCGTGAATCCCTCCAGCACCTCGAACACGATCGGCCCGTTGTCGCCCCCGCTGGTGGCGACCTGGGTGCCGGTGGGCACGAGCGCGTCGACCGTCGGGCCGGTGGTGGTGAACGTGAGTTCCACCCCGGCCGGAGTGGCAGTGCCGAGCTGGATGCCGAGCAGTTGCAGGAACTTCAGGTACGCGAGCTCCGGCACCCGGTTCATCCGGTAGAGCGTCTGCTCGGCTTGGGCCGCGAACAGCTGGATCAGCGTGATGCCGGGGTCGGAGAGGTTGTGGTCGGTCCATTCCGGCATGTACCGCGGGATCAGGGCGCGCGCCTGCGCGAAGAGCGCGGCGAAGTCGCGGTCGTCGAGGTTGGGCGCCTGCAGTCCGGTCACGTCACCATCCCCTCGGTCACGTACAGCGGGTAGACGAGGTTGTGGAGCGCGTTGTTCGCGCGGATTCGGTAGTCGACCGACACCAGCAGGGCGTCGAGGTCGCTCGCACCCGCGTCGTCCACCCGTACGTCGAGAACGTCGATCCGGGGCTCGAAGCGGACCAGCGCGGTGGTGACGTGGTGCGCGATCTCGGCCCGGGTGGCGGCGGTGTCGTTGTCGAACAGCAGCTGGTGTGCGCCACAGCCGAACTCCGGCTCCATCACCCGCTCACCCGGGGCGGTGGACAGCACGATCCAGATCGACTCCGCGATGTCCCGCTCCCCCGACGACCACGACAGGCCGCCCGAAGGATTGACGGACAACGGGAATCGCCAGCCCGTGCCCAGGAAGTCGCGGCGGTCATCCGGCACAGATGCCGCCGGTGATGTCGTCGATCGCGGTCACGGCCGCCTCGAGCACGGTGACGGTGGTGTTCAGCGTCTCCAGGTCGTCTGAGGACATCCCGGCCACCTCGAGTTTGATCGGCTCCAGCTGGGCGATCTCGAACAGCGGGGCCATCAGGCCGAGGACCGCCGCGATCGGGTCGATCGCCTGCCCGATCGCCGCGAGCTGGGCGTCCGCGTTGTCCTTGGTGCAGTTGGCGACCTCGAGCTCCGCGTCACTGGTGGAGACACTCAGCAGTGCCTGCCTGCCGTTCAGGAGTTCCTGCACCGAACGCAGGTTGGTGAGTACGCAGTTCAGGGATGCCCGGACCAGGCAGAGCAGATCCTTGACGAACGGCACCATCGAACCGCCCGGAATCACCAGCCCCAGGCAGGGTGCCAGCTTCTCCACGGCCGGGGTGAGTTTCTCCATCGCCTTGCCCGCGCCGAGCAGGTCGCCGCTGGTGAGGGCGCCGATCACCTCCATCAGCGGTCCGATCACCCCCAGGATCTTCAGCGGGCAGTCGATCGCGGCCAGCAGCGGAGCCACCTGCACCATGATGTTCATCGACGTGGCGCAGTCGCTCGGGATGCCCTTGGACAGGTCCGTGATCGCCTGCATGCTGCCGCCGGTCGGCAACGTCAGGGTGAGGGGTTTCCCTTGCGGGATGCGGAGTTTGGCACACGGCGGCAGGTCGAGTGCGTGCTGCACGTTGACCGAGAGCGGGATGTCGATGCGAGCCACGGACCAACCGTGCCGGTGTGCTGTCACCCCGCCGTCACGGGTTCGCCGAGTCAGATCGTGTTGCCGGTCGGGCTGACCACGCGGCTGACACCGGAGCTGGTGAGCACGATGACGGTGCCCCGCAACTCCAGGATGCCCTTCGAGCTGATCGTGACCTTGCCGTCGGCGAGCACGACCTGGCTGCCGGCCGCGTCCTCCACCACGACCGCGCCCCGGTTGCCCTCGGGCGTGGGAGTGGAGTCGATCAACCGGATGGTGTGGCCGTTCAGCGAACGGATCATCCGTTCGCGCGGTGCGGTGGACGGTGTTGCGTCCTTGCCGTTCCAGAGAAAGCCCATCACGATCGGGAAGCTGACGTCGCCCTGTTCGAACATGATCACGGCCTCGTCGCCGACCTCGGGCATCGCGAAGAAGCCGCGGTCGTGGCCGGCCATCGGCGCGGCCACCGGCGCCCAGTTGTGGTAGCCGTCGCCCAGTGCCGGGATGGTCACCTCGACCTCGCCCAGATGCTTGTCCGTGCCGACGGCCGCCACCTGGCCGATGACGACGCCGTAGATCTTTCCCGGTTGCGTCCCCGGGGTCGGCTGCATGCTCATGTCGTGTGCTCCAGCCTGGCCGAGAAGGTCGTACGGTAACCGGTGTCGGAGAGCACGTGCTTGGTACTGGTGAGGAAGTAGCGCCCGTTCAGCACCGTGCCGAGCCCGCCGAGTTCGACGTTCCGGCCGGCGCGCAGGTCCGGCAGCCCTACCACCGCGCCGTCGACGGTGATCTGCTCCAGCCGCTGCGCCTGCAGGACCTCGACCGCGTGCTTGCGGGCCAGCTCCGCGGTCCGCACCGGGAAGTCGCTGATCACCTCGTCGCGCCCGTTGCGCCGGGCGAACTCCCGCACCTGTGGTGGCACGTCCTTCAGCGCGGGGTCGTCGATCGTGCACTCGCCCTTGAGCTGCTTCTTGGTGGCCCGGTCCCAGCCGAGGACGGTCACCGACTTCAGCTGTTTCGCCGTCTGGATGGCGGCCTTGGCGCTGACCAGGCTCTGCCCGTAGACCAGGCGGTAGGTACGGTCGCGGATCCGGCGGCTGGGCCCGAAGTACAGCTCCGGCTTCCCCGCGGCGTCACGGCCGAGGAAGACGTCGTAGCCGCGCGCCCGGGCCCGGCGCATCAGGAACACGATCGGATACTCGTTGACCATCATCATCGACGGCAGTACCGGTTCGAGCTGAGCGGCCTGCGGATCGGTCCGGACCGCGACACCTAGGCCGGGGCGTCCGGAGGCGGTGTCCGGCGGCGGCTCGAGCGACTTCGCGATCTGGCTGTCGGTGACGCCCTGGTCCTTGCCCGACGGCCAGCCCCAGGTGAACTGCTTGCCACGCAGGCGATCCAGCACGTTCAGCCCGCGGATGGTCAGCCGGGGCGCGCCGGTCTCGGGGTACTCCGCGTCCAGGGCGGTGATGTAGCCGGTGGTCATCACCCGCAGGTCCGACTGCCTGCCGGTGTACCCCATCGACAGCTGGAGTTCGTTGCCCGGCTGGATCAGCTGCCACAGCGCCGCGTCGGCGTCCTTTCCGAGATACGCCGTGGCCAGCCGGCCGGCGTCCCAGTTGTTCAGCACCAGGGTGAACGAGTCCACCGCGTCGATCCGGTCCTCGAAGGTGACCTCGATGATGTCCCGGACGATCCGCGGATCCAGCGGCGTGCCGCCCTTCTTGCTGCCCGGCTTGCCGCCGTTGTGTGGCGACGCACCGAGCAGCGCGACCCGGAACGCGGGCGCGTAGAAGGGCTGTCCGGGTTCGTCGAGCTCGATCACCGGTGCGGTCACTGGTCACCTCGCGGGATCCGCAGGATGGCGCCGGGCGGGATCGCCGACGGGTCGTCGATCCCGTTGGCCTCGGCGATCCGCCGCCAGTCCGAACCCGTTCCGCCGTAGGCGCGCTGGGCCACCGAGGCGATCGTGTCCCGGGCGCCCACCACGTCGGACTTCGTGTGGTCGCTGGACTTGAGGTTGAGCTGCTGCAGTTGCTCGGTGAGGGTCTTGTACTCCTTGAGCTCCACCGACAGCGTGGCCCGCAGCGGCAGGCCGGTCTCGGAGAAGAACGTGTACTTCTGCGTGACCGAGGAGCACACGCACTTGAAGCCGTTGCGGATCCGCCCCGGGAACGCCGTACCTCCCCAGGTGAAGAGCAGGATCGGCGGTGCGTGCGTGTTGTTGTCGATCTTCACCAGGTCGTAGAAGTCGTCGGTCTTCTCGGTCACCGCCTTCACCTGCGGACCGGTGCCCTCCTCGGTGGCGTCGAAGAACAGGTCGAGCTTCATCGTCTCGGTCTGGCCGCGGACGAACTGCAGGATGGGAGAGTCCAGCCCCGGAACGCCGATCTCGGCAAGCTGGTTGGTCTTCGTCAGGGTGTAGTCGGTCGGGTTGAACTGCACCTTCAGCCGTTTTCCGCCCTCGGTCGCCCCGGGCGAGGGCAGGCGGTAGAACTGCGCGCGGGCCAGGGCCACGACTCAGCCCTCCTTCCGTACGGAGTTCCACATCGCACGGTCGGACTTCGCGCCCGCCTGGGTGCGCTCGCGTTCGTCCAGCCTGGCGATCACCGCGCTCACCACCCGGTCCAGGACGTCGGGTGAGAGCAGCGTCCGGTCGTCCACCGGCTGGATCCGCAGGTCGATCTCGCCGACCTCGAACTGCTCGTCGGGGCCTGCCATCACAGCCGCCCGAACGACTCGGCCACCGAGGAGATGGTGGCCGCGATCTCACCCGCCACCCCGAGCGAGCGCACGATCAGTCCCTCGTGCGCGATCTCGAGTTCCTCGATGGCGATCTGGCTGCCGAGCGCGTTCACCGGCGGGCCGGCCCAGCGGACCGGGATGCCGCGCTGGAAGCGCCACGACCGGACCACGTCGCCGTCGTCGTTGCGCAGCTGGATGATCCCGTCGCGCCGTCGCCCACGGCCACGCAGGAAGTCCTCGTGCCACTGCCACAGGTCCAGCGAACTGGTCACGCCGCGGCGCAGTTTGAGGTTGGGATGGCGTACCCGGCCGGGAAACTTGAGCACGCCGGTGTTCCGCCCTCCCTCGGCGTACTCGTCCACCGCCATCGTCGCCTCCAGGCCGCTGCACTCGGAGAACCCGGTGTCCGGGGCGGGCAGGATGGACGACAGCACGGCCGACACCGGTGACGCCGTCTCCACCAGGCGGACGACGAAGTTGGCGGCGGTGATCGGGCGTTCGGCGGTCATGGCGTGCCTCCGGGTCCGGTCAGCCCGGTGAGTGAACCGGTCAACGGCACGGCCGGGTTGTCCGGGGTGACGGCGCCGGCGGCGCTGCTGTCGGCGAACTCCAGCCGGTCCTGGGTCCGGGCGACCCGGAGCAGGATGAACTCGTTCGGGCGGGCGGCGGCCAGGCTCAGCTCCGCCGAGAGAATGCCGCCGACCCGGTCGGTGCCGTCGAAGCTGATGCGGTACGACTCGACGTCGCTCGCCCCGGCCAGGGCGCCGGCGGCGTAGAGCCCTTCGGCGAACCCGGCCAGCACGGTGTCGACCAGGCCGATGAGCGCGTCGTCCAGCGGCTCGAACACCGACCAGGCCAGCGCACCGGACAGCACCCGCCGCGCGTAGAGGAACAGCCGCCGGACGTTGAGGTTGCGCCAGGCCGGGTCGTAGCTCACAGTCCGCGCGCCCAGGCAGACGATCCCGCGAGCCGGCTTAGGCCGCAGCACGTTCACGCCCTCGCTGTTCAGGATCGCGTGGGCGTCGTCCCCGAAGTCGGAGTCGGCGGCGACCGCCCACTGCATCACCCGGTTGGCCGGAGCACGCCACGGGCCGACGTCGGCGTCGGTCCCGGCGATCAGTCCGGCCAGGTGCCCGCTGGGCGGCAACCGCCTGTTCTGCCTGCCCTGTGCGGTGCCCCGTGCGGCCAGGGGGTCGATCACGCTGATCCAGGGTGCGTACAGAGCGGCGTAGGAGCTGTCGAACCGCGCGCGCCATCCGCGCAACTGACCCACGTCCAGCGGACGGCGCCCGGCCGGCGGATCGAGCAGCGCCAGCCGGTCGCCGAGCCGTTCGCAGTGCTCGATCACCAGCTGCTGGGCGGCGGCGATGGCGTCGTCGTCGAAGACCGCGCCGGCCTCGGTCACCGCGGCCGACGTGATCGGCACCGGCCGGGCCGGCGGCGCACACGGGTCGCACGGGTCCGGCAGTGGCGGCGGAAGCGTGACCTTCGCGGCGACCGGGCCCGCGACCAGGTCGGGGATGGCGATGATCCCGGGCTCGGACAGCACGCCGAGCACGCTCAGCCCATACAGGGTTGACGGATCGGCGCTCTCACTCGCGGCCAGGTCGGCTCCGAGCAGGTCGGTCACGGTCATTCCCGCGCTCCCGTCCCGGCCGCCGGTCAGCACGGCCGTCGCGGGGTCCCCCGTCACGGTGGCGGACAGCGCCGCCGCCGGATGGCTCGGGACGAGCGGCGGGCCGCCCGGAGGCAGCTCCAGCCGGATCAGCCGGCTGGACGCGGCCACGGTGTCCAGCGCGTACCGCGGATGTCCCGGCACCAGGACCAGATCGGAGTGCACCTCCAGCAGATGGCCGCGGTCGGAGACGCCGAGCGTGAACGAGTCCGTCTCGCAGGTGATCGGCCGGCTCAGGTCGAACCCGCCCACCCCGGTCGGCAGCGGCGCCCGCAGCAGGAGCACCCGGGTGACACCGTCCACGCCGTCGAGCACCTGCCAGCGGGTGATCGGCGTGGGGGTGGTCTGGCTGAACCGCACCAGGGAACCGGTGGTGAACCCGTCGACCCGCGACACCGGCAGCGCCGCGGCGGTTCCCACCGCGAGCGTGACCGCCGCGCTGCGACGGCCGCCACTCACCCGTACGGTCAGCCGGTTGCCGGCGCTGCCCGGGCCGTACGCCCTGACCACCAGCACGGGCGTACCGGCGGCGTCGGCGAACCCGGCCGAGGCGACCCCTCCGCCACTGGCCACCGTGATCGGCCCGTTCGTGACCGGGTCGAGCTCGAGCGCCAACGGCCGGTCCCAGGTGACCGTCATCCCCACCGGGTCGACCGCCGTCACCAGATGCTGGTGCGATCCGGTGGCCGGGCCGCCGAGCGTGGCCGAGCCGCCGGGGACGAGCCCGTCCAGCGCCAGTACCACCGACGTACGCCGATCCGCCGGCTGCACCGCGGCGAGGGTGGTGGTGTGTTCCGGCGCCACCGCCCGGACCACGTATGCGAGCGAACCACCGTTGTCGAAGAAGGCCTTCGCGGCGTACGCCCCCAGCCCGTTCGGGATGAAGAAGCCGAACAGGTCGGTGAACATCCGCCAGGAGCTGATCCGCACCGGGACCCCGGCCGGCCCGCGTTCGCACACGGCGACCAGGCCGAGCACGTCCACCCGGCCCGGCTGTACCGGCGGCGGCGGGTCGACCAGCTCGACCCGGACACCCGGTGCGGCCATCAGTTCCATGCGCTACACCGCGACCATTTCGAACTTCTCCAGGCAGATCTCGATGGCCTCGATGGCGATCTCGCTCTGCATGGCGTTGAAGGCCGGGCCCTCCCACTTGCAGATCCAGCCGCTGGTGAACTTCCAGCGCAGGACGTCGTTGTGGAGTTCGTCCAGCAGTACGACGGCGCCGTCGCGCCGGTCCGCGACCCCGCTGGAGACGTTCGCGAACCACTGCCACAACGTGGGTTCGGTGGTGATCCCCCGCCGCAGCGACAGGTTCTGGAACTTGCGCATCCCGAACTCCTTGATGGGATGCAGATCCGGGGAGTTGCCGGCCCGGTACTCCACCGGGTCGATGGTGAAGTTCATGCCGCTCGCCTCGCGGAAGGCCGCGACCTCCTCACCGCCGTTGCCGATCTCGACCCGGAAGTTGAACCCCCGGTAGGGATCCACCCGATCTCCGACTGCCATGCCTGGTCACCTTCTCCGTGCGTTGTCGCGAGCGTTCTAGAGTTCCTGGACGGACGAGCCGCCGAGCCACTGGCCGATCCTGATGACGACGAACTCCGCCGGGCGGACCGGGCGGACGCCGATCTCCATGATCAGGCGGCCGTTGAGGATGTCGTCGTCGCTGTGCGTACTGCGGTCGCAGCGAACGAAGAACGCCTCCTCGGGCTTTGATCCCATCAGGGCGCCGTCCCGCCAGATCCGGGTGAGGAAGATCGTCACGCTGTCACGGATCCGTGCCCACAGGCGTTCGTCGTTCGGCTCGAACACGTAGGGCTGGGTGCCCTCGTCGAGGGACTCCTCGAGGAAGATGAACAGCCGCCGGACGTTGATGTAGTTCCACATCGGGTCGCTGGTCAGGCAGCGGGCGCCGTAGATCCGCAGGCCGCGGTGCTGGGTGCGCAGGTCGCGCAGCACGTTGACGTTGACCGGGTTCAGGATCTCCTGCTGGCCCTTGGAGATCACCGCCTCGAAACCGAGGACCCCGCCGATCACCTCGTTCGCCGGCGCCTTGTGCACACCGCGGGTGTTGTCGGTACGGGCGTACACCCCGCAGATGTGCCCGCTCGGGCCGATCGCCCGCGGCGCGCCGGTGCGGTCGTCGGCGACCAGCACCCGCGGGTAGTAGAGCGCGGCGTACTTGCTGTCGTAGAGGTTGCGCTGGTCGGTGATCTGGGTCAGCGTCGCCGGTTGCCCGGCGGTCCCCGGCACCGGGTCCAGGACGGCGAACCGGTCCATCAGCAGCTCACACTGCTCGATCAGCGCGAGCTGTACTCCCTGGTCGGACACCCCGGGGGCGGCCAGGATCGCCACCTCGTCGACCTCCTCCAGCGCGAGCAGGCCGCTGCGCCGGCCGGGCCCGGGATCGGTGCCCACGAAGTCGGACGCGACCGGGGCGGACGTGCCGTCGCTGCCGCCGGTGCCGAAGGTGATCGCCCCGCCGAAGGTTCCGGCCGGGAAGCTGAACGGGTCGCTGCTCGCCGGGTCGGCCGGCAGCGTGGTGGTCCCGTCGCCGTAGACCACGAGGTTCGAGCCGGCCAGCACGTCGCGGAAGTAGCGACCGGGGACCTGGGCGATGGTCATGCCCGAGAACCGTTCGGACACAGTCGTTCTGGCGGCGGCGTCGGTGTAGCTGACGGCGAGGCCGAACTCGCACGAGGACACCCGGGTGGGCGTTGCGCCGGCCGGGTCGTAGTCGGTGGCTCCCGGAGCGGGTCCGTCGACGGTGAGGACGGAGCCGGCCACCGACAGGACCGGCCGGTAGAACTTGTCGGCGCCGGTGTCGATCTCGATCCACGCACCCGGATAGAAGCCGGCCGCGTTGAGCACCCGGAGCTTCGTGTCGCCCACCGCCGCGGAGTCGATGGCAACGAACTCGGTGCGCGCAGCGGCCTCCTGGGTGGCGGTGACCTGCAGGTCCCGGCCCCAGGAGCCCGGATCGTGGGCGGCCAACTGGATCGAGGCGATCGCCGAGACGGCCGGGGTCGCCGTTCCGGTGATCGCCCCGTCGGCGCCGAGACCGGTAGAACCGGTGAGAACCCCTGCCCCGCTGGGGAAGTCGACCGTGGTGGAGAACGCGGCGCCGACGGTGACCGTCCGGGTGCCGGCGTCGGTGGCGGTGACCGTGACGACGTCGGAGAGCACCTCGATGCCGTCTCGCTCGGTCCGCAACTGCAGCGTGGTGCCCACCCCGATCCCGCGCAGCAGACCGGTGAGCTGGGCAGTGGTGGCGTTGCGGAGTACGGCTGACCGGGTCGTGGTGGTGACGCCGCCGGTCGGCGCGGCGGTCGCGACGGTCGCTCCGCCCGGTACCACGCGCGAGACGTACAGCCGGCGGCCACCGTTGGCGAAGAAGCCGCGAACGCCGTCGGGCAGGTCGCGGAAGCCGTCCAGCATCGGGTCCGGGGGCAGCGCCCCGCCGAACGTTCGGACGAAACTGCCGTGGTCGGTGATCAGCAGTGGGCGACCGCTGATCGGACCGCGCCGGGTCAGGCCGACGAACCCGGTGGTGCTGGTGCCGACACCCTGGATGGGGCTTGGACCGGAGTTGACCTCTTGGACGATCACACCGGGAGCGAGGTACTCGACCATGACGGTTCCTTCGTGAGTCTTACGGGGTGGCGAGGTCGACGATGATCGGGCCGCCGCCCGGATCGATCGCGGTGGTGAGGGCGGGCCCGGTTCCGGCGGGGCCGGTCGCGGTCAGTTGGAGTGCGGCGAGGTTGCGGACGCCGGCCAGCCGTACGTGGCCGCCCAGGTCCGAAACCGCATGTGGGGAACGGATCTCGCTGCTGGTGCCGTCGTCGATCCGGACGGCGGCGGTGCTCGTCAGCCCGGTCAGCGGCGAGTCGAGCAGCAGAACGCCGTCCCCCGCTCGCGGTGCCCGGGTGAGCACCGGAGACGGTCCGGTGAGCGTGACGCCGTGGCCGGTGACCGGGGCGCCGCCAGGGGCGCTGTGCACGACCGGGCTCCGCAGCAACACCTGCCCCGGATCGGGTCCGGGCCCCTGGACGACGACGTGCTCGCGAACCGGGGCGGCACCGAACTCCAGGACGGTCCCGGCTCCGATTCCCGCCGAACTGGCGAGGACGACGCTGACGGCGCCCGCGACCACCGGCTCGGCCAGCGTCGTGACCGGGCCCGCGGTGAGCGTGCACTCCCGGACGACGAGCCCGGCAGCGTGGTCGCGAGCCAGCGGGGTACGCAGCGCGAGGGCGAAGGGTGCGCCGGCCACTCCCGTTCCGGCGGTGACGGTGGCGGCCGGAACCACCGGGAAGGGGAAACCGACGCGCCGGACCGTGCCGGTGATCGTACGTACCGGATCGTCCAGTTCCCAGGCAGGCATGTGCACCGGCAGCGGCGCGCCGGTCGGCACCGAGAAGTCGCGGCGGATCACCGGCTCCCCCGGCACCGCCAGTTCCACGGTGATCGTGGTGAACGGCACCGACGATCGCAGCACGAGATCGGGCCGCCCGGCGACCACCAGGAACCCTCCGGAAGCGATCCGGGCCCGGGCGTGCGGATGACCGGTGCGGACGGACGGCTGAGCCGCCCGGGCCGGGAACGGCCGGCCCGTTGCGGCCCGCACCAGCGGCACGATCACCAGGACGGCGTCCAGCGTCTCCTCCCGACCGGCCACCGCGTAGGTGCGGGCCGAGGTGGCGACGGTCGTGACGCCGGTGACGGGGGTGCTCACGTGACCCCCACGATCTGCGCGTAGCCGGAGTGCCGGGACAGCGCCGGAGGACCGGCGGACGGCGCCAGGTGCGAGTCGATGCTCACGCCGTCCACGATCAGGCTGAACGCGGCGCGCTGCTGGCTCTGCAGGGACCACCAGAGGGTGTTCTGCTCCGCGGTGCCGGACATCTCGATGCTGAGCTTCATCGTCGTCGGCGTACCGGCCAGGGCCCCGCGCAGTGAACTCCCGCCGAGCTGCGCATGGTCACGCACCACCTGGATGGCGCGGCCCATCAGGGTGTGCTCGGTCAGGACCGCCGAGTGCATGGGGGCGACCAGGTAGTGCAGCTGCAGCGACGTCGACCGGCGCTCGGTCTCCTGCGGCGAGATCCGCCGTCCGGACTGGTTGGCCAGGTCGGGCTGCAGCACCACCCGGTAGAGCCACACCGACAGCGCGTCGGTGACGACGGCGACCTCGAGCTCCCGCGGCGAGCGCAGGTCGACCGGGACGCCGTTGAGCGTGGCGTCGGGGTCGTCGGTGATGTGCTCCTTGAACAGGTCGCGCAAGGAGAGCGATGCACCACGGATCGCCGCGTAGTCCGTCACGAGGCCCAGCGAAACCGGCGGCCGTCACCCCACCGTTACGGGCGCGCGGCGAAGGCGTTTTCCACATCGAGCCCTGGTACTTGACAGCCCTCGGGGCCCGCCGTCATCGTGACGGGAAGATCTTGGGGGGTGGTGGTGGGCCGGCAGTGTGAGATCGCCACGGGCGTTGCCCAGACCAGGTGCTCGACCCTGGACTTCACGACCGCGGGAAAACCGAACTGTGGTGTCGAACTCGCGACGGATGCGTGACGGTTCGCAAAGATCGTCGTTCCATGACGAAGCAATCCGAGCAATCGAAGCCGTCGGCAGCCGTCTGGATCCTGCGTATCGAGAATCAGCCGAACGCACCGATGATTACTGTGATGAGCCGGTCCGAACTGCTTGCCCCGGGACCGGACACGGTTGCCCGGTATCGCGACATCGACAGCGCGACCGGCGCGATCGCCGAATCTGCCGCCCAGTTTCTCAAGCGGTGCGCCTGCCACCCGGATGACTGACTCGTCGGTCCTCCATTCGATCTCTCATCAGGACATCTCATGTTCACATCTTTGATCGACGAACTGACCGACGAACAAGCGCCGGACGGAATCCTTCATCTGTTCGGGGGACCGTACTTCCGCCACCAGGGAAGGCGCTTCGACGTTCCCGAGGGAAGCAAACGACTGCTCGTGCTGGTCGCACTGAGGAAGGGCCGGCTGTCCCGGCGGGCGGTTGCCGGCGCACTCTGGCCGGTCGGCGAGGACGAACGCGCCGCCGGAAATCTACGTTCGGCACTGTGGCGGCTCAACAAGGCCGGCATCGACATCATCGACGCTGACAAGAACTGCTTGTCACTGCGCGAGGGTGTCGCCATCGACGTGTCCCTGGTGACCTCGTGGGCAGGACGGCTGATCGTGGGCAACCCCACGCCGGCCGACCTGAGCGTTCTTCCCGAGAGCGTGGACAGCCTCGACCTCCTGCCCGGCTGGTACGACGACTGGATCTCGCTCGAGCGGGAGTCGGTTCGTCAGAGTGTGCTGCACGGCCTGGAGGCCCTCGTCTGTCAGCTCATCGTGCGAGAGCGGTTCGCCGAAGCCGTGACGGCATCGATGATGGCGGTGACAGCGGACCCGCTGCGGGAAACTGCGCAACGCTCACTGATGCAGGCCCATCTTGCCGAGGGGAACCTCGCCGAGGCGTACAAGGCGTACCAGTGCTACCGCCGCCGGCTGTGGGACGAGTTGCAGATTCATCCGGGCCAGGAGCTCCGCGGACTCCTCGGTCGCGCGGTGACCGGGGCGGTGGCCACGCCCACGTATGTCCCCGCACCTTCGGGCCTCGGTCACCAGCCACACGTTTCCGTTCCCGAATCACATCAACCCCTCCCCCGACCGGTCGCACAGTAGACGAGACCCATCGGACGAAAGACCATACGCATGCGGGCCTCCGGACTCGCTCGTGGACATCGCGCGTGCCCGAAGTCTCGCCGGTAGTGTCCGACACCAACCGGCCCCTGAGAGGACTCACCTCGGGGACACCCGGCGTACCGACGACCGGCGTGTCACGGAGTGCCGGCAATGCTGAGACTGCCGATGCCCGGGCGCCACGCCACGAATCGCTGACCGACGACGTCGCGAACGAGTGAGTGATCCGTCGGTTGAGGGGGCTCGGCTACTCGTCGCGGTTGTCCCCCCGCCAGAACCAGGCCGCACTCGCGGGCAACGAGCACTGCCCTGAGGCGGTCGCGAACACCGAGCTTGCGATAAAGATGGTCCAGGTGGACATGCACCGTCCGCGGGGAGATCGCCAGTCGCCGGGCGATCGCCTCAGCGGTGAGCCCTTCGGCCAGCAACTGCAGGACAGCGAGCTGACGACCGGTCAGTCCGAGAGACACAGCGGTCGGGGATACGTCAGGTTTTCCTGCGGCACGTTCATCGAGAACGTTGGCCTGGCGAGCCAACAGGCACAGCAGGGGCTGGACTCTGCGCGCCAGACTGACGTCCTCGTCGGAGAAGTCCTGGCCGGACTTCGCTATCACGAAGGCGCGGTACGTCGCCGCACGCGAGATCCGGTAAGGAATCGAGATCTGCTGCTCGAAGCCGTCGTCCAGCAGCTCCGCGCGGAGAAACGAAAGAGCTCGTTTGTTCTCCGCGTTCTGCGGCACCCGTCCGATCGACGTCGCCGTAGGGTCCTGGGTCACGGCGAACCACCTGATCAGCGGATGCCGGGTCATCATCTCGGCCCACACGCCCATCGCATCCGGACGAGGCCAGCCCGGAACAGGCTCGTTCAGGTGGAAGCCGTAGCTCCCGTCACCGTCGCGCCACTGCCAGGTGGACACCACGCACGGAAAGGAGGACTGGAAGGTCTCGAGGAGCAGGTCCACCGGGAAACCGGTTGAAGGGGAAGCCAGGGAATCACCGATCACGTCGACCCACGGCCTGAACCGTCGCTCAAGGCTTGTTCCGGTCATCGCATCACCACGGCGCCGTATCCGAATCGAATGCTTACCTCAGTGGGACAGAGGTGGCAACAGGTTAGCTTCTCCGGGCACGGAAGGGATCAAGATTTCAGATCCTCGCCCCTGGTCTCCGTGCACTGTCCCGCTCGAGTGCCGGCCGCCGGCTGCCTCCCGGGCGGATCGCGGCGCTCGTCGCCGAGGAGACCACGGCAGTGGCCTGCGAAACGGGCAGGCCCGCGCGTAGTGGCGCGAGAGACGCCACTACGCGCGGGCCCTTACAGTGTGGGCCGAGCCTGTGTCATCGTTCGGTTGGCGCGGTCTTGGACCGCTCTGGGAAGTAGGGGAAGAGCGGAGCGTCGGGCCCCCATGGTCCGGGGCCGCCATTGACGTCGGCTGTGACGAAGACGCTCGGCTGGGACGCGGTGATGCCGCCGCTGGTCGAGCGTGCCGTCACGATCCAGGCGTACGGGGTGGCCGGCCCGAGTTTCGCCCAGGTCACCGACGCCACCTCGCCGGAGGGCACCGACGTCTGGCCGATCAGTTCCGTCGGCGTGTAGAGCGCCAGCACATCGGACTTGAACGTGGTGGTCCGGCTGTTCAGATCGATCGGAAGCACCATGTTGTCCTCGTGCCCGTCGTAGCGGAGGCCGGGGTCGAACTCGGTGGCGCCGAAGTCGTTCAGGAACGGCGAGTAGGTGCTCACCTTCAACTCGGCGCGATCCACGTCGATCTGTAGCAACCGCATGAAGCTCGCGCCGAAGTTGAGCGGGTCGGTGGGGTTGTAGCCGCCGACCTCGGTGAGACCGACCCGGCCTGCCGTCACGCTGTAGGACTGGTAGTCGGCCATCAGTTCGACGACGCCGTTGCCGACCACCTGGCCGACCTGTGGCTTGACGTTGGTGGCGACTCCATGGACGTGGCCGGCGAGGATGAGGAACACGTTGGGGTTGGGCTGGACGATCTGCTTGAAGAGCGACGAGCCGTCGGGGTCGGCGAACTGGCCGGTGCGCCCGTCACGTTGGATGCTCGCGTTCAGGTAGTCGTGGGACAGCAGGATCCCGTTGCGGTCCGGGTACCGCTTGAAGATGGAGTCGGCCCACCTGGCCTCCTCCTTGTTGATGCCGTACGACAAGGCGACGACCACGAAGTCACGACCGCCCGCGGAGAACAGGTCGTAGTGGTTCTCGTTGTCGCCCTCGCGCCACGGGCCGCCGTACGCACCGTTCTTCCAGTTCTGGCTGGCTGCTGCGTACCGGGCGGGACCGTAGTACTGGTTGTAGGTGGCGTTGGGGCCGGTCTCGTGGCCGTACCAGTTGTCGTGGTTGCCGGCGAGCAGGCCGTTCGGGACGTCGGTGTCGTCGAGGATCTTCTGCAGGCGGCTGGACAGCTCGAACTCCCGGATCGCCTGCTGTTGCTTCTCGGGCGTGGTCGGCTGGGCGAGGTTATTGTTGGTGATGTCGCCGGTGTTTGCGACATAGGCGATCTTCCGCGCAGCGGCATTGTCCCTGATCCAACGGGGGATGTCGCCGTACGCCTTCTCCCACACCGCACGCTCGGCCGCCGAGTGCGCCGGCAGCGTGGCGCCTTCTGACAGGTACTGGGTGTCGCTCATGTGGACGATGGCGAAGTCGTAGTCCGCGGGATCCTTGAAGCGGTCCCCGGCTCCGGAATCGATGTCGTCGGCGAACGGGTCCTCCCCGGTGACCATCACGTGCACCCGCTGAACGTCGACGTACCGGTCGGTGACGGTGGCGGTCAGCACCGTGTTGCCCCTGAGAGCACCACGGCTACGGGCGAGTGGGTCCCACGAGGACGTCTGAGTGTTCCACGCCCACAACCTCGCCAGTCGCTCCGGGTCGATGACACCCTCCCACCGCAGCACGGGAGCGTCGACGTGACCCTGGATCGGGATGTCGAACCGTTGGAAGGTGACGCCCCCTGCGGTGGGGGCGTCGATCATGGCGCCGTCGCCGGGCGCCAGAGCCCTGGTGTCGCCGATGTTCGACTCACCGGGAACACTCAGGGTCGTCGGCACGGCGTCGCTCTTGCCCTGCCAGCCCATGCTCGCGGGGAGGATCTTCGCCTGCGAGAACGTCGCGGTGACCGCGCCGCCGTCCGGCTCGGAGACCCTTGCCGACAGCTTCACCGTGCGGGGCTGCCCGGTCGCGCCCGACGCCGGCGAGATCTCGGCCGGGACGTCGGGAATCGCGGCGGAGGTGAAGACCACCTCGCGCGTGGCCTTGTTGCCCAGAGAGTCGCTCGCGGTCACCGCAAGGGTGTGGTCGCCGGCGGACAGCCCGGGTCCGACCAGGTCGCCGACCTGGATGGGGTCGCCGTCCAGGGTGACGTCCGGGCCGGAGCGGACGGAGGAGGGGTCCTGCACCTGCACACCGAGCGGGACGGACGAGGTGATCCGCCGGCCCGCTTCAGGTGTGCTGGCCGCAACGACGGGGGCGGTGTTGTCCGTCACCAGCAGCCGAGTGGCGACCTGGCCGGCACCCGACGTCCCGGCGATGGTGTGGTTCCCGTCGGCCAGCTTGGTGGTGTCGACGTCGGCCCGTAGGCCACCGGCCGGTCCGTCGACGAGGAAGTTGAGGTCGATCTCTGCCAGCAAGTTGTGGTTGGACCCGCAGTTGCCGTCACCCATGTTGTACGTCTGCTTGATCATCTGGCCGGTGGCGGTGCCCCGAGCCGGCGTGAGCGAGATGGCCGAGATCGCGAAGTCGTCCCGGTTGCAGCCGGTCGCGGGTGTGCCGGTGACGACGTCGATCGTGTTCATGCCCGGGGTGAGCCACTCGTTGGGGATCGGCAGGTCGACGCGCTCGTTGACGAAGTCACCGCCGATCAGCCTCTCCATACCGTTCACGCGCACCGTGTTGAGGAACGCGTCGTCGATCGAGTTCGACCCCACGGTGAAGGTGAGCATCGCCTCACCCGACCCGAGGGTCTTCTCGACGTGAACGGCGGGCGCGTCGATCGTGTAGTGCAGCTCGGCCTCACGGAGCAGGACCGTGTTGGAGCCGCAGTTGCCGTCGCCCATCGCATAGGTTCCAGCGATGTCGTGGCCGGTGATCGTGGCGCCCTCGAGGGACAGCTCCAGGTTGGAGATGGTGAAGTCGTCGCGGTTGATTCCACAGGTGGCGTTGATGTCGCCCGTGACGACCTTGATCACGTTCTCGCCGGGTACGAGCCAGCGCGCGGGTACAGCGGCGTTGACCTGGGTGCCGACCCAGTCGCCACCCAGGTCGATGCGCTTGCCGTTGACCAGCAGGAAGTTGTCGGACCTGTCCTCGATGGAGTTGGACCCCACGTCGAAGCTCAACGTGGCGGTGCCGCTGCCGAGGTTCGGTGAGGTCGATGGGTTCTTGCCGTCGACGGTCAGTGAGGCCACGTCGCCGGTGCCCTCGGCGGGAAGCGATGCGAACACCGGCTGCGTGCCGTTGGTCATGGTGCCGTCCACCGGTGCCACGTTCGGCGCACCGCTGGGGGCGTTGTTCACCGTGACGGTGTGCGTGACCGTGCCGCCGGCCGTCGTCGCCGCGGTGATGGCGTGCTTCCCGTTGCCGACCGACGTGGTGTCCCATTCAGCTGCGAGCCCCGTCGTACGCCTCGGGTCACCCGAGACGGTGAAGGTCAGTTCCGCGCGGAGGAGCTTGCCCTGTTGGGAACCGCAGTCGCCGTCGCCGAAGTCGTAGGTGAACTCGTTCCGCTCACCGTCGGCGGTCTCGCCCAGCAGTTCGAGCGCGAAGTCGGACATCACGAAGTCGTCGTAGTTGGCGTCGCATGTCGCGGTCGGGGTCGTGCCGACGACGATCTCGACCACATTCTCGCCGCTGACGAGATACTCGTTGGGGACCTCGAGGTCGGCTCGCTCCAGCGCCCAGGTCTGTGGCTGGTCGATCCGATGACCGTTGACCGTGAGGTAGTTGCCGAAGGCGATGTCCACGGAGTTGGTGCCGACGTCGAAGCGCAGGTGCGAAACACCTACGGTCTGTTCGGCTTCGAGCTCGCGGCCGTCCACGGTCAGGCTCACCACGTCCTCGTCGGCAACCGTCGGCGTCGCCGCCAGTGTCCGGGTGCCGGCCATGAACGCCCCATCGACCGGGTTGAGCTCGGGCGCGGCTCCCGGTCCAAGTGCACTTGTAGATGACCAGCCCGCCTGCGGAAGCGCTGCCAGACCCGCGGCGGCGAACACCACCACCGCGGTCCGCAGCACAGCACTCGTGGCTGCTCGCCGACTCCACGCGACACGCGACCCTGTGGGTTTCATCAGCGCGCCGTCCCTTCTCGACCGTCACGGCGACGGCGCGCCGGTGCCACATCCCTCGTGGCGCAGCCAGGGCGGATCAGTGGGTCAGCCACCTTGGATGAGCCGGGACGTGCACAGAACAGTTCCGGACACGCCGACTTTGCCTTTTCTGAATACTCGCGGGCAGTTCAGCCGTCCAGACAGGAAATTGCGACGGTGCGACGGCCTTGGCCCTGGGCCGGTGTCATCTGACCGTGGCGGGTGACGAGTGTCTTCGTGTCAACTGTGAGATCTACGTACGGCGCTCGAACCGCGCGTGGAACACGCCACTCATGTCCTGTACGGGGCGGCGCTGGAAGTGGTCTACTTCTGAGTCCGGTCCGGCGATTCGGAGGTTTCGGTGTTCGGGATTCCCCTGATGTCGCTGCCGTCGGTGCGCATGGTGTAGATGCTGTTCCTGGCCGGCGAGGTGTAGCCGAGGAAGTGCTCCTCGTCGTGCGGGAGCACAAGCCGTTTTCCGTCCGGAGAGAAGTCACCGGGATGGTCTGACGCGTTGGGAGGGGAAGCTGAGCTGGTTGCGAAGCCGCGCAAGCCGCCGTTGACACAGGGACCGACCCGCCAGCATCATCCGTCTCCAGGCCGTGCACGGCCCACACATTCCGGAATCTCGACCATGCGACGGGCGGCTGTCACCTGCCGTGGGTCAGGCGCGTGGCAGAGCGCATGTGTGCGGTGAACCACCACGTGCTGCACACTATTGCCAGTGTGCGCCTCGATGTCGGTGCACAGGATGAGGGCGCCGCCTCCCGGGGGAACGCCGCATGGGCCTGCTCAGAACCAATCCGAGCTTCGCGCTGCTGTGTGTGGCCCGCACCATGTCCTTCGCGGGCGGGTCACTGGCGCATATGGCATTGGTGTTGTACGTGGCAAGCCGTGGCGGCGGACCCGCCGTTGCCACCCTGCTGATCGTCTCCGACTTCTCCCCCAGCTTCCTCGCACCCGTACTGGGGTCGATCGGAGACCGGTTCGATCGCCGCCGACTGATGATCGCCACACAGATACTGCAGGCGGGCACGGTACTGGCGATCGCCGCATGGCTGCCCGCCCTGCCCGTCCTGCTCCTCCTCGTTGCCGTGAACGCCAGCCTGGCGCGGGCTTTCGAGCCGGCCTCCTCCAGCGCCGTCCCGCAACTGGTGTCCGACGCCGACCTCGTTCGCGCCAACTCGATGATCGGCTTCGGCACCTACGGACTCGCACTCGTCGGCCCCCTCGGCGCCGCCGCCCTCACGCCACTCGTCGGCCTGCGTGGAGTCCTGGTGGCGAACGCCGGAGCCTTCCTCATCTCGGTCGCCCTCCTGCGGCGACTCCCGCCTCTCTCGCCGACCCAGCCAGGCCAGGATCAGCCCGCGCCGAGACATCGACCAGCGCTGTGGCGCGACACCATGTCGGGCCTGCGTTACGTGTGGGCCGACCGAACCGTCCGTGCGACCTTGATCGGCTTCACTCTGCTGGTGGCCTGTACCGGTTTGGACGACGTCGCCTTGGTGTTCCTGGCCAAGAACACCTTCCACGCCGGCGACTCCGTGGCGAGCCTCCTCTATGCCGGAGCCGACGTCGGAGTGTTGCTCGGGTTCCTCGCCCTCACCAGGGTCACCCGGTTGGCAGCGGTCCCCTACTTCGTGGCCGGCATGGCGGTCGGCAGCCTCGGCAACCTGCTCACCGGACTGTCCTGGGCCGTACTCCCGGCGATCGTCTGTCAGGCCGTGCGCGGCGTCGGGATCGCGTCGCTGGAAGCCGGGAGCCGCACGCTCGTGCAACGCTGTGTCCCCAACGCCATGCAGGCACGGGTCTTCGCCAATCTCTCCACCGCAATCGGCCTCGCCGCCGGTGTCTCCTACGTCGGCGGCGGCATCGTTCTCCTGTCGACGTCACCCGGCGCGGTGCTGTTCGCAGCCGGAGCCGCAGGACTCCTGGTCACGATCGGCACCGCCGCGGCCCTGACCACCGCTGCACGGAGGACTGGGTGATCGACGGTCGGCAGTCGGACGCGAAGCACGTTGGACGCCGTCGGAAAAGTCGTACGGGAGGCGTTCCAGTCCCCGGAAAGTGCTGCCCTCCCTCCACGTCACCCCAGGTGTCCGCTCCTGGGATGGGTGATGTCGAGCTGCCCAGCGTCGGGGAACCGCCGGTCGTCCTGGTTGGCCGGGCCACCGACTCGGACTGCGGAAAGCGCGAACGAACACCCGATCCTGGTGACGAGATGTGATCTTGGCAGGTCCGTGGCAGCGGCACCTTGAACCGATCAGCGTCCCTCATCGGGTGTCGTTGTTCTCGTGCCGGATGGCCTGGTCGTAGAAGATCACGGCCATTGACGCCAGCGCCGTCTGGATCACGGTGTAGAGTCCGACGGCTTCCGGAGGCAGCGGGCCACCGCCTTCTTCTTCCTTCAACACCGCCTGCCCCCCGGCGAAGAGTTGTTGAGCGAACGCGACACCTGTGATCCCGCTGTTCCACGACAGTGGTTCCCGCACGGTATCGACGATCAGCAACACCAGGCTGACCAGGAAAAGGATCTCCTGCCGTTCCAACTCCGAGAGCCGGGCCAGAGCTGCCCGCGCCTGAGGGGTGAACATCACGAGGCCTGCCAGGAGGAACAGCCCGTCTCCGGCATAGACGATGGCCCGTAGGGTTCTGTCGTTCGTGGCGGCCACGGCAAGCACCGACATGCGGGTGACGACCAGGGTCAGCCGTACCGCGCTGAACGCGGTGGTCCAGGGGGCGAGCGCCATCGCGTCGCAGAACGTCACCGCACCGGTCAGGGGCACGATGACCGACCCGAGGACGATGCCGACCGTCTGGTACCACTCGTAATCGACGGCCGAGGACAGGTCCGCCGACCACGCGTGTGCCGGACCTTCCAGAGCACCGAACGTGGGCACGTCCTCGGTCACGCAGACCGCGACGGCCATGCACATGAGCTCGTACGCGCTGGCGTCCCGATCGGTCAGGCCGCGGTAGAAGCCGGTGAAGTAGGACGACGGGAACGGGGTGTCCAACCAGTCGACGATCTGGTCGGGGTTGGCCCACAGCAGGTGGGCGAACGTGCCGGCGGAGGTCACGGTGTTCGCGGTGGCGTCCAGCGTGGCGTCCAGGTCGTGCTGCACGGGACCGAGCAACTGACCGAGCGGCGTGTTGAGTGCCGCCCGTGGGTCCGTCATCAGCCTCATCAGCATGGCGCCAAGGTCGGCGAGCGTTGCGGCGCTCGCAGTTGCCGCGTCCGTAAGCGCGGTCCCGGTTTGCTGTGCGGCATCGCCCAGCCCGGGAATCGAAGGGCCCGCCAGCAGGTCTGTCGGCAGCCGCAAGGCCGAGCCGGCCTTGTCCAGGAGCCAGGTCACCGCGGCCCACAACTCCGATGAGATCCCGTTCGCTGCGCCGGCCACGGCAGCACTGGCCGGCAAGCTGCTCTTGGCCATCGGATCCGAGCCGAGAGCGGTGAACCAGTCGTCGAGCTGCTGTCGAGCGCCGCTGACCGACGCCGCGGCAGCTCCCGCACCCAGAGCCGGGTCGGGGATCTTCGCCATTGCGAGTGAGATGGCGTGCTTCAACGCCACCCGCACCGCGTCACGACGCTGTTTGACCGAGTCCCAGTCGAACAGGAAGCCGAGCTTGCTCAGCAGCCATCCCACGGCCTGGCCCATGGCGATGCCTGCGGCGTGGAGTACGCAGTTGACCGCGTCCAATGCACGGTCGACGGTGTCGATCACCGCTTGGACTATGTGCTTGACGCCGTCGACCCCGAACGTGATCACCGCCGTCGCACCCTGCATCACGACGTGAGTGACGTCCACCACCCCGTGCCAGACCGCGCGGGCACCCTCGCAGAGGAAGTCCCACGCGTCGCCCAGGAAGCCGCCCAGGCCCGCGGGGTACACCTGGTCGACATAGCAGGCCGGCCACGTCGACACGTCGACCGGCGGGTTGGCCAGCGCTGCCGCCAGCCTTTCGTCGGCCTCCTGCCCGCTCAGAAAGGTGATCACCGGTGTCGGGCCCGTGGCGTCGATCTCCCATCCACCGGAGGTCGGCTGCGCCGCGGCGTCCGGCGTCGTCGGCGGTTGCACCTGAGCCATCACCTGGTTGAGGACCGAACTCAAGTCCTGTGCGGACACTCCGGGCCGGAGTAGCGGCGCACCCGTGCGTGGATCTGTGGCGGCCGTCAGGTCGGCAGCGGTGACGGTGGCGAGTAGGTTCTGCACGCCACGCTCGGGGTGGATGACCAGCGGGTCGGCAAGGCCGGGCGCGGTCAACGTCAGTGTGGGCGCTCCGAGACGGCCGTTCATGGGCAGCGTGATCCACGTGCTGCCCGCACAGGTGATGCTGTAACCGGACGGCTGCAGCAGCACGGTGGAACCGTCGACCGTGCACCGCACCGACTCCGACGAGGTGACGGTGAAGGTGGCCGGCGCGGGCTCGTTGTTCGCCGTGAGGGCGGAGATGCCGATGCGGTATCCCTGAGACTCGGTCGGCGTGGCCTGCCACGACTCGACGTCGACGAACGAGGGACTGAACGACCCGTCGTCGCTACGACGCCAGACCTCGTACCCGATCGGCGTGCCTGCCGCCTGCCCGGCGTCACGTCGCACGAGTAGCGCCAGCGCCGGCCCGTCGTGCTCGACGTCGACGATCGTGGCACCGGAGTCGAGTAGCACACAGCTGTCCCAGGCACTCGAGTCGGGCTGCCGAGTGGCGAGCCACATCTGCGAGTGCGCCCCCGACGTGTCGGTGAACACCGCCTGCACCAGCACGGCCAGGCCGCCGGACATGGGCACCGGCCATACGGCGGTCGCCCGCACGGTGCTGGGCAGGTCCAGGGTCGCGGTCTGCGCCGGATCCCAGACGGGGACAGACCCATCGGCCGGCACCGTCCCGGTCACCGTGACCACCTGCGGCGTGGCCTTCCCGTCGCCTACGGCGTCGATGGTGACGAGTTCGACCTTGCCGCCACCGAGGTCGGCGACCGCCCCGCAGGCTGTCGGCGACGTCGTGACATCGGTGATGAACTCGCCCTGGCCGGAGGACCACTGGCCGCCTGTGTAGATCACCTGGCCAGTGATCAAGCGGGCCTTCCCGTCGACCGCCCCGCTGAGATAGGCGAAGTACAGCGCATTCGCCGACGTGCTCGGCAGCGGTTGGTACCAGGTGTGCACGGACGGTATGCCGTTCACCGGGGAGGTTTGCCAGGTTGTCGTGTCCCGCAGCTGCATTCTCGTGCCAAGGTCCTGGCCACCTTCCAGGATGTAGCGATTGCCCGCCGGTAGGTGCAGCAGACCACGAGTGAGCAGTGCTGGGCTCGAGCCACTCGCGGTGCCGTTGACAGGTTGGCCGAGCTTGCCGTCCGCACCTACCGGAACCACCTGGAACGACCCGTCCGGTGCCTGCGTTGCCGACGCCACACCCGAGGTCTCGACGCCTGCGACCTCGGCCTCGGGCGTTGCAGGACTCGGGCCGGGCGTGTAGGCCGACCACAGCCCGATGGCGTGTGTGCCGTCGGTGAGCACGAGCCGGGCGGCGTACGAACCGGTCAGCCACGCGCCCAGCAGCAGTTGGTCGGTCTGCGCCCACCCCGTACCGGACCCGTCGTCCTCACCGGCACGCAGCAGGGAGCTGGGTCTGATCCCCCCGCGCTCGACAACACCGTTGACCTGAACCCGATCGTCCGACGACCGTGTCAGAAACGGCGCCGGCGACTGCGACGACGCCGGCGCATCGCCTGCCGAGCTGACCAACCAAGCCTCGGCGACCGCGAAGTCCTGCATGGGCGTAACTGTCGCGGACACGGTAATAGCATCTGTGGGCAACTCGGCCGCCTCTCAGGAGACGCGATCACTGCTCGCGACTGCGGACAGCTCCGCCGCCAGCGCCAACCCCGTCAGTGTCATGGACAGCTCCCATGATCACCTTCGAGGCCCGTCCATGAATGGCAAACGAGCGAACCATCGCACCGAGGGGCAAGGACCCGGGCAGATCGGCTGACACCCCCCCCCCCGGTTCGTTCCGCCGATGGGCGCCCGGGAACTACTGCAGCGTCCACCAGGTCGTACGACGGAGTGCACCGTCCCAGCTGAAGCTGAGGTGGAAGTGGTTCGTGTGCAGGTTCGCCGTCCCGTAGTACGGCAGCCACCCCTCGTCAGGCCGGTAGGCGCGCCATATCTTGCGGTTCCAGATCGCGTACATGATTCCCAATCGGCGGGCCATGGCGTGCCGGTTGCCGTGGCTGTCCGGTCGCAGCAGCCACCAGAAGAAGTCGTTGGCGGCCTTCCGGGACGAGCGCGAGTACGCGTTGAACGCCACGTCCAAAGCACGGCCCTCGGCGTGCTCGCTGACGCCGCCGGTGCAGGGGTGACCGATGCTCCAGGCACGGTCGCCGTACGTACGGAGGATGAGGTTCCTCACGTCGACGACGCCGGGCTTCGACGCAGTGCCACACGTCGTCCCCCCGTCGTAGGCGGCGTACGCGTCGATCCTCGCCGGGAACGAAGGCGTGGGCGGCATCTTCCGCGACCACTGGACGAGCTCCAGGCCCAGGTCCTCGCTGTGAACGAGGGGTTCCTCGTTCTCCTGTTTCTGTCGTGCGGAGGCCGCGTAGGTCAACGGTGCGGCGACCGCTCCCAACACCACGGCGCTGACCAGATCCCTGCGCGTAGGCCGGATCCGCCGACTCCTCGCACAAGGCCCAGTTGCTCGGGACCAACCCTGCGTGCGCCATGAATGTCGTACGGGTGTCACGCTCAGGAATGTGCGATGCGTGGGCCTGCCTTTCATCGGACACTGGCGCCGTCGAGCTCTGTACGACCTTGCTGCATGCACGTGGACCTGTCGAGCCCGTCATTGCGTGAGTCGTAGGAGCGCGGGCCGTCGGGGCCTGCTCTGCCACCGAGGTAGTTGCACCGCGGCCACGCACGCATGAGGTCTCCCTCCAGCGCAGTTCGCGTGGCAGAACGCGCGTGATCAACCAAGCGTGTGCTCCCGCCGTGCGCGACGAACCCGTTTCGCCACAAGTCACCAATGACCGCTTGCCAAGTCCACCGTGCGATGCAGGTCGAGGCAGCACAAGAAGGAGCGGCGTTGACAGGCCTCGGGCACGAGATCATCTTGTGTGCACGACCCGGAGGTGGCGCCGGCGTCGTGCTCGGGGCAGGGATGGCCGGCACACTCGCGGCAACAAGGAGGCGGCCGATGGACGCACAGCGTCGACCTTTCCGCAAGGCCGTAAGAAGCGTAATTTACAGCCTCGGACCAACCCGATGGTCGCCCCTGGTCTTCCTCGTCTACCAAGTAGCGTGGATCACGGCCTTGGTGGCCCTGATGGTGGCCGCCACGAGAGGCAAGGCGGCCCCGCCTTCCTACAGCTGGGACCATGTCGTTCCCCTCTGGGTTCCATGGGCCGGGGCGCTGGGAGGCTCGACGATCAGCGTCGTCGGCGTGGTCAGCCACAGTCGCGAATGGGACGGTCTTGGGTTTGCCTACTGGCATCTCGCAAGACCGATCCTCGGCATGATCACCGGCTCGGTGGCCGTCTTGGTTTTGCTCTTCGTTCTGAAGGGGATCGCCCCAGACGTTATCCCGGCGTCCGATGAGAACTACACCCCCGGCGGGACCGCTGTCCTGTTCGTCATCGCTTTCGTCGTCGGCTACCGCGAAGAGACATTTCGTGAACTGGTGAAGAGGGTCGTCGACGTCTTGCTCGGCCCCGGTGAGAAAGCAGCCACGCAGAGACTGGCTCTCGTTCCCGGCATCCTCCTCCTTCAGGCCGAAGCCGCAGTAGGAGGTTCGGTGAGCGGCAGCGTCACCTTGTTCAACAACACTCAGGACACCTTCGATCTGAAGTCGGCGGGGCTCAAGATCAACGGCGACCCCGAGTTCACGGTCACGTGGACCGACAATGGGCCCCTAGGGCCGGGCGACGCTCGTGCAATCAATGTGACGTGGACACCTGATACTCCACCAGTTCGATCGGAACGGATTCTTCGGGTCGAAGTCGGCGGATACAGCTTGACCGCGACGGTCCGCGCCACTGTTTCCTGACCGTCCTCGCCGGCGAGCTGTGTGGGTGGCGGTCAGGACCGCCACCCACACAGCGTCAGTTCAGTTCGGAGCCGTACCTGCGGACGACTCGGACACGTCCGCAGGCTCGAGGAGTTCGTCGGAGTCCTCGACATCGTGGCGCAGACCTTCCGGAACGAGTCGGTTGCCGGCGTGGTCCGCCGGCCTGTCGACGGGCGTGATCTTCGCTCGCGCCGAGGTGACCGCCCAGGTCCAGACGACGGCCGGCGCCAGCACACTGGCGACGCCCAGGACCCGGCGGTCGCGTGCTCCGACGGCTCCGCTTCTCACGCCCGCAAGGGCCGCCAGTGCGGTGACCGAGCCGGCCACCGCGGCCCGGGCCAGCAGCGGCTCACGAGCCAGCCGGGTCGAGTCGACGAACCGGCCCACCCGCCGCAGTTCCAACCGTTCAGGCAACGACGCGAAATCCATGCTTGTCTCCCAGTTTCTTCAGGCTCTCCGATCCGGGAACTCCGTCGGCGTCGGCCCCGGAGTATCCGCAGCGCCGCTGCCACCGAGCGTAGGCGTCGACGGTGCGGGTGCCGAACGAACCGTCACTCGCGTACTGCAACGACAGCAGCCCCTCGGCCGCGAGCGCCCGCTCCACGATTCGTACGTCGTCCGCCGCGCCCGGCGTGGCCGCACCCTGCGGTCGCTTCGGGTCCAGCTTCGCCGCCTTGGCGACCGCGGCCAGACTTACGGCCGACCCCGCCGGACGGGGTGGCCTGGGCGGCTTCTCCCCGACGGCGGCGCTTATGACGGCACCGACCTGGGCGATGCGTGCGGGCGCCGGGCACGCATGGTGCTGGTTGAACCGCGGAGGCTTGGAACTGGTGTACTGCGCGTGCCAACCGATGCCGCGGCCGAAGATCTCAGGCAGTTTCACCAGGGGCACGCCATGGGTGTCTCTCAGCCAGACGAGCAGGTTCGCCATCGCGGCGATCTGGTGGTCGTTCCATCGAGGGACCTTGCGAACGTCCTTGCCGTCCCAGACCCGGCCGGCGCCGTCCCAGGTCTCGATGCTGATGTGGCCTTTGCCGCCACCGAAGTAGTTGCCGTCCAACTGGCAGTGGGCGACGCGTTCGGTGTCGACGTACTGCATGACGTTGCCGTCCTCGGCGACGTAGAAGTGACTCTCGACCGACGACTGCAGCCAGACATTCTTGATGTTCTTGGCGTTCGAGACCGCCGTGTGCAGGACGACGCCCCACGGTCGGATGCGGGGCTGGCTGTTTGCCTCCGGGAGCGGATCCCAGTCGGCGTGCGGATAACGGGCCATGGCGCGGACTCCTGAGATGAAAGAGCTTGCGATGAACGAGCTTGCGGCGAACGAACTTGCGGTGAAGTGTGGTGCGGAAGAGGGAGGATCGGTCAGGACATCGGCAGCGGAAGGTCCGTGTCGTCCAGAACGAACGACCCGTGGCCTTCCCGGAGGCTTCCGTCGGCACCGAGCGCCGGATCGCTCCAGTGGTCCCAGGCGGTGCCGACGTCGGCGAAACTGGCTGGATAGTTCACACGGAGTGCGGCGACGATCTTCGTCTGCTCCGCGTCACCCCAGGTCGTGGTGTCCATGCTGGCGAGGTTCGCGCCCGCGATGGTGTCGGCCATCTTGGTTCCGGCCCGGCCTGAGGAGATGATCGGGTTCGGGAAGTTCACGTGGTAGCGGTACACGAGCGCGACCGCGTGCTCGCAGGTGAAGACGTCGCCGAAGGTCGCAGGACGGGTTCCACCACTGCCGTCGGGAACGGTGGGTACGTTCGTCCCCATGGCTTTCGCCCACGGCGTGCGAAGGATGTCCCGGATTCGGGTGCGGGCCATGTCCCATTCACACCGCCAGAGCTCCGGGCTGTTCCGGCACATCATCAGGAAGCGGTACCACCAGTGCCAGTCCCGGAAGCGTTCGAAGTCGTCCGCCTCGGTGACGGGCACGGCGATATCGCGCTGGTAGCTCCCGCCACTTCCGGGCAGGCCGTAGAGCACCGGCGCACAGACGTACTTCCGCGCGCCCGTGTCCCACATCGGGTTGGGCCAGGTCTGCGGCCACGGGTAGGCGGGATAGACGCCGAAGACGCCGAGATAGCGTTCGTAGACCGCCGGGTACTTCATTCGCAGGTACGCCAGCAGGGCGAACAACTCCCCCGTGTGGTGCGCCGGCCAGATGGTCCAGTGCGCCACGCCGAGCGAGACCACCGCGCTGTCCCAGCCGTTCATCGAGTCCAGGTACGACCCGCACTCCAGCGCTGCGACCGCTGCGACGACGCGGTAGGTGCTGGCACGCGCCACGTTGGTCGCGGGATCGATCGCCGCACCAGTGAGCCGCGCCGGGTCGACGCGGGTGTCCGGCGACCACAGGGAGTTCGGCTTGTACGAGCGGCTGATCGGGCCCTGCCCCATGTCCGGGACACTCGCCATCGAACCGGCCGCCACGCCGTCGACGGGAGCGACCACGCGGTTGGCGGGGATGTCGTAGTACATCGAGGCGTCTCGCGCCCAGACGGCGTCCCCGACGGCCGGATCGTCCCGTAACCAGATCCGGTCCTTGACGAACGTCGTCGGCGCACTGGCGGTGTTCCACTTCCATGACTCCATCACCACCGGACAGTGCATCCGGTCGGCGACCTTGACCCGCTCGGTGACACCGGGAGCCGTACCTCGGCGGGCGGTCGTCTCGGTCACCCATCGGGCAAGCACCGTGGCGGTCTCCGGGTCGAGCAGGCCGTGCACCGGCCCCCAGTACCTGCGTGGGTTGTGCAGATGGAACAACGGGTCGGCTGCGTGCGGGCCGGTGAGCGGCTCCAGTACGCCGGCCACTCCCTCGGTGCCGGCGTACCCCTGGAGGTGCCGAACGGCCCACTGCGTGGATCGCCCGTACTCGCGGTACGCGGCGGTTCCCTTGGCCGGAAGGCAGGTGAAGCCGACGAGGACCAGGTCGTCGTGCAGCTTCTCCACGTGGCTGCCCGGATCTCCGGCCCGGACGGCACCGCCGTACTTCTTCGTGGCATCGGAGTCACCGGGCTGGAGGTAGAAGCCGCCGTATCTCGTCTCCAGGGCGTAGAGGTGGTCGCTCGGCCAGGAGGGCACTCCTCCGGTGAGCGCGGCGGTGAGGAACGCGACGAAGTCGTCGGCCATCGACCGGATCACAGCCGCCTGGGCGGTCACGTCCGCGAGTGCCGACTCGGCGGCTCCTTTGATTCCCTTCGTGCCACGGCGTTCGATGACCAGGAACAACCAGGCGACCAGGGTGAGGGCCTTGGCCACCGACTCCGCGGCCTTGGCGTCCAGCGTGACCGTGGAGCCGGACTCGGTGTGCGGGATGGGTGGTTGGGCGGCCTTCACGAACGACGCGAACCGCGTGGTGACGTGGGGCGTTCCCGCCACCGGCGGGTCGAGGTAGTACCCGCGCAGGAGTGCGCCCACGCTGGCGATGCTCGGAGTGCCCACCGCGTGTGCGGCGAGTACCTGCGCGTCGAGATCGCTGAGCAGGTCCTGCAGCGACATCTTCCGCACCAGCACCGACTTGCGGTGTTCCTCGCTCTGCGCCGCAGTCCACGGCGTACCGGCCGCCTCCGCCTTGATGCGCTCGGAGTTCCACTCGACGAACCATGAGGCGAGGTCACCCACCCAGGTGACGAGCCCCTGGATACCGGTGTCGAACATCTCACCCAGAGAGGGGTCCAGCATCGTCGCGACCATCCGCCAGGTGTTGAGCTCGCGCCGGTTGAACGCGAAGTCGATTCCGACGAACAGGTGACTGGTGTCAACCGGCGCTTGCTCGAACCCGGAATAGGGGGCGAACGGCGACCCCGTCATGATGTTGCCGGTCGAGTAGAGGCGGTCGAGTGTCGTCGCCGACACGTCCTTGGTGGTGAGCGGCGCGGCCAGTTTTTCGGTGTCGAACAGAACGTCGAACTTCGCGCCGGCCCCCTTGGTGAACCTGCTGTAGGCCAGCCGCCGGAGATTGAGGACGTTCCGTCGGAAGTCCTCGCGGGTGGGCGAGTTTCCTTCCATACGGTCGATCCAGACGAGATAGTCCGCCAGCCGAGCTGTGTAGGCCTTCACCTCCTCCGAGCCAACCGCCGGTCCGTCCTGCCACGCTTCCCGGTGCCGGCGGCGCAGCCGCATCGTCGCCGCCAGGCCAGCCGCCGAAGCTACCGTCCCCATGCGTTCCCCCAGGTGTCACTCGTGTACGGCGCGGTGCCTACACAGTCTTGGTCCGTGTACGGCAACGTCAGTCGATGGTGTCGAAGCGCAGGCCGCTGGAACTCTGCCCGCGTCCGGCCCGCTTGCCGCGGCCGACCCAGAAGTAGGACTCCCCGCCGACCCATCTGGCGTACTGCGTGGTGCGGGTGACCACGGCCCCCTCGGACGGCACCTCCTCCTCGGGCAGTTCGAGCGGTTCGCCCGGTCGCAGCAGCCGGCCGAGCGGGTTCAGCGGGACCGGTTGGCCGTCCCGCCCGGTGCGACTGAGGGTGGCGCGTCGCAGGTGGTTGGCGCCCGGCCGTACCTCCACCGGCAGCAGCGGGATCCAGTGCTCGGGTACGTCGGTCATCAGCCGGTAGGGCAGCCTTGCCGGGTCGGTGCCGTCACTGCCGATGACAGCGGTTCCGCCGGTTCCGTCGAAGGTGCGGGCAGCCGCGGCTTCGGCCCGATCGAGGGTGCGACCGACGGCGTTGGTGACTTTGCGTTCGATCGCCCATGCCTGGTTCGCGCCCTCGTCACGGGCGAACGCGACCTCCTCCAACGGGTCGCTCTCGAGCGTCTGGGCGAGCACCGGCGCGACGAACAGGCCCGACTCCGCCGCAACTCCTCCCGAGGCGCTGAGCTGGAACAGTGACCATCCGGCGTCGCCCCTGCCATCGCCCTGGCCGGACACCAGGCACTGCTCGCCGAAGGTGTCCGCGACAACGACAGAGGTGACGCTCGTCAGCGAGCCGACCGGAACGTCGACGGGCACGACGTACCAGTCGTTGGCGTACACCGTGGCGAACTCAACCAGCAGCATGCGGGCGAGATCCTCCGGCGCGGTCTCGATCCCACCGAAGTTCACTCGGGCGTCCTCGAACTCCCAGTAACGCCGAGAGGGCATCCCGGCGAAGAACGCCGGCGCCGGCAGGACAGTGCGGACGAGTTCTGTTCGGTCGGCCGGCGCCTGCAGCGGGGTTGCCTTGTCGTCGACGACGAACGAGTGCCAGTCCAGGCGCCCCCCGTCGTACGCGGGTGCGCCGAGGGTGATCTGCTGCCCGCCGCGGTCTGCGCCAACGGCGAACTCGTACTCCATGCGAGCGGGCTTCCACGCGGACCGCTCCGGCGGCACGGTCGACAGCCGGGACTTCGCCCACCCGAGCCAGCGCACCGCGACCTGCCGGGCGGTCTCGGCATCCGCGCCCTGCAGCCCCCACTCGGGCAGGCCGTCCGGCAGCGTCACTCCCAGCGCGTCCGCCAGGGCGGCTCCGTCGGGGACGCGACCTGAGACCACCGCCAGGTAACGACGGGCGGAAGCGTCGACGAGCGGGCCGACCGGCGCCTCGTCCGCCCGCAACGGGTACGCGGCCACGATGGCGTCGGCCACCGCGCCCGTCAACCCGGCGGCGGCTAGCATACGCAGGAAGTGCTGCCCGGCTTCGGCGGCTGCACGCAGATCCGGTGCGGGTTCCTCCCGCTCGACCAGGACCTCCAGCGGTGTGGCGCCGTCGTAGTCCTCGGCGACGAGGTCGGCACCGGGACGGAACCTGGTTACGCGGTCGGAGGTGGCGCGGACTCGGACCCAGACGGGCGACCCGGCGTCGTCGCCGAGGAACTCCCCGAACTGCCACTGTCGCGCCAGCGTCCACAGCGGGTCGTGTACCTGCGCCTCCAGCGCCGGCCGCATGTCGCCGGCACGGGCCCGTGGCTCGATCCGGGTCCAGGTGGTGATGGACGACATGGGTCACCTCGCCAATGTGCGGGAGAAGTCGGTCGCGGTCGCGTCGGTGCCGACCACGTTCATCGGGAGTACGGCCGCGGGCAGGAGTTGTCCGACGTCGGTGAGGGCGTCGGGGTTGGTGGGATGCAGGGCCTCCAGGTCGACAGCCCGCAGCTGGGCCAGGGCAAGCGCCTCCTCGACCGTCTCCCCGAGGATGTCCGGATCCCAGGTGGGCCGTCCGTCCGGTGGTACGGCCAACAGCATCGTGTTCGGCGGCGCGGCGTTCGGGCTGTCCACGCTCAGTGCGATGCCGGTGGTCTCCGCTGCGGCCGGAAGGACCTCTGCCCACTCGTCCACGACGAACCCGGTGAGACCGGAATCCATGCTCACCCGGCCGGACCACGGGTCAGCGAGCGGTGCGTGCACGAGCAGAGAGACACGGCTTCCTGCCACACGCGGCCCCTCGAACCGAAGGCCGAGCCAACGGTCACCCTGTGCGTACGGCAGTTGGGCGACACGCAGGTCAAGAGTGTCGCCGGCGCCCAGCGCCTCCGCATAGCCGACGCTGGTGACCAGCCGGTCGACGCCTCGGCGGACGCGGCCGACCGAGGTGAGCCAGGCTGCGGCCGCCGTCGGGTCGCCGCCCTGGAGTTCGGCGCTGCGGGCGAGCACCTGTTCGAGCGCCACGCCGTTGGGCGGGGTGAAACTACCGAGCAGGGGCACCTGCCGACCGATCAGAGCGGACAGGATGTCCCGACCGGACTCCGCGATGTCAGCTTGTTGGATCCGGCGGCCCAGTTCGGTGGTGGCCGAGGACGCGAGGGCGGCTAGCTCGGCATCTGCTGCCCACGGCGCCGGCAGCACCCCGGGGATGCCGAGCAGAGCCGCGCGTCGCAGGCCATCCCGTCGCTGTCCGGGGACGCGCAGTGCTGCGAGCGCGGTGTCGGTGACTGCCCGGACAGCGTCCGCCCGGGTGGCGAACTCGTCGACGGCCTCGCTCTCCTCGGCCTGCCCGCCGGCAGAGGCGACGGACTCCGGCAGGTCGAGGTCCGCGACGGCCAGCGGCCGAGCCGAACTCACCAGATCACGTGCGGCCGTGGCGGCCTCGAGCAGTTCCGGCAGCCCGAGAACGTCACTCCCCCACTCCGGTGCCCGATCGGCGAACAGGGTGAGTCGAGCTCCGTCCGGAACGTCCGCTCGGTCCGCGGCACGGAGCAGCAGCAGGCGTTCGAGGTCGCACCCGGCCGGTGCGCCGGCTCCGACCGAGAGCGCGGCCACGTCGAGGGCGGAAAGGTCGAGTTCACTCAGCGAGAACTCCACGATGCTCACCGCCTCACTCCCCCCGTCACCCGCCCCGGCGTCCACGCGCACTCGGACGCGGACACGCGTCGATGCCGGCAGCAGGCTGGACATCCACGCGTCGGCCTCCGGGGAGGCGACAGCGCGTGCCTGCGCGGTAGCGTCGACCGGCCACCGGGTTGGGTCCGCGCACGACCCGGCGGGCAGGACGGTCACGACTCGGTGGGTCAGCGCGACACCGGTCCGCGGCGTACGAACCGACTCCAGTTCGGGTGGCGGCGCCTCACCGCGGCCGAGCGCGTCCAATGTTGCCCCCGCTCGCAGCGGGTTACCGAGGACCGCCTGATGTACGCCTTCGACCAGCAGCGCGTCCGCCACGGAATCGACCGCGTCGTCCAGGTCGTCGAGCACCTGGGCGAGTGCGGCGATCTGGTCGGTCTGGTTCGCGGGTACGCCGACGTCGCGGACCAGGTCCAGGCGGCCCGCCTTGCGAAGCCGGTGCAACGCCAAGCCGTCGACGACCGACGTCGTGGTGATGGCTTCGCTGACCTGACCCTCAGGGTCGAGCGCCGATCCCCGCAGCGGCGCGACCGCCCGGAAGCGATCGATGTGGGCCGCCAGTGCCGGCAGCGGGTGGTCCTGGACGGCGCGTTCGAACCGGTAACCCAGCAGGGTGCCGAGCGGCTGGCCCTGGCGTACGCCGTCGAGGATCCAGGCTGCGGTGCGTACCCGGTCCGAAGGCAGGGAGACCGCGAGCGGCCCGGTGGGGTCCTCTCCGTGGGCACGGTGCCCCGAGCGAAGGACCGCCGCGGTGGTGGCTTGCGCCAGCGAGGGCGCGTGCACGAATCCGGGCGAGTCTGGAATCCGGGTGAGCGGTCCGGGCTCGTTCGGCGGCAGTTCGTCCGCCGGAACGGCCGGCCGGGTGGGACGAGGGCGTACGTCGGTCACCCAGCCGAAACCGCCCACGTGCACCCCGGTCGGCTGTCCGCCGGCGGGTCGGCGTAGCCAGGCCAGCCGTTTGGTGGCCAGCGAGGTGATCCAGGCGTCCAGGCGGTGCGATGCGGCGTCGAGAGTCTGCGCCATCGTTCGTTCGAGATCGCGTGCCGGGACGTTCACCAGCGCGGTGATCGCCGAGCGCGCCTCCCACAGGTCGGCTGCGCCGACGTCGCGGGTGGACTCCTGTCCGGCGAGGTACGCCCCGACGGCCTGAGTCGAGCCGGGCCGCTGACGCTGCAGCCTGCGCCACGCGGTCGGCGTGTCGGTGCCAGGGACGACGTCGACGAGTTCGGCCTCCGCCCGCTCCGCGAGTGGCGTGCCGAGAATGCGGTCGGCGGCGATGACGTACTCCGCGAGCAGCGACTGGCGCAGCAGCCGGTACAGCAGCGGCGTGCGCTCCGGTGCAACCACGTCGACCGCGTCACGCAGCCACTCCGCCGTGCGGACGGCCGCGGTGAGGTTGCGCAGGTACGCCGACGGCTCGGCGCCGTCTGCACGTACCCACGGCAGGTCGAGCGGGAACGACTCGCGGGCATGGACGAGCTGCGTCACCCGGACGTCGAACGGAGTGAGCCCGAGCCGCTGTCCCAGGGCGGCGGCGCCGACGGCGAGTTCGGTCCGCCACTCCTGCCGCAGCTCGAGTTCTGCGAACCGCCACAGGTAGGCGACGTACTCCGCCCCGAGCGCGTTGCGGCCGAACAGCCGGCGAGCCAGCGGCGACATCGCCAGCAGCCGCACGAGGGTCAGGTCCGGTCGGGTGTCGTCCGGCCTGATCCTCGGCACCGCCTGGGTGTCGGCCACGGCAGGCTCGAAGACCAACTGCCGCACCCGGCCCAGGAACCCGACCACGGCCGGGTCCATGCGACGCCGTCCGAGCGCGCTTCCCTCCACGTCGGCCCAGCGCCGTAACGGCAGGACGGGCAGGATGCCGTAGGGCTGGGACCCGATCCGCAGCGCGGGCACCGGGCCGTTGGGCCGCAAGTAGTCCATCGCGTGCTCCCGCGCCCCACGCACGGCGGCTTCGGAGAACCGCCCGGCGGTCAGTTGGCTGAGGAAGTACCCCCAGGTCGTTCCCCACAGCGCGGTGACCATCGCTCTGGCGGTGACGTCGTCGGTGCCGTCGCCGCCACGCACACGACGCAGCGGCGTGGCGCTGCCCGGCCGTGGCGCGGGCGGCGGAGGCGTTCCGGGTTCCCCCTCCGGCGGAACGGGCGGCTCCGTCAGGTCGAGTCCCAAAGCGGCGGCGAGTACGTGCGAGTTGGTGTCGCCCCGGTCGTCCCGATCGGGTTGCTCTACGGACAAACGCACCTGGTACGCCGCCGCGTGGGCGGGATCGTTGCGGCTGTACGCGGACGAGGTCGTCTCGGTGTTGTTGGTCGCGGCACCGGGCGGTACGTATCCCAGGCCGCGGGTGTGGTACTGCGCGGTGATCAGGTCCGCGAGCGCCTGGGTGGACGCCACCGGTCGTCCCGTGGCGGGGTCCGTCGCGTCCTCGCGCACGCCGTACACGAAGATGCGGGCGTACCCACCCGCCGGCCGGGGCAACCGGATGCCCATGCCCACGGCCTCGGCTTGGTCGAAGTCGACGAGCCAGCGGATCGCGTCGTCAACCGGCGGTTGCGTACGCGGATCCACACCGGGCTCAGTGGCCGCGGTCGTGGTCGAGGTGGTGGTCGAGTCCGAGGCAGGGTCGGGTGCCGGGTTCGGATCGGGTCCGACGGCGAGACTCGCCGGGATGTCCCCGCCGACCACCCGAACGACCGGTTCGGCCGGGCCGAGTGGATAGGCGACGACGTACCAGCGAGACGGCAGGCACCCGGCCGTGGCCCGCCGTGTCCAGGTCGTGGTCCGCAGGGACACGTCCGGGATGGCCGGCGGCGGCGCTAGGCTCGGGTCGGTGCCGGGCGCGGGCCGGTCGCCGGGGTTCGTCGGCTCGGTCACCCGGGCGATCCAGGCCGCCCGCTCCGCGCCGAACCGCGTGGCGAGTTCCGCCCAGCCGGCGTCCTCCACACCGGTGTCGGCACCGGCCGTCCACACCGTGGTCCAGTAGCGGCGCGCCCAGTCCGCCTCGTCGGCGGTGAGGTCGCGTTCGTGGCTGTCGACGTGCAGGTCGTCCGGATACACCCGGAGCAGCAACTGGGTCGGGGTGAACCTGGTCTCGAGACGCACCGGCAACAACAGCACCGGCCAGGCGGTCGAGAGGGTCCAGAGGTTGGTGGCGCCAGGATCGCTCATGAGATGTCCGCCGGGATCGGTGGGAGGGAAAGGAGGTTGTTGGGCGCGTCGCCGTCGGCGCGGGTCCGGAGGTAGGAGCGGCCGAGGTGGGTGTGCGAAACCACCACGTCGACCGGATCTCCGGTGGGTTCCTCGACGTAGAACCGTTCACGGCGAGCGATGGCGGCCACCACCTCGTCCACGCTCGCCCGCCACCATGTGCCGTCGGGGTAGCGACCCGCGACCGCGCGTATCCGCGTCTGTGGATCACCGGCGGTGCGCCTACGCACGTGCGTGATTCGCCACCCGTCGCCCACGCCGGGCGGCAGCAGAGCGGTCGCGTGGTAGGCCACCCGCACCGGCTGCTGCAGGTGGATGTGCGCCATGTGGGCCGAGTTGTGGCCCCACGTCACCGACGGCGCCTCGGAGTCGGTCGCCAGCGGGCGTTCGGGCATGCCGAACGGTGCGTGCAGCACCGGCACGTGTCCGAGGTGATCGAGTGCCTGCTGGTCGCCTGCGACCGCGGCCCAGCTGAGGTCGCGCCAGGTGGCCGGCGCGGTGCCGTAGCCGGGATCCTTGTCCGGAGGGACGTCCATGCCGAACCTCGGAGCACTGGGTTGTTCCTCGAAGACGAAGAACCAGCCCGGGTCGCCGGCGCCGCCACGCGCCTGCTCGACGGTGAAGGGAAAACCGACGAAGAGGATGTCGGGTTCCAGCATTCCCTGAAAGGCCGGCTCCTGGCGTTCACTGCCGAGGCGGACGGGGCCGCCGGGCACCGCAGGCGGCAGCGCTCGACGAGCGTGCAGGCCGAGCGAAGGGAACCGGCGTACGACCTCGCCACGGACGAGCAGGACGGCACCGTTGCCGGCGCCGGTCGTCGCCACCTGACCGAGGTGCGCGGACCCCGGCCACTGCGCGACCGGCGGGATGTCCGCAGTGTCCCCCGTGGTCCCGTCAGCGCCGCGGGAGTCCCAGAACTCCCGGAAGGCGGTCGCCCTCCGGTCGGTCGGGAACTCCCTCCACAGCAGTTCACGGCCGAGCTCGTGATTGGCGCCCACCAGGAACGCCTCCACGAACGCCGGGTTGGCCCGCAGCAATGTGACCGTGTCCAGCGGGACGTTCCCGGCCCCGGGCAGCAGGTGCTCCTGCCCCAACTCGGCGAGCAGCTCCGACATCGGTTGACCGAACCGCGGCGGCACCAGCAGCTGGCCGAGCGGGTCGGTCAGCTCCGCGTCCGCGAGGTCGATGCCCGTGAGCCGGGAGGTGACCCGGGCGGTCACCGTGAGGTCGGGAACGAGGGCCTGCCGGACGTCACCGGCGATCCGGCCGAGCGCCAGGGCCTGTTCGTCGTCGGCGGCGGCGACCTCCTGCGCCCGATGCACCGCGGTGAGGTTCGCCAACGTGGCGGTGCGGAACCGGGTTGCCATCTCCCGCTTCTGTCCGAGCAGGGCGTTGTCCAGGTCGGCGATGGCGATGCTTCCCCCCTGGTTCTCCCACCCGAACCAACCGCCGGCGTGGATCGGAGTGGCCGGCCCCCACCGCGCCGGGTCACCGGCCGCGTTGCAGTCCCAGCCGATCCGGTAGTACGCGCGGTTGTCCATCTCGGGGTTCTCCAGGTGGAAGACCACGAGGTCCGGCTGGGCGGTGCCGCTGACGTCGGCGACCGCGATGCCCGCGCCGGCGACGCTCGCCCCGAAGCTGCCGGGGATCTGTTTGATCGGACTCCAGCCGCCGGTCACTTTGCCGCGGGCGTTCAACTGCCAGCCGATCCGGTACGACGCACGCACCGCCCCGCCGACCTGTTCCATTAGCAGGACCGTGAGTTCTGGGCGAAGGTCACCGTTGAGGTCGTCGACGGACACCCCCATGCCGACGACCGGCGGCGCGGTCGCGGCGGTACGGGTTTCCCAGGGCACCTCCACCGACTCCGACCATCCGCCCTCGGCCGCACCGGAGTCGGGGTTGATGCGCCAGCCGATCCGCAGGTACAGCCGGCGGTCGGCCGGCGCACCGCTGACGTAGACGACGACGAGTTCCTGCCGCCCGTCACCGTCGAGGTCGGCAAGGGTGGCCGTGCCGTTCTCGACGCGGTAGCTGATGCTCAGCGCGCCACTGGAGCCGTAGAACGTCGACATCGGCGTCGGCATCCGGCGTTCGTCGGTCCAGTAGGCGGGGTTACCGTCGGCGTCGAGGTTGCGGCCGATCCGCCACTTTCCGAAGTTGCCGTAACCCGGGATTTCCTCGATCCAGAACTGCAGCAGGTCCGGGCGTCCGGAGTTTCCGTCGAGGTCGGCGACCGCCAGCGCGAAACCCTGTGTGGGGTCGCCGACGCGGTAGGGCAGCGCGGGCCTCAGCTCCCACCCGCCGCGTACCTCGCCGTCGAAGCCGACGTCGCGCCCGAACCGCACGTACGCCGGGTTGACTCCGCCGGGGTTGTCGACGTGCCCGATCACGAGGTTGGACATGAAGCCGAGCCGCGGCCGCCACCGGATGTGCGCGGACGGAGTGGCGTCGGGGTGGCCGCGCCCGCCGAACACGGGCTGGCCGAGGTCCTGCCAGGTGGGTGCGCCGCCGCGGAGCAGACGTACCAGCCTGGACTGGCCGACGCCGTACACGTCGGCGCCGGCTATGACCGCCTGCATACCCCAGGCGGGGTCGGTCGGCGGCGGCCCGCTCGGTGTCTGCCAGCTCCCACCCGCGGCCAGCGCCATGACGGTCTGCGCGGTGGACTTGACCAGCAGAGAACCGTCGGGTGCCCGTCCGAGGAGCGCCCCGGCGGGCTGCGGCGGCGACTGCGCGAGCCACAGGTCCCCCATCAGGATGACCCGCATCGTCAGGTAGAGCTTCCCGTCGGTGGCCATCGCGGCGAGGTAGGTGCCGACTTCGGCGATCCTGCCGGTGACCCGGACGTACGTCGACGGCTTGCCGTGGCTCGTCCACACCCAGCCGTTGCCGGAGTTGCGGTACTCCTGTAGCCGTCCCTCGGAGTCGGCGACGGCGAGCCGCCACCAGCTGAGCACGGACGGGCCGCTCTGGCACAGGGTGCCCGGCGGCGTGCCGTGGGTCACCCAGACCGAACCACCGCCGCCGACCTTGCGCTCGTACAGCACACCGTTGGCGCCGACGCACCACACGCTGTCGAACGTCCCGGTCTGCGCCAGTCCCCCGCTCAGAGGACGGGAGTCCCACGCGCTGGTGGCGAGGCCGAATGCCCAGCCGATCGTGGTGCCCGGCGGTGTGCCGTGGGAGATCCAGCCCCAGCGTTCGCCGTCCCAGCCGCACTCGTAGAGGGCACCGTTGCCACCGGTCACGAACGCGTGCAGGTCGCGGATGCCCACCGGGTCCGAGTTGATGGCGGCGTCCGGCGGCCGGCCGTGGTCCACCCAGCCGACGTGCACGTCGTTCTCCACCCGCGACATCAGCCGGCCGTCGACTGTGACGACGAAGACTCGCCCGCCCATCGGCGCGCCGACCCGGCTCAGCGGCGGCGAGTAGGCGCCCGGCTCGTCGCGCGGCAGCTGCGGATCCTGCTCCCACCACCGCGGCGTCAGGCGTTCCCCGCGCAGATGGTCGAACGTCTCGCTGTCGGAGAAGTCCTCGAACCCCAGCAGCCCCGGTGGCGTACGCAGCGCCGGAGTCGCGGTCACGTCCCGGCTGGCGAGCGCCTGCAGAGCGGTGGTCCCGAGGTCGCCGGACTCGCCGGACTTACGCCGGTCGACCGGACCGCCGGGGCGGCTGAGCCGACGGAATGCCGGCGACACCGCGGCCTCGGCCTCCCGGTTGCCGGTCAGCTCGTCCCCGACGGTCGCGTCGCCGACCACGACGTCGTGCCGGGCGGGAGCGGCGACCTGAAGCAGGTGAGGGTCGTCCAGCCCATCGGCGGGGTTCGCGGTGACGCCCAGCCGACGCCGGTAGATGCTGTCACTGAGTTCGCGGGCCAGTTGTCCCTGGCGCAGTGCCTCGTTCGCCTGCCTGACCTCCGCCGCCTGGTCCCACGCCGCCGCTACGAGATCCTCCTGGTGGCGGCGGACGACCTCCGCACCGAGCGCGGCGGCGGCACGGTGCCGTGGGTCGACGTTCAGGTCGCGCAGCCACAGGGGCGGCTCTCCGTCGCCGGGTACGCCAGAACGACCCGCCAGCTGGTCCCCGTAGCTCGGCGGGGAGAGCCGGTCCGGCGCGGTGGCCAGCACACGGTCGTACGCCGATTCGAACGCGCGCCGGGTGTTCTCGTCCCACGTCCGCGGCCGGGTGCCCACGGATCGCAGCGGACCCTCGAAATCCACTACGCGGTGGGAATCGTCTGCGGGCAACTCCGGCAGCCCCGAACCCGCGGAGCCTGCGTCGAGTTCCCGCACACCGATCTTCCCGGGTAGGGCGCGCGGCACGAGCCGCCCGACCAGCGACTCGAAGTCGCCGCGTTCGCCGGTGACGAACGTCCAGTGGTGGTACGCCGGAAGCGCCCAGCCCGCCTGCGCGGACACCGGCGGCCAGGCGGGGCGGAGTTCGGTAGCGTCGGGTCCCTCGACGGGTTCGCCGAGACCGGCGAGCCGGCCGGCCTCGAAGGCGGGCACCACCGCGGCGACATAGGCGACGTGGGAGTCGAGCCGCTTGGGGCACACCAGCCGGGACAGCGTTCGTTCCGGTGCTTCGGCGAGCAGGCCGTCGACGGTAGCGTCGTCCAGGTTCCCGTCGGTGACCACCTGCGCGTGCGCCCAGGCCCACGACTCCGACAGGTCGGGCAGGTCCTCCGGCGCGCAGACGAGTCGCGGAAGTCCGCCGTTCGGGTCGGGTACGACGGTGGCGCGGTCGGCTTCGACCACGACCATCACCAGCCACGGACGCAGCCGTTCCTCGCCGGTAGGCGCGGCGGGGCTGAACATCCACGGCAGGTCCGGCCGGTCGAACTCCACCTGGGCGAACAGGTGCGGCTCGAACCCGTCGGTACCGGCCGGCGGGTCGGTCCGCAGTACCTGCCGCGGGTCGATGCCGGCGACGTCCCCCGGCCCGTAGAGCCGGGTCGGCACCTCCACCTCGGGCCGGTCGTTGATCCGGACCTTCACCGTCACCGTTCCCCGCGCCGGTAGCGAGCCGATCAGCGGATCGGTACCCGAACCGCTGGCCCCGAGTCCCTCGCGTACCCACGATAGAAATGTCAGACCGCTCATGCGTTCGCCCCCGTCATCTGTTCCTGCTGGGCGGCCCGGGCCCGGCGGCGGCCGGCCATCCGCGGGTCTTCCGCCCCGGTGCCGTCCGTCGTTGTTCTGCTCGCACCCGTGTCGTGGACGGCCAGCCGGCGCTTCGGCTCCGCGAAGCGGCCGCGTCCGGTCGTGCGGGTGCCGGCCCGGGCAGCCGGGCCCACACCTACGCGAGCCAGCAGGGCTGTTCGCTCCCGGCGTGCGGCGACCGCTGACGAGCGGGCTGTTGCTGCCATCTCCGCCGGTGCCATCTCCGCCGGTGCCATCTCTGCCGTGGCCGCGCGCAGTCCGTCCCGGTCGTTCGCCGACGCGACGGCCGGGCCCGACGCACCGACCACGACCTTCTCCTCGTACGCGGGCGGCGCCTCGATCAGGCCGCCGTGGTCCCGGTCGGTCAGGTCCGCGGTCACCGCCCGCCCGGCGTCGAAGAGCTGGAACGACGGTCGCGAGAGCTTCTCGTCGTCGCTCAGGTCGAGGAACTGCGCCACCGCGAAGTGCTCGGACCTACCCTCAGAATCCAGCGGCTCACCGTCGTCGATACGGACGCTCTCGATCCGCAGAGGCCGGTGGTCGGTCACCGGCGCTGCGCCGAACCGCTCCAGGGCCAGCCCAAGCGGTGCGACGCGCTGGGTGACCGAGAGGCCGCCGAGCGGGTGCGCCAGCAGCGTCCCGTCCGGGGCCGCCACCTGCCGCAAGGACACGACCGAACGACCCGCGCCAGGCAGCTGCGCCGTCCAGTTCCGGCTGTCCGCCAGCGCCGCCTCCACTCGCCCGGCGACGTCGACGGGGGCGGATGCGACCGCCGGTGCGGGCTGCCCGAACCGCTGGTCGAAGGAGATCTCCCCGCTGAAGAAGAGGATCTCGAACGTGGCCCGGCCACGCGCGTGCCACGGGCTCGGCCCGGACAGGGTGACGTCGACTCGGACCGCCATCAGGGTGGTGTCGCCCCGTTTGAGCGCGAGTGCGCCCCCCATGTCGGCGATGAAGCCGAACGGGTCCAGTTGTACCAGGGCGTCGAAGTACAGCATCCCCTCCACGCTGAAGCCGAGCGCGGCCGCGTAGAGCTCCAGCCGGGCGCCGAATTGCACAGTGTTCGAGGTGAGCGCGAGGTACGACTCCAGCCGGATCCGCGGGTTGTCGCCGGTCATCAGCGACAGCGTGAGCCGACGCAGGGCAGGGAAGCCGGGCGGTGGCTGGAAACGCGGGTTGAACCCGCCCGCCGACAGCGCGAACGTCGGCCGGTCGAGCCACCGGGCCCGCATCGCCATGTCGCCGCTCAACGCGAACGCCGCGATCCGCGAGTCGTACAACGTGGCGTCCACCGACGCCTCGCCACGGTCGAAGTCGATCAGCCCGAGGACGTCCATGTTGATGACGACCACCGCGGCCTCTTCGGTGGGCAGCGCCATCCGCAGCCGCCCGAGGAGCGCGAGCCGGACGGGGCTGGGAAGCTCCAGCAGGAGCCCGATGTCGAGCGTGAGCAGGGTCGGCGTACCCCACCCGATCCGCGCCATCGGCCCGACCACGTGCCGGTTCGGCGTCGGCGGGAAGACCGTGCCGAGAGTGGCGACGATCTCGGTGGCTCGGGCCACCGGGTCGGCGGGAAACAGGACCGAGTCCAGCGCACCGGTGCGGATGCCCGCCCGTAGGACTTCCACAGCGACCGACCGGTTGATGCCGAGCAGGCCGCCGACACCGTTGAGGGTGAACCCGAAACCGAGCTGGATCGGCGTGAACTCCGCGGCGACGATGACGAGCAGCGAGAAGCCCTCCGACCCGTCGGGCATCCGGGTGGTGAGCAGTCCGACGGCCTTCAGACCGATGCCCTCCAGCTCCAACTGGAGCGCGCCGGCGTACTCCTCCTTCGCCGGGTCGAAGAAGAGGTAGCCGCCGCCGACGACCGGGCCCGCCTCGATCGCCAGGGCGATACCGGCTGGTGGCTTGAACGCGAGTGCGAGTTCTGCCGGCCCTAGGTTGCCGCCCCCCTCTGGAAAACGTAGGGACGCCTCCACGCCCGTGCGCTGCACAGCAGCGGTGATCGGCCCCAGCCGTACCCGGAACGTGCCGGCACCACTGACCGCGAACCCGTCCGGCGACGTCGGCAGCGCCAGCTCGAGTACGTCGACCTGCAACGGCCCGAGACTCAGGTGCACTGGGAGCGACACGGCCAGCCCGCCGCCGTGTCCTCCGCTCCCGGCGCTGCCGGTGACCCGGAGGCCCTTGTCGGAGTTCCATCCCACGGTGACGTCGAAGGGAACCCGCATCCCCTTGTCAGGAAGTACTTTCGCGAGGAAGGAGTCGCCGTCCCCGGGTTCGACCACGAGCGCGGACGGCCCGGAGGACACCGCCACGTCGAACACCGTCGAGGTCGGGCCCGCGACCAGGGAGACGGACAGTCCGGCACCACCGATCTCGACCCGGGTACCTTTCTCCGCGGGCAGCGCGACGGCCGCCGAGACGCCGGTGCCGACCTCGCCACCATCGACCTGTCCGTAGGTGTTCGGCGTTCCCACCCTGGTGAGGCTGAACCGGACGAGGACCTCCGATTGACCGGACCCGTCGGCGAGGTGGGCACCCTCGGCGGAAACGACCAGGCCCGGCGCGAGCACTCCCACCTCCGCGACGAGATCCCAGGCGCCGACCTGCCAGCTACCCGACCAGGTGCCGAACGCCTCGATCGCGAGAGCCAGTCGGCCGAAGTCCTCGCCGGTCAGCACGAAGACGGCGCCGGCTCCCAGATCCCCGCCGGTGTAGGAGTCGGCAACGGGCAGGATTTCCCCTTGGTGGTATGGGCTCACCGGCACCCCCACCCGGAGCATCCGGTGGGTCAGCGCACACTGGTCGGCCGGGAGTGCTGCGGCGAGTTCGCCGGCCAGGTCGTTCGCCGCGTCCAGTCCCAGCCCGCGCAGCCAGTCGGCGAGCATCGGCAGCAACAACCGCGCCATGTTGTCGAGCCGGGCGGTGAGGTCGGCCGACGCCGTGTCGTATCGATCGCGCAGTGCGCGCACCGGATCGCGGAGGAACGCCTCGAGCAGTGCGGTGTCGAGATGGCCGCGCGGGCCGGGTCCGCGGATCACCGTGCCACCGGAGGTGATGATCGGCGCCTCCGCGGCCGCCAGCCGCGCGGGAACGTAGAGTCCCGTCACCGCGAGCACGTCCGCGACACGCGGGTGATGTTGGTCCAGCCAGGTCGAGACGAGATGGTTGAGCAGGTCGTCGCCGAACTTCTCCATCAGGTCGAGTGGCAGGCCCGCCGGGGGGCGCCAGTCCGCGGCCACGGCGCGGACCGCCTCGACAGTTCGGCCCACCACCGGAAGTGCCGAAGCGATGTCGGCGAGTTCGAACTCCGGCGCGGTCAGCAGCGCGAGCAACTCTTCCGCGGCGTCCGCCCCGGCCGCGAGCATCGCTTCGATCCTGGTGATCGGAAGCCCGGTCGCCGCGTCGAGGTCCCAACCGAGCCGCGCCGCGAGGCCGGTGACGTCGGTCGCGTCGGCGATCGGTGACACGAACAGCCGCAGCTCCCGCAGGAGTGGCGCCCAGTTCCCCGTCATGAGCGCACCTGGTGAGCACCCGGTCGACGTCGGGAAGGGCCGTGGAGTCGGCAGCAGATGGGCACACGAGTACGCCGAGAGCAGTGCATGAGAATCCCCCAGTCGCGTCGCAGAAGCGACGTGCCCAAGAGATTTGCAGCAAGGTGACCCGCCGTCAAGATCAAATTTCGGAGCCCGCGTCAAACCACCGTCAAACGGCCAGGGGCTGGGAAACGGGTGGGCGATCCCTTCTGTGCAAGGGATCCGACCGACCCTCGATGACGAGGCAGTTTGCGGATTCGCCGGACAAGATGATCAATCGTGAGTCATCATGTCCTGCGTTCGGCGTCAACCATCACTTGCAGGAGTCAGCCACGATGCGCGGTCCCGGTCGGTGGTACATCGGTGTTTGTCGTAGGCAGTGAACTGTCGGCGTCGCACCGCCTGACGCGGAGAGCGATCGCGGAGAACCTGATTTGTAGTACCCGTACAACCACGTGGCCGCCAACCCGCCGCGGTCGCGGTGCACACATGACGGTGACAAGGGGACCGACTCAGCTGGCGGTTATGTCGCGCGGATCAACTGTCGAATCACAGGGACAACCTGGCATGTCGACCGGAAGGTGGTCGCCAAGGCCTGCATCATGCGGCCGTTGACGTCAAGCCGGAACCGCCGGTCCTCGGGTATCACCTCCACCTTGTAGCCATTGGTTACCGCACCGATGGCTGCCTGCAGGATCCCCACGTGGTGCACCTGGTCGTTGTCGAGGTGTTCGTACATCGTGCGGTCCTCACCACCTCTCCAGTGAGGATGGGCTATTTGATCAAGCTATAAGACCCATCGCTGTGCTGTTCGAAGTACGCCGTGTAGCCACCGGGATTGCCCCTCCTGTGCTTCGGGAGGAAGACGTTGTACGTCGGTTCCGCCCATCCTGGGCACGCCCGGCGCACATCCGCTGCCCTAAAGCGGTCCGGCAGAGCACCAGCAAGACGAGCGGCACGAATATCATCAACGAACCGACTCACTGTCTTACCCTCCCACCAGTTCTCAACCGGCCTACGTCGTTACCTGCCGTTGAGCCGGGTCAGGGGCGGCCTGGGTTGTTGAGTGCGGCGCCGAAGGCGCCGTCTGGTTCGAGTGGTCCCTTGACCTCGTAGGTCCCGGCTGACCAGAAGGCGTTGAGTATCCCATCGCTGTTGGGACCGGCCAGCAGGTAGTGGAACGCGCCGGCATGTTGGACGCCCTTCAGTGTTTCGCCGGGTGCTCCGATGAGAAGTTCTGCGTGATCTGGGCCTCCGAGGTTCACGATGGCTAGGGAGGCGCCGAACTTGTCGCCGGTCTCTGCGGCTCCCAGCATTGTGGGAGTGTCCTGGCTGAGGAGTTCTTCTGCGTCGCCGGTGGCGCTGGGTCCGCCGGGTTGACCCCAGAACACCTGCGCCGCCCCGGCCGCCGTCACACCGCCGACACTGTCACCGGGGACACCGACAACTACGTCCTCGGCGGTCGCGAACGCGTTGAGGTGCCCTACTGCGATGGTGGCGCCGAACTCGTCCCCGTCCTCGGCAGTTCCGGTCACGCCCGCGGTGTTCTGCGACCAGAACTCGTTCCCCACGGGCCCGATGCCTGTCGAGGAGCCGAACAGCACAGCGATGCCCCCGCTCCCGTTCTCCCCCGGGATCCCGACCACCAGATCATCACGCCCGTCCGGGGTGACAGCACCGGCACCGAGTGCGCTGCCGAAGCCGTCATTGGGTTCGGCAGCCCCGACGATGCCGGCGGTGTTCTGGGACCAGAACCTCGACCCGGCGCCGGTCAGCGCGGCACCGCGGCTGCCCGGTACGACGACCACACCGCCGGAGCTCGAGTTCTCCCCGGGGATACCGATCGCCAGGTCGTCGATCCCGTCACCGGCGAAGTCGCCCACCGTCAGGCTGGCACCGAACCGGTCCGACGCCTCCGAAGCTCCCGGGATGAGCGGCGACGACTGTGCCAGGCGCACCGCATGGGTTGGTCCGGCGTTCAGCCCGGCGGTGTTGCCGTAGACGATGAACACCGCACCCGCGGCGACACCGCTCTCCACATCACTGGGTGCGGCGATGGCCAGGTCGGTAATCCCGTCGTCATTGAGATCACCGATCGCCAACGCCGAACCGAAACGCTCCCCCACCGTGCGCGGACCGGGGATCGAGGCGGTTCCTTCCAGCAGCATCTTGTTCCCGGTGGTGACGAGAAGACGTGCGTTGTCAGCACCGTAGAAGACGTTGACCGCACCAGCGTTGCCGTCCTCGCCAGGGACACCTACCGCGGCGTCGGCGCAGCGGTCACCGTTGAAATCGCCGGTGACCACGGCCGCACCGAAACGGTCGTTCGGCTCAGACCCGCCGGCGACTCCGGGGGTGTCCTGGCTGATCCACTGGTCCTCGTACGTGCTCGCAGTGTCACCGGCATTGAGACCTTCTGGAGTGCCCGCGAAGACATGGATCGCACCCGCGGCGTGGTTCTCCCCCGATGCGCCCGCGACGAGGTCACCGTTGTCGGTATCGGGAGGAGCTCCGCCCCCGTTCATATCCTGGTTCGGCAAGGTGGGCGCACAAGTCGTCACAGCCGCGTCGGCTCTTCCTCCACTTGCGGCCGACGATACTCCGCCGAACGTGATGCAGACGGCGAGGGCAACCAGCCCTACGGCAGGAAACGCACGCATGAGGTCTCCTCCGGCCCAGCGCACGGATGAGCGCGATGATCAACCAAGCATGCGCTTTCGCCGTGTACGACGAACCCGTTTCGCACAAGTCGATGCCGTTGCAGCCCTCTAGGCGTTGCACGACAGCTGACCGGCTCGGACTACTGACCTGAAAGCCGCCGCCATCTCATCACCTCAACAGACAGGGCCTTGCGCTGTCATGCTGCTCGCGCCGGTCGACGACTCGGCGCCCACTACGCCACCGCCGCAGACGTGCACAGCTGCACCGAAGGCCGGCCCCTCATGGCGACGGAGAGACTCATATGCGGCTCAGACCCGATCGCGACCGTCCGCTTGTGTGGCTACAGCCAAGGCGTGAGGCCCTGGTTAATGGTGACCAGGGGACTAACTCGATCCACGGAAAAGGGCGAAACGGCACCGATTCCGGTCACTGAATGCGATCTTCGCAGGTCGACCGGGGTAGGGCGGGCGGGACTCGAACCCGCGACCCAGGGACTATTAGAACCCCTTCCAACACCTACCAGGCCATCACCAGCGACTTTGTCCTCAGGCCGCTCCCCCACAGCCACCCTGACCACACCTGTCGCCGCAGTTTCGCACCACAACCCGCACCACGGATGATCCCCGCCGCGACGCCGGCGATCCAACGATCAGGGCAAAGGCGCCGAGCATGCCGCACACAGCACGGGCGCCACGTCACCGTCCGTGGTGCTCAGGAGGGACCGCTGTCATGCGGTCCGGCGGATGGCCGCGAGATCTGAGCTGTGCCAGATCGGCGGCCCGTAAGCCATCGAGCAGACGGCGTCCAGGCTCTGACGGGGGCAGACCTGCCGCGCGGTCCGGGCTCCGTCCGTCAGACCCCGTACGCCGCACTGAGTGGCGTGATCCAGTGCCCGCGCCAGTTCGTCGGGCTCCGGGTAGAAGGGTGACAGGCTCTGCCAGCGGGCCGCGGAGGATGCCGCCCAGCCCAGTCCGGTAGTCAGGCCGGCCAACGTCTCCTCCACCCCGGGGATCTGCTGCAGCCCGAGCGAATACAGCAGGGCCAACACGTTGGTGGCCGCCGTCAGGTCCACGAGGTCGATGTCACGACCGGCTCCCCGACGATGCCAGGTAGTGAACATGCCTTGTCGCAGCCAGGGCGGGCCGGGATCGAGCACGCGGCGGAGCCGGTGTGCGCCCACCGTGTGACAGGCCACGCTTCGAGCTTCGGTGCGTGAGACCCGCCCGGCCCGTGCCAGTTCCAGCAGCATGACCGCGGTGTCGTCGCTGTCCGCGGGGAGTTCCGGCGCCCATGCCGGGGTGGCGCCGTACGGCCAGAACCCGTACGAGCCGTTGGGACGACGACAGGTCTCGAGCAGATCGAGCCAGGCTTCGGGCACCGTCTTCCCCGCACGCCGTACTTCACGTACGGCCAGGGCAGTGACGAACCCGTTGGAGTCGTGGACCGAACGACCGTCGGCCCACCGCACCACACTGCACACGCCCCCCGGCGCGGTCATGTCGGTCGCAGACCTGCCTGCAGCCAGGTGCCGCCGGCGCGGTCGACCCCGACGCCTACCATGCCGTGACGCCAGCGGCCGTCGTCCGGTCCCGACGAGAGGGCCTGGTACAACCCGGTGGAGTCCGATCGACAGACGACGAGATCGGTCGTCCGCAACACCGCCGCCCGGACGTCCTCGTCGTCCGCCCATACCGACTTCGCGACGGCGAACCAGGTGAACGCCATCGGTGTTCCCCACGGCGCCAGCACCAGGCTGAGCCCGGAAGGTCGTGGGAGCACGACACGACGACCCAGCTGATCCCGTGTGATCAGGTTGCCGACCAGACTTACCAGCCGGTCCTCGTGGCCGACCAGGCTTGCCGCCGCGGCCAGCTCTGACCAGCTCAGCTCCGGAATGCGGGCGTAGAGCTCGACCGAGCCGTCGTCGTTGACCCCCGCCATCCGCCAGGTCAGCCCGAGCACCCTGGACGCCAGCTGCAAGCCGGCGTGGGCCCATGGCTCCGGCGCGCCCTCGTCCAACGGTTCCGACGGCAACTCAAGGTAGACCTTGGCCCGCCGCGAACCGTCGAGCTGACGTAGCCCCAACCAGGCTCCCCAACGCAGACGCTGCCCATCCTGAACCTTGCTCCATCGACGCAGATCCAGCCGCGACCCGGCCGTGGCTGCTGCCGCCTGCTGCGCCAACCTCAGCCGATCCGCTTCGGGGACCTCGGGTCCGGCCACCTCACAGGTCCACCGCAGCGCGACGTCCCGCGACGCCCAGGCCATTTCGACCGGGTAGCCGGTGGCCGTGAGCACGCCGAAGCGCCACGCGACATCCGGCCACTTCGAGTCGACGACCGGCCGGAGTGCCTCTGTCAGCGCCTCTTCGGCAGCGTCGGCATCGGCTGCGGCTGCCTGGGTGACTCGGATCCGGTCGAAGGCTCGACCGAGCGCAGGCGGCCACTGCCGAGCGGATGCGGCGTTCACCGGATCGGGATCACCTCCTCCGTTGTCTTCACGAAGGCACGCTGGTCGAAGCCGCCAGGCCCGGTGAAGGTGAAGCGCACGCTGTACTCACGCTGGGTGGCGTCCCGCAGCGGGATACGCAGGCGCAGCGGCTCGGTGGCGTTGCCCGGCAGCTCACGGCGTAGGACCCGTTCGTACGCGTGCGGCTCGTCGTGGTACTGGATGTCGACGAACACGCGGTCCACTCCGGCGGACGGGAACGAGGGTACGAGGACGAGTTCGAGGGCATCGGGGAAGAGGTCGTGCACCCGGACCAGGGAGAGGTCGACCGGTACCGGCTCCGTCCGGTCGACGGTGCCGTCGGTGAGCGTCTGCACGAAACTGACCGACATCCCTCGCTCCGCCGGCGCGGGCAGGGCTCCACGCAGCCGCCAGACCTGACTGGCGGTGTCCTTCCGCAGTGTCACCAGGTGCCGCAGGTCCCGTTCCCCGTAACCCTTCGCGGTGAGCTGTACGTCGATGGAGGCCACCACCTCCCAGTCGATGTTGCCGGGCTCGATGGTGATGGTCCGTAGGTCCAGATGCTCGTACGGGTTGATCACCACGTCCCGGTCCGTGGAGTTGGGCAGCGGGATCGAGTACCTCAGGGCGTCGCCGTCCCAACCGGAGGTCCCGTCGAACGTGAGGTCCAGGCGGGCGTTGTAGCTGAGGGTCAGCTTGTCGTCGAGGAACGTCGTGAACGTCTGCGGAGCGGTCTGCTGTGGCGTGAACACCAGGTCGCCGTGACGCATGTGGTCCGCCGGACCGTAGTCGATGGACAGCTGCGCCTCGGTCAGCCCGAGGTCGCTGATGTCTCCCGGCATCCGGGCGGTGACGTCCAACTGCCGGAAGAACCTGTGGTCGAGATCGATCAGCGTGACGACCTTCTCCGCATCGTTCAGGTCCTTGGCCAGCAGTCCGAGGAATCCCTGCGGTGCAAGGGTTTCCCGGACCGCGTCGCTGCGCTGGTAGCGAAGGGTCAGGTCCCGGCGTTCCTCCTGCCTGACGTAGCGGAGTTTGAACGCCGCCAACGTCGGCAACTGGGCCTGGCCGGGGTTCGGAGCCGGACTTGGAGTCGGGGTGGGTGTGGGAGTCGGGGTGGGTGTGGGAGTCGGCGTGGGAGTTGGAGTCGGCGTCGGCGTCGGCGTGGGAGTCGGGTTCGGTGTCGGGGTCGGCGTCGGAGTCGGGGTCGGCGTCGGAGTCGGCGTCGGGTTCGGCGTCGGAGTCGGCGTCGGGTTCGGAGCGGCTGCTCGGCTCAGCGTCCCGCTCCAGGAAGGTCCGGCCGCCGAGTTGTGCTGCCTGATCTGAGCGACGCGGTTGTCCGGGTCGCCCCCGAACTCACTGTGGCTGCCCGGACGTGCGGCGGCAACGGTGTCGCCGAGCGCGTCCTGGACCACCGGGTCCCCGCCGGCTCGCCGTACCAGGGCAACGGCCACGTCCAGCCGGCGCCGGGACAGTCGCAGGTTGTACGCCGCTCGTACCGAATCCGCCTCCGGATGGGTGTGCTCGTGGCTCGCGTAGCCGCGGACCTCGACCTGTCTGGGTGCGGGCAGTTGGGCGATCCACCGGCTCAGTCGGTCCGCGCCCTGCTCGGGACCGGTCCAGGCGCCATCCCCCTGTATCTGTTGAATCCCGGTCGCCGACCTGAATCGCGGGTCGGTCGTGGTGTTCTCGACATAGGAGCGGAACTCGGTGTTCGGCGGCTGGGTGGACCAGCCGCTCTCCGCGGGCTTGTCCATGTCGAAGTACAGGCAGAAGGTCTCCCCCGCGCCGGGCGAATCCCAGTTCACGTCGATGTGGACCGACTCACCGGGGTTCAGGACCCGCGTCACCGTGCCGTCGGCGCCCAGAGTCACCTCCTGCCCGGCCAGGCGGACGTGCGCGCCGGCGCCGGTGATCCGCACGCTCTCGGTCGTGCCGGTGGTGGACGGCGTGTGCGTCACCGACAGGCCGGTCGGCAGCGGATTGGGTGAGCTGGACTCCTGCTGGAGTACCGCCGCCGGAGGCGCCGCAGGTGGCACCGGCACCGTTACACCGCCGACGGGCGGTGTCGGCGCCGGCGAGGGATTGGGAGTCGGCGCCGGCGTTGGATTAGGAGTCGGAGTCGGAGTGGGCGTGGGGCGGGGGGTCGGCGTCGGCGTTGGGTTGGGAGTCGGCGTGGGCGTGGGCGTGGGCGTCGGCGTGGGCGTCGGCGTGGGCGTCGGCGTGGGCGTGGGCGTCGGCGTGGGCGTCGGAGTGGGCGTGGGGGTGGGCGTGGCCGGCTTGCCGGGAGCCAGCGTGGGCGTGAACCACTCGGCGAGCAGGTGGTCGGTGAAGAGCTGGAGAGCCCACTTCTCCTGGTCCTTCAGGTCCGCGTCGTCGCTGAATTTGTTCACTGTGACAGTGATCGCGCCCTGGGCCTTCAGCCACTCCAACGCGGCCTCAAGACCCACCTTGAAGTACATGTACTGCCCCTCGAGACTCGCGCTCAGTCCCGAGTACACCTGCTCGAGGTGTGCGGTGATCGTCACGTCGAGGCTGGGACGCAGCGCGAGGTACTGCAGCGAGTAGACGACGCCGACCGGGGTCAGCCCCTGCTTGATGGCCTGCTCCATGATGATCGCGCCCTCCTGGCTGAGTACCAGGTTGAACGCCGCGCGGTTGGCCGCGTCCATCGTCGGGACGGTTGCTCCGAGGATCTGCTCGGTCGCACGGAACGTACCCTCCGGTGCGGGCGTCGCGTCGGTGCCGCCGGACCCCTGCAGGTCGAGCGCGATGCACTGGACCGTGCCGTTCTCGAACGGGGGTGGCGAGATGGTCACCGGGAGCACGGCTCCGGGTTCCGTGCTCACTCGCGACTCGATCTTGCTGAGCGTCGCCCTGGGCAACTCGAGCGTGCTCTCGAACATCATGTACCCGCCGCCCTTCGAGACCCCGCCAGCCTGCGCTGGCCGGTAGGTCAGCAGTGACAAAGCGGGTGCGCCGTCGGTGCGGTGGGCCAGCGCCACCCGGCCGGGCAGATACCAGAACCGGCTCGGGTCGGCGTGGTCGCGATAGACGGTGATTCCGTCCACCACCATGGGCTTTTCCAGGCTGAGCATCTTCGCTCTCCGATCGGGGCGGACTACGGGAGCCGGGGAACCAGTACCGGTTCGGCCGACGCCACCCAGTTCGTGACGTGCCGCAGGCCGTTCCTGAACAGGACGGTCGAGCGCCACTCGTAGCGGTTGCGGGAGACGTCGACGTAGTCGAACTCGAACCGGGCTCGGGCGTCCGGGCCGTCGAGCTCTAGCTGGGCCGCGTAGTTGAGGTTCTCGAGGAAGTCCTCGAACCGCAGCTCGAGGGAGATCAGTTCGACACCTCGGGTCTTCCAATCCGGCGGTGGCATCACCTGGACCACCCGGTGCCCGTGGCTCTTCGGGTCGACGATGATCCGCGGCTCGTACGTCACCGAGGGCGGCAGCTGCTTCACCCGCCCGTCGACGTAGCTGAAGGTGACGGTGTACTCGATCGCCGTCTGCGTCGGGTCCCGCAGGTCGACGACGAACGTCGGCGTGGCGGTCCCCTGACTCAGGTGCAGGGTGTCCTCGACGAGGACGTCGTTGGCCTTGTCCTCGTAGCGCACGTCCACGAACACGTCGCGTATCTCGGTCCATGACACGTTCGCCATGACGCTGAAAGTGCGGGCCCGGAACGGGTTGCGTACCGAGATCTGTTCCTCGTCACTGATCGACCAACCACTGTCGACGTCGTTGCCGTCGACGGCGCGCATCACGGTGCGCACCTCGTACGAGGTCTTCTCCCGGTCGACGACGAACATCGGCCACACCGCGGAGGGCGACTTCTCGGTCAGCCGGAACAGCTCCCGCTCGTCGACCTTGTGCTCCTCGTCGCGGTGACGCACGTACACCTCGACCGAGTCGAAGCGGGTCCACGGTATCCGCTCCGCCAGCAGGCTCACCGACCTGATCGTGAAGAGGTCGGCCTCGGGCAGCAACGACACGATGGGTAGCGAGGTCTTCTCGTGCTCGCTGCTCAGCTCGGCAGGCCGTTCGGTGGTGTCGGCGTTCTTGAAACGTACGTCGTAGGAGATGTCAACCTCCTGTTGCATGACACCGTCCCGGACGTCGCTCAGCCACTCGAAGTTCGTACTCCAGGTATCGGGCGTCAGGAGTGCGTTGTGCACAATGCCGCCGTATTCCGCGCGCACGTCGATGCTGTCGATGAGCGGCGCACCAAGGTTGGGCCGGTAGAGCGCCTGGAGCCTCCGCCTGGTGAAGAAGTCGCTCGCCTGCACTTCACGGACGAGCCGGCCGAGCAGTTCCGGCGAGGCGGCGATGGCCGCGAACAGCGACGTGAGGTGCCCCTGTGGGTAGATCGACCGGCGCACCGTGGTCCGCTCGGAGAAGTTGACGTCGAGGTTCTTACGGTCGATCCGGGTGTAGTCGGTCTTCTTGTAGCTGAAGCTGACCTCGTTGTTCTGCCCGGCCGGGCCACCGGCCGCCCAGGCGGCCTGCTGGGTGGCGAATTCGCCGATCGCCTTCAGCGCCCGCTCCCAGTCCGACGGCTTCTCCGGCGTCCACGGCGGCAGGCTGGGCTCGAAGAAGGCACTGGTGATCATCGCCTTCACCTGGGCCAGAGCGGCGTCACGGCGGTCAATCACGCCCTCGGTGTCCTCCGCCACGAAGGTGTCCGCGCGCAGGTCGATCGCCTTGGACTCGTCGAGTTCGTCGACCGCCTTGGAGATGTCCGCCGAGAAGATGAACACCTTGGTGCCGAACGTCTCGTCGAGATGCTTCTGAACGCGGTCCCAGTCGATCGACAGCGTCACCTTGTAGGCCGGTCGCAGCGCGAGGTAGTCCAGCGAGTAGATGACGGCCACCGGCAGGATGGCGGCGTCCAGCGTCGCTCGCACCATCGCGTACCCCTGCTCGTCGAGCTGGACCGAGAACGACGCCTGGTTCTCGTTGTAGAGCGAGGGCTTGGCGTTGTGCACCGCCTTGACCACGAACGGCTGCTCCGGGGCCGGCTGCCCGTCGTCGGGCGACGGCGGCGCAGCCGAGCTGTCCGCACCCATGACGACCAGGTGCACGGTGCCGTCCTCCAATGGGACGGTGGCCACGCGGGGATCGCCGTCGAGGTCGAACTGGGACCGGATCTTCTGCTGCAACGCGGAGATCGCGGCCTGGTCGAGCCCGATGTTGCAGTCGAACGAGAGCAGTCCGCCGTCCCGGCTACCGCGGAACCCGACGAGCTGGAACGCCGGGGTACCGTCGACGACGGTCAGGTGCGGTTGGGTGGGCAGGTAGTACCACTGCAACGGGTCGGAGTGGTCGGGGAACACCGAGATGCCGTCCAGTACGGCGCAGCGGGAGTCCAGCAGCAACATGACAACCCCTCAGGCCGGGATCTCGAGGAAGAGCGACTCGTCCGTGGCGGCATCCTTCTTGTCGATCTTCCGGGTGCCGTCGAGCAGGAAGTACGTCGCGGTGTACGAGTAGGAGGCCGGCGCGCCCTTCGCCAGGAACACCGTCCATGCCTTGGCTGCGGTGTCGCTGGACCGGAAGAGGAAGTCGTCGGTCTTGGGCGGCGTACTCCCGTCGTAGCGGAGCGAGACGTTGACCAGCTTGAGCTTGGTCCAGTCGAGGAGGTCGGGAACGAGCTGCACGTCCAGTTTGTCCGCGAACTTCCGGCCGACCTCGAACCGCGTGCCCTTGGCGTCGGCAACGTCGACGTCCTCGCTGGTGCCGTCCCGGTGCCCGACCGTCGCCTGGTAGGAGAGCTTGCCCTTGGCCTCGTCGATGGTGGGAAACGTCCAGGTGTCGAAGGTCTTCCCCTCGCCGCTCAACGTGACGCCGAACGTCTGCTGGTAGCCGTTGTCCGGCTCCGCGTACGTCGCCTGCAGCGAGATGTCACCGATGTCGTTCTGCAGGTCTCCGACAGCCACGAAGGTGATGGTCTTCAGTGCCCGGAAGGGGTCGTCGACGGAGATGATGTCGGCGTCGGTGGTGAGTTCGGGTCCGGCGATCTCGCGGCCGTCACCCTTCATCGTGTAGGTGGTCTGGTAGGTGACGTCGCCGGTGCGCGGTTTGCCGACCACCTCCAGCAGTTTGTGCTCGGCGTCGTTCTCGGTCAGGTTGAAGAACCGCTCGACCGGGCGGACGCCGCCCTCGTATCGCACCCGTACCCGGGCCCGGCTTACCTGGTCGAAGTTGACGTCGCCGTTGACGATGTCGAGCTTGAGCACCGGCAGGTTGGCGAGCTTGACGTTGAGATCGGTGCCGTCGTCCTCCACCTCCGCCGACGTCCACGCCGGAGTGTCGCCCTCGAAGTGCACGATGTAGGACCAGAAGAACGTCCGGATCCTGTCGGCGACGATGAACTCCGCCTTCTGTGGCTTGCCGGCGTCGTCCTTGGTGAAGGTGGCCTCGACCGTCTTGGCATTCTCGCCATGCGGGTAGCGCACCTTCACCTCGACGAGTGTGATGCCGTACCCCGGGAAGTCGGCGTCCACCCGAATGCTGAGTCGCAGCGTACGCAGGAACTCGTCGACGCTGACCTTGGAGTAGTAGTCCTCCCACTTCAGCAGTTGACCGTCGGGGCCCTTGAGGCTGGTCACCGTGGGCAGGCTGCCGTTCGGGCTGATCCTCCGGACGATCGCTTTGGCCTCGGTCCACTCGACCCGCACGTCACTGATCTGGGTGTTGGTCACCTCGCGGTGGACGTCCTCGATGTCCTGTCCCTCGGTCCACTCCTTGACGCTGGGGTCGACGGCCTGGATCGCCTGCAGCAGGTTGCGCTGGACACCGGCCTCGAGCTGCTTCGTGATCAGGTCGTGCACCCAGCTGTCGAACTGGGCACGCTGGTCCTGGGGAAGGTTGGGGTCCTCGACCAGATCGAAGTGGGTCTCGGTGACCTCGTTCTGGTACCGCGAGGAGCGAGTGATCTCGGTGTAGCTGTCCTCGCTCCAGAAGTTGTCCTCGGTGTCGACGTCCTGCCAGAAGGAGTAGAACGCCGACGAGTGCCACGTGCCCCAGGCATGCGCCTGGGGAAGCCGGCAGTAGTGGTCGAGGTCGTAGACCACCTGGATGGCCGACGAGGTGCCCTTGCTCAGCGTCTCCTTGAAGATAGCCGTCCCGAGCACCGTGAGCTCCAGGAAGAAGCAGGCCGTGTTGTCACCGGTGAGCGAGGGCGTGGTCGCTCCGCTGATCCGTTCGACGATCTTGCCGTCCTGCTGCAGCACCAGCCGGACCGCGCCACTGAGCCAGGGCACGGTCTGCAGCTCCACCTTCGGTCCGTTGCCGCCGAACCGAGCGTTCACCTCCTCCTGCAGCTTCTGCCGGATCTTGTCCTCCGTCTCGGGCAGCAGGCCAAGGTCGGTGTCGAAGGCGACGAAGCCGCCGAACTGGCTGTCGCCATCGACCCGGATCGCGTCGTACTCGACGAACCGCAGGGCCAGTCCGCCGTTCTCGAGGCGCGCGATCCGGGGGAACCGGGGCAGGACGTAGAAGACGTTCGGGCGGGCCGGGTCGTCGTCCCCGTGGACCTGGTGGCTTTCTATCGTCCTGACGTTGTCCAGCTTGAGCATGGAAGCTTCCCCTCCTGAAGATGGTTCAGACCCGCCAGGTACTGGCATCGGTGACGACGAGCACGGCACCGGATCCCCCGGCCAGGGCGAGGGCCTGCGGCCCGGTGGCCGCGACCCGGAGCAGGTAGTGGACGGCGACCAGACCGGCCTCCCCGGCGAGCGCTCGCTTCACGGTGGCGAGGTCGGTCTCGGCGAGTGCGGTGCTGAAGGACGCATCCTGCGTGACGGTGTTGGACGACCCCACCGCGGCCAGGGTGACCATCTGCCCGTCGCGCAGTACGAGGAGCTGGACAGCGCCCTCCACCTCGAACGGCGCCACCGACAGCCGGACATCCGCAGCCGCGCCGGCCGCTACGCATGCCTGGCGAGCGGTCTCCTGGGCGGCGTCGGACACCCCCAGCGAGGTGGTCACCATAAGCATGGCCAGACCCGCCGCCTCGATCAGCGACAGCTGCGGCGAGCCGCTCGCGTCGCGCGCGGGCCCCGCGGTCAACGGCAGGAAGCGCCAGTCCGCGCCGGCCTTCGGGCCGGCCACCCTGAGGCCCGCTGAATCCACCACCAGCACCCGGTCGTCCGGCTCCACCCATGGTGGGTTGGTGAACGAGAACGGGTCGAGCCAGACCGCGGCGTCGGGTAAGGCTTGCCGGACGCTTCGGGGATCTGGACCGCGGGTGGTTGCCTCCGCCTCGACCGCCACGTCGATGGCCTCGCGCGGGACGGCGAGCCAGGCGCGGGTGTCATCCACGGACAGCGAAGCCCGGCTGACGAAGACGGCTGGGTCCTCTGCGACTCGGGCCCGGGCGGTGACCGTGACGTTGGCCAGGCCGAGCAGTTCGCCGGTGGCGTGCGCGGAAATCAGCCTCACCCCCAGGTCGGCCGGAGTCACCACCGGGGTGGAGTCCGCCGTCACGCGGCGGCTTTGTCCGGCGACCGTCCTCGGCGCCTGGTCGGTCTCCAGCACCACCGAGCCCTCGAGGTCGTAGGCGAGTGCTTCGCCAGGCGCCAGGTGGAGCGTCGCCGAAGCAGGTGTGGGCGGCACGAGGCGAGCGGTAGCCGCGGCCGCGAACGGTCGGACGGGCGGGGCCGGCGGTGCCGTCAGACGGACCGAGGCAACGACCGCTCCGGCCGGCATCGCGGGCAGAGTGCTGTGAACGGTCACCTGCTCCCGCCCGTCGGTGAGCGGTGGCACCTCGTGACGGCGAACGACGGCGTCCCCGCGCTCGCCGAGCACCGGGTCACAGGTCAGGCGCAGCAGGCGTACGGCCAGCACGGGCTCGGTCAGGTCCCAGGTGAAGGTCGAGGTGCGCACCTGCTCGGCGAACTGCCACCCGCCCTCCTCCTCGTCCACGAACACCGGAGCGGCCAGTCGCGCCACGATCCGATCCACCACGGCAGAGGCCAACAGGTGAACGTCGCCCGGACCTTCGGTGACCGTGACGCCAGGCAGACCGGCACGCGCCCATTCCTCCAGATTCGCGGGCCGCACAGGTGCCGGGCCGATCCCGTTCGACAGTGCGTCCACGTCCACCGTCAGCCTGCCCTGGCAGCGCGCGGCGACCCCGCGGACGGTGACCAGCGCGACCGCCCCCAGGGTTCGCAGGCCGGCCCTGAGGGTGCCGACGAGCAGCTCACCGGCCACGCCGTCGAGGCGGACCAACGTCGGCAGCACCACACCGGCCACGGCGTCGCATGGTTGCGGCACGAGCGCGGTGGACGGCAGCCTGAGGTCGGCGGGAGCGACGAGTCGTACCCATCCCTCACCGAGCGGTGCGGGGCGTGAGTGCGCCGTGTCGGTGGCCGGATCAGTCGCCGTTGTGCTTGTCTCAAAGGAGAAACCGGCGGCGACAAGCGTGAACTGCGCGATCCCGCCGTCCCGCTCCTGGAGGTACTGGTCGACCTGCAGAGGCTCCGGACTCAACGAGGTGGGAGCGACCGACAGCATGCCGGGTTGCTCGTAGGCGACGTAACCCTCGGCCACGCCGGAACGCTCGGGTCGGCCGAAGTCGGGAAGGCCCGTGAACATTGGTTCTCCTATGGCTGGGGCAGGGCCAGTAGGTTGCTGTCGGTGGAACGCCAGTCGGTGTCGGCCTGGCTGCGACCGGAGACGTGCACGAGGGTCTGACGGAAGCGGAACGACCCCAGCCCGCGGTCGAGCAGCCAGTCCTCGAGTGGGACCGGTACGGCGATGTCGTGCTGGAGCGTGGTGTGGTCGAGGAGTACGGCGCCGGACACGCCCTCGAACTGCACGCCGATGACCGAGAGGTCGCGCTCGGGGTCGCCCGAGGTGCCAAGGCCTCCAGTGGTGGTGATGAGCGTGACCACGCGTGGAAGGCGTTCGACCCGGCGGTCCAGCGTCTGGCTGACGACCTGCTCGGGTTGCACCACGACGCGGACCCCGGTGACGTCGAGAGTCACGTCGGCCTTGTCCGGCTGCGCCGGGGCCTGCGAAGGGATGACCGTGACGTCGAGCGTCGCGCCTGGAGCGAGCGTCGCGGGCAGCGGACCCGTCATCGATGCCGCGGCTCCGTCGGTCCAGGCAGACAACACGGGAACGTCCAACTCGACGTCACCCTCGTTGAGCAGGGTGACCGTCAGGGAGCCGTCGGAGCCGGGCTTCTCCATCCAGGACAGTGGAGGGACGGCCGGCCGATCGAGTCGCAACTCGACCGGCACCTGGTGGACTTCATCGTCCACGGTGACGTCCACCCGGCCGCGCAGCAGTGCACTGGCCGCGCCTCCGGTCGTCAGGACGGCGTAGACGTCGCGGAGGTCGTCGAAGGCGAAGCTCTCCGAGACCCACCAGCCGCGCACCAGGTCCGGCGGAGCGTGCGTCGTGATCGCTCCCCCGGGCAGTCCAAGAGTGCAGGTGGCGGGATGGACGGCCGCTCGCAGCTCCGGCGGGCCTGCGCCCGCGGGTACGTGCCCGGCCAGGGCGGCCGCAGCGGCGTACAGCCGGGCCGGAGACGTCTGAGGCACCAGGTGCACGCTGATCAGGGCGAGCGCACGCTCGGTGCCGGTTTGGGCATCGGTCGCCCTGCCGACCGTGAAGGACAGTTCCGGGCCGTAGGGCGCCTCGGCGAGCTGTCCGATGAGGAAGGCGTCGGGGAGGTAGTAGAAGACGTTGCCGCCGTTCTGGTCCTGGAAGTACACGTGGTTGCGCGACGTGGGCCCTTCGGCCGGCCAGGGCACGACCAGGGTGGCGAATCCCTTCGACGCGGCCGGCTGGCCGGAGGGAAACAGATAGGGGTGGGCGTCCACGTCGAAGCGGAGCGGCACGACGCTGTCCAGTGTGTTGCTGACGAGCAGGTACCGGGACTCGGTGTCGTTCGGATCGTCGACGACGACGACAGGACCCGGGTCGGGTATCGGCACCGGAGGTACCGGAGGCACTGGCAGTGGCCACGGGATGGGCAGGGGGCGCCGGTGGTCACGCACGATAGGTCCGGTCCCGTCCCCACTGGGGGTGCGGTGGTCGCGAACCACCACGTCGGGCGTTCGCACGTCGTCCCGCACGACGACCTGCCGCAGCAGCGGCGCGGCGGCCACGGCCGGCTGAAGCGAGAACCGGCGGAAGGACCGGTCAACGACGAGTTGCTGTCGCAGGTTCACCTGCGCCAGTCGCTCTGCCACGCCCTCCGCCTGGAGCAGTGTCTCGTTCGGACGAGGCTTCGGAGTCCCCTCCTCCGGGATCGGAATGGGTTCGAAGTGCCGTATCGGCTCCGGGATGGGGTTCGGGCCGACGCTGAGTACGAGGTCGGGGAGGATCACGTGCGTGTCGAGCACGTCGGGCTTCACCACGACCAGCACACCCGGATCGGGCTTTCGCCACGCCGACTGCACTGCGACCGTGATGCTGCGGTGGACCACCAGTCGGGCCTGCTCCTCGTCGCGGGTGAACGCGCGCAGCAGCGCGTCGCGTTCCGGCAACGCCAGTAGCAGAACGAATTCCGGCCGAACCTGCGTGTCGCCGAAGTTGGGGGTGAACTCGGCCACGGGGTAGTCGCGCACCATCTGTCCGGCCGACGAAACACTCACGGAGAGTTGGTGCGGCAGGATTGTGGCATCGGCCCGGGAGATCTCCGGCGCCGGAAAGCTCTCCAGCCCGAACGTCGTCCGCCACAGACCGTCCGCCAACGAGGTGGTGATCTCGTAGTGACCGGTGGCCTGGCTTACGCGGAGCCGGTAGCGGGGCAGGTAGTAGGCCTTCGCGGCGTCGGCCGGATCCTGGAACAGGACCGTGTCGTCGACCCGCCCGTCGGGGCTGACAGGCACGGTGAGCTGCGACCGCGGGATTCCGGGCCGGAACGGCCCTATGCGGCGTAGCGTCTCCAGATCCATGCCTGGACGAGGAACTCGCCGTAGCTGAGCTCCTGGCATCGCCTGCCTCCTCGGTTGGAGAGGTGGAGATGGACCCATCACTCGTTCGGAACTACGCGGGGAGCCAGTCGACACACTTCGTCAGTCGGCAGGCGGTGGATGCGGGTTCTCCTCGGGTGGCTTTTCCGAGGCCACTTCCTTGCCGTGCAGACGATGAGGTGTTCGGCGCTTGAGCCGCGGAACGTATCCCGGCGGGCACAGCGACTCACCGGGTTCGCCCGCAGACGGGGCGCGAGCCGCCTCCGGATCGATGAGCACGCACTCGTACTCGTCGTCCGGCCCTGACGGAAGTACCGGAGGCAGCTCGTCTCCCGCGGTCACGTCACACTCCCCCGGGCCCGCCCCAGTAGAAGTACGAGCCCCAGCCACTGGTGCCGCTGAAGTCGGTCCAGATGTCGTACGCCGCGGCGTTGGTGACCTGTGGCACGCCCTGAATCCCCACCATCGTGCCGTTCGCGTCGCTCTGGTAGGTGAGGTTGCGCATGTACGCGGCGTGCGTCCAACCCGCGCCGGGGAGGGTCCCGCTGCCCATGGCGGTGCTGGTGGGTTCGGGATGGTTGGCTGAGTCGTCGACGATCTCGCCGCCCCAGTCGACCTGGTCGGCCATGGTGCGAAGGCCGGTGTCGCTGTAGAGGCTGGCCGGGTAGTAACCCATCCACTCGGCGCCGATGCGGACCCACCAGTTGCCCTGGTAGAGCTGGACCTTGATCAGCAGGTCGTACTGGTCGCCGCCGGCGATGCTCTCGGCCACCCGCATGCCCGGGAAGGAGGACGTGCCGACCTGGACCCAGCCCCTGACGTCGGTGTTGTAACCCCCGAGGTTGTCGCCGCTCTGGGAGTACGCGTTCGTGGTGTAGAAGATGAAGAGGTGCGGCTCCCAGTCGCCGTTGAGGTCCTTGTAGGTCTGGGCGCCGACCTCGAGAGTCTGCAGAGCGGCGCCACTCCCCCGTACGGTCCAGAGCTGGCCGAGGGAGAACTCGTTGGACCACTGGACGTACGGCTTCCAGGTGTTGATGTAGGCCTCGGTGCCATAGTTCGTGACGAACTGGTAGGCGTGCGCGTACTTGTGCTCGGCGCCGATGGCGGGCGGATGCGGGTCGTCCGGCGGGGTGAACTCGGGCCGGTAGGGGCCCTTGGCGAGGTAGTCCTGAAGGGTGCCGACCGGGCGGAGCTGGTCGATGTTCTTGCGCATCACCGGGACCGTGCCTGGCGGGCCCTTCTCCACTTCCGGTGCGCGCAGCGCACGGGCGGCGGCACGGGTGGGACGGGCCGGGTCCTGCTCGATGCCATTCAGCGTCGGCGGCTCGGCCGGAGCGCCGTCGACCTGGGACTCGACAGGCACCCAGTCGACCCGGTCGCCGGCCGCGGACGTGGTCTGGGTGACGACGTCGCGCCTGGCGTACAGGTCGAGGTGGTGCTGCCGGATCTCCTCCAGTCGTTCGGCGGCAGCCTTGAGGTCACCGTCAACCTCGGGCCCTGCGAACTTCTGATGCGCGAAACGACTCATCCGCGCCGGCACTGCCTGAGGATTTCGCTCGATGAGCCCGACGTCCATCGCCGCCTCCTAGTACCCGCACCGTGTGACGCGCCGCGATGAAACCCGGCCCCGTCTCGGCGCGAACGTCGAGGGATGGCTGAGGCCGATCGACTGAGTCGAGCAAGACCTTGCACGTCTGGTCGACGAGGAGGTCGAGTTAACAGAAAAAGAGGAGACCAGCATCGGAACTCCCGTCCCCCTGGGCAACGGCCTCCAAACGCTTTTGTGAGGCCGGTTGCACTAGAAAACACCACTCTCACCGTACGGTCAAGAGTTCCTCAACTCCGAATCAACCGAGCCTTGCGACGATGGCTGAACCCGCCTCGGCCACTACGACCCGGCTCGCCGACCCGGGCACGAGCTGCTGCACCGTCCCGTGCGCAGAGCCCAACCCCGCCAGCGAGGCGCGTACCATCCGCGCCGTGGCTTCCTGGGGTTGTACCAGTGGTGTCGGGCGCCTCCCAACACCGCGGCGTGCAAGGCTACGACGATTCGGGTCCACAAAGGGATCGACCTTCGACCTACTCCAGACGCCAGAGTGCAATAGATACCGACGCGAGTCTTTCTGCAGTTCGACAGAGCTCGAAATTGCTCGCCCAGAGTTCTCACGACGAGTCAGGATCGCGCAAGGTTGGCGAATTTGTTCACCTGGTGTGCCGCTCTTCGTCATTCAACCATTAGAGAAGCGGACAACATTGTCGGCATCAGTTCGGGTCTCCGAACTACCGATGAGAAGTGAAACGACCTTCAGCGGCGCAGACCAAAGCGATGCAGGACACGCGCCGCGCTGTAGGCGCTTGCGGCCGGGGGCTTGATTTGAGAAGGCTCAATAGGTCAATGCCGAGGTTGGGAACCGGTCCACGTGGGACGGAGCGTCGAGCGAGGGCTCGGACGCCTCAGTCGGGGTCGGCGAGTTCGGGTCGGTAGGCCGGCCCGCAACTCCATGGTGCGACTCGACGGCCGTGATCAATACCGCACTCCCGGCCAGGGGATCATCAACCGCTGGTGCACCTATACCGGCGATCCGGAGCCCGGCACCGGCAAGATCCACATCTTCAGCTATCCCCCTCCGTTCACCGAAGGGCTGGGCTGGTCGACCGCAAGCACGTTCCGGACTTCGTGTTAATGCCCGAGTGGGTCCGCGACGTGGGTAACCGAGGACGGGCCAGGGAGCGTCAACTGCCCGGTCACCCACAGGCGCGGCGTGTAAGAGCGGGCCGCTCGACCTCCTGCCGCCGAAGTTGTGGAACTCATCGAGCACACGTCGCAAGAAGTGCCGGATCGAACTGCCGCCTGCGGTGAACCGTAACCCCGATCCCGGGTGCGGGATCCTGGAGATCACCTTCGAAAAAGGCAAGCCACCGGCAAGGCGCTTGGTACGACGAGTACGCGAGCCCAGCGACGACAATCTCCGACGACCTACGCGAAGTAATCCAGTGGGCGCAGGCCCAGCCCGCCGAACGAAAGTCTTCTACGACGTCGGAAGGCCCGGCCCCGGCGACCTGGACAAGTTCGCCGCCAACCCCGACCACTACCTACACGAGCCCTCCTGACAAGCACAGCCTCGCGCAACGGCACGGAGAATGGTGGCAAGCACTGTCTCCTCGACGGCAAGCAGCCCTACGGCAGGAAACGTACGGATGAGGTCTCCCCTCCAGCGCAGTTCGCGTGGCAGACGCGCGTGATCAATCAGCATGCGCACCCGCTGTGCCCAACGAGCCCGGTTCGTACAAGTCGATGAGACCCTTGCAGACTCCCAGGTGACGCGCGGCCACTGACGACCTTGGACCCCTGACCTGAAGGCCGCGGCTATCTCACCATCTCGGTGACAGGGGCCTTGTCCCGTCGGCACAGGGAAATCCACTCGGGAGGTTCGTCAACGCCTGCGTCGTGGATGCTCCCACCCCTCAACTAGCTAAAGCCCGTTACGACGCCGCCGCACCAACGTGCTGAGTTCCACCAGTAGCAGGCTCCTCACCGCGACGGATGAGCTCCTGGGGTTCTGGGGCCGACTTCATCCGTGCGCTTACGTGTGGACACAGTCAAAGCATGAGGCCACCGACGACGGTGACCAGGGGACTAACTCGCACCACGAAAAGGGGCGAAACGGACATAGATTTCGGTCACGAAATGTGATCTACGCAGGTCAACCGGGGTAGGGCGGGCGGGACTCGAACCCGCGACCCAGGGATTATGAGAACCCCTTCCAACGCCTACCGGGCCATCTACCAGCGACTTTGTCCCCAGGTCCACCCCCTACAGCCACCCTGACCCCACCGATCACCACCGTTTCGCACCACAACCCGCACCACGAGGAGCCTCTTCGCCGTATCGGGAGAGCCTCTGTGTACGCAACCCAGTGGGTCCAAAACCGTAGCCTGCGGCTCGGTCAGCGGTAGATGTCGCGCCGGTGGCCGAGATCCACGACGAGGACCACCAGCTGCGCATCCTGAACTTCGTAGATGACCCGGTAGTCGCCAACCCTGATCCTGAGCAGTCCACTTCTCCCCTGCAGCGCCTTGGCTCCGTGGGGCCTCGGCTCGGCGGCCAGCTCGTCGATCGCCACGGCGACACGCTTCCACGCCAACTGGTCGCCCTTGCGTAGACGCCGCAGCGCCCGCACCGCGGCGGGCTCGACTTGGATCTGGTAGCTCACGAGTCGAGCTCGTCGCGCAGCGACTCCCACGAAACCGCTCTCGCGCCGGCCTCCCGCTCCGCCTCTACTGCCGCTACGGAGGCCTCATCGGCAGCGTCCTCAGCGGTCTCGATCAATCGATCGATCACCTGCCTGACCCGCTCCTTCGTGGCTTGGTCCGCCTCCTGCACCGACGACCAAAGCTCACGACAGGCCGCCGCCACAGCAGCCTCCCGCACCTTCGCTTCGTCCGCCGCTGCCCTCGCCAATGGCACGATCGCCGCGACACGCCGGCCGCGCCGAGTCAGATAGGTAACGCTGCCGGCGTAGGTCGCCTTGTTCACCACGTCCGCCAGACGATCACGCGCATCGCTGATCGCCAGCTCCGGAGGAACCTCTGCTGCCGCACTCATGCGGCCAAGTGTACGACTCGTACAACTCAGGGTGCCACTTCACCGAGATGCGGCGCTGACACCAGGACAAATCATAAGGAACCGTATTCATCTTCGCAGCGGTCAACTCCTACCGACGGTGTACCCCTCGCCCCTCGTCAGGTGGGCGTAGCTGAGCCGGACCGCCATCGCACCCTCCCCGACCGCGGAGGCAACGCGTTTGATCGACCCACTGCGTACGTCACCGGCCGCGAACACTCCGGGAAGGCTGGTCTCGAGGAAGGTTCCCGGGTAGCTTCCGTCGCGCTCGACGTCGGATCCGGTCCGGACGAAACCGCTGTCGTCGCGTGCCACCTCGTCGCCCAGCCACCAGGTGCAGGGAGTCGAGCCGATGAAGACGAACAGAGCACGCGCCGGAACGTCCTCGCGTTTCCCGGTGTGGTTGTCCTCGACGACCAGGGTCTCCAGGGTGCCGTCCCCGACCAGTTCGCGGACCTCGGTGTGGGTGCGTACCTCGACCTGCGGCGTGCGGCGAATCTGGTCGACCAGGTAGCGTGACATGCTCGTTCCCAGGTCGTCCTCGCGGACGAGGAGGACGACCCGGCTCGCGGAGTTGGACAGGAACAGCGTTGCCTGGCCGGCCGAGTTGCCGCCGCCGACCACCGCCACCTGGACGCGTCCGCACCACAGCGCCTCCTGCTGGGTGGCGGCGTAGTAGATGCTGGTCGGTTCGAATTCTTCCAGTCGGGGCACCGGGAGCCGGCGGTACCGTGCGCCGGTGGCGATCAGGACCGAGCGGCCCAGCACCGGCGGGCCGTCCTCCACGTCGACGACGTAATGGCCCGCGTCCTGCTTCAGCGCCGCCGCGGTGGCGGGAATGTGCATCCGGGCACCGAACTTCTCCGCCTGGAGGACGGCACGTTCGGCGAGTTCCGCACCGGAGATGCCCGAGGGGAAGCCGAGATAGTTCTCGATCCGGGAAGACGTGCCGGCCTGCCCGCCGGTCGCGACCGAGTCCAGAGTGATCACCGCCATGCCCTCTGACGCCGCATACACCGACGCCGCCAGGCCGGCCGGGCCGGCGCCCACCACCACGAGGTCGTGCAGCGGGGTGGACGGCTCGGGGACGAGCAGGCCGAGCCGCTGGGCGAGTTCGGCGTTGCTGGGGTTGCGCAGCACCTGGCGCCCGCCCAGGATCACGATCGGTGTGTCCTCCGGACGGAAGGCCAGGCTGCGCAGCAGCTTCTCGACGCCGGGGTCCTTGTCCAGGTCCAGGAAGCGGTGTGGCAGGCGGTTGCGCGCCGCGAACTCCCGCAGCCGGCGGGTGTCCTGGGAGTAGCAGGAACCGACGATCCGGACCCCGACGCCGAACTCGATCAACAAGGACCGCCGGAGCAGGAACGCCCGCAGGATCAGGTCGCCGAGCGCCGGGTCGTGTGCCACCACTTCCCGCAACGCCTCGGGTGGCACGTCCAGCACCTCCCCGGCCTCCACCACGACCGCGGTGAAGAACGACGGCTGTCCCGTGAGGACACCGAGTTCGCCGAGGAACCGGCCGGCACCGTGCACGCTGATGACCCGTTCCTCCGGGGTCCCGTGGTCGGCGACATTGGCGACCTTGCCCGAGACAACCACGAAGAAGTCGTACGGCTCGTCCCCCTCGCCGAAGAGGACGTCCCCGACCTCGGCGGGGCGTCGCGAGCCTCGGGCGGTCAGCGCGTCGATCTGGGGCGCGTCCAGTCGCGGGTAGGCGCCGTGGGCGTCCGGGGTCTCCACCTGCGTGGACGGTTCCTGCGGTGTGGACGGGGCTCGGTCGTTCATGTGACGGCCCTCTCTCCGATGTCGTATCAGTGGTGGTTCACGGCCCGTTCGCGGCGGTTCACCGGTCTTGCGGTCAGACGAACTGCTCGTCGAAGTAGCACCAGCGCCAGTCCTCGCCGGGCTCGTAGGACGCCACGATCGGATGCCCGATGTGGTGCGCGTGCGCGCGGGCGTGCTTGAGCGGTGAGGAGTCGCAGCAGCCGACGTGGCCGCAGGTCAGGCACAGCCGCAGGTGCACCCACGGCGAGCCCATTCGCAGGCACTCCTCGCACCCGGTGGGTGTGCGAGGCTCGACCGTACGGATCTGTTCCAGGTGTGGATCCAGCGCGACGGGCATGTCGGTTCCTCCGTTCTCCGGTGGGGTTCTCGGTTCGGGCTCCCAGCCCGGCTGTCAGGTCTGTTCCCCTGCCGGCCGATCCTCGGCCAGCGCCTCCTCCACCCAGGTACGCAGGCGCGCGGCGGGTACCGCGCCGAGCTGGGTGGACACGACCTGGCCAGCACGCATCACCAGCAGCGTGGGGACGGCCTGGACTCGGAAGCGTTCGGACACCAGGCGTGCCTTGTCCACGTCGACCTTCACCAGCTTGATCCGGCCGGCGAGGTCGCGGGCGACCTGTTCCAGCGCCGGGCTGACCATCCGGCACGGGCCGCACCAGGTTGCCCACAGGTCGACCACGACGGGCAGCCGCGAGCGGTCCGCCACGTCGGCGAACGTTTCGTCGTCGGCGTCGACGATCCACGGCAACGGTGCGCGGCAGTTGCCGCATCGGGGTTCACCGTCCCCGGTCGCCGGAACCCGGTTGCGGCGACCGCACTTGGCGCACTCGACGACGTTCGTCTCGGTCTGTGTGGTCATCAGTCCCGTTCCTTCCTCGATCGAACCGTCACGCTGCCTCCAGGCGGGCCTTCGGTGTGGGGTTGTGGTAGGTGACGGTGATGTCGCCGTCGTGGGCGTCGACGGTGATCACCGCCCCGTCGTGGACGTCGCCGGCGATCAGGGTGCGGCCGATCCGGGTCTCCACCTCCCGGGAGATGAACCGCCGCAGCGGACGCGCGCCGTAGATCGGGTCGAATCCCTCCGCCGCGATCAGCCGGCGGGCCTGTTCGGTGACGTCGAGGGTGATCCGCCGGTCGGCCAGGCGGGCCCGCAGCTCGTCGAACATCAGCTCCACGATCTGCTCGATCTCGGCCTCGGTGAGCGGCTTGAACAACACGATCTCGTCCACCCGGTTGAGGAACTCCGGCCGGAACCGCGACCGCAGGTCGGCCATCACCCGCGCCCGGGCGTCCGGGGCAATCTCACCCTTAGCGGTCGCGCCTTCGAGGAGGTACTCCGACCCGACGTTCGACGTCATGATGATGACCGTGTTGCGGAAGTCCACCGTGCGGCCCTGCGCGTCGGTGAGCCGGCCGTCGTCGAGCACCTGCAACAGCAGGTTGAACACGTCGGGGTGCGCCTTCTCGATCTCGTCGAAGAGCACCACGGAGTACGGCTTGCGGCGCACCGCCTCGGTGAGCTGGCCGCCCTCCTCGTAGCCGACGTAGCCGGGGGGCGCGCCGACCAGCCGGCTCACCGTGTGGCGTTCCTGGTACTCGCTCATGTCGATCCGGACCATGTTGTCCTCGGTGTCGAACAGCGCCCGCGCAAGCGTCTTCGCCAGCTCGGTCTTGCCGACACCGGTCGGCCCGAGGAAGATGAACGACCCGATCGGGCGGGCCGGGTCCTTGATGCCCGACCGCGCCCGGATCACCGCGTCCGCGACGAGGTTGACCGCCTCGTCCTGGCCGATCACCCGCTCGTGCAGCACCTGGTCCAGGGTCAGCAGCTTCTCGCGTTCGCCTTCCTGCAGGCGGCTCACCGGAATGCCGGTCCACCGGGACACGATGGAGGCGATCTCCTCCTCGGTGACCACCTCGCGCAGCAGCCGCCGCTCGCCGAGCTTCTCGGTCAGCTGCTCCTCCTCCGCATGCATCCGGCGTTCGAGTTCGGGCAGTCTCCCGTGGCGGAGCTCGGCGGCCCGGTTCAGGTCGTAGTCGCGCTCGGCCTGCTCGGCGTCGCGGCGTACCTGCTCGATCTCCTGCCGTAGCTCCTGCACCCGCCGCAGCGCCTGGCGTTCGGCCTCCCACTGCGCGCGCATCGCGTCCGCCTGCGCGTGCAGGTCGACGAGCTCGCGCCGCAGCTGTGTCAACCGCTCCTTGCTCGGGGCGTCGGTCTCCTTTGCCAGCGCGGCTTCCTCGATCTCCAGCCGGCGCACCCGCCGGGTCAGCTCGTCGAGTTCGGCCGGCATGGAGTCGATCTCCGTCCGCAGCATCGCGCACGCCTCGTCCACGAGGTCGATCGCCTTGTCCGGCAGGAACCGGTCGGAGATGTAACGGTGGCTGAGTACGACGGCCGCGACCAGAGCGGCGTCCTGGATCGTCACGCCGTGGAACACCTCCAGCCGCTCCCGCAGCCCGCGCAGGATGGAGATCGCGTCCTCCACCGACGGCTCGTCCACCATCACCGGCTGGAAGCGGCGTTCCAGGGCGGCGTCCTTCTCGACGTTCTTGCGGTACTCCTCCAGCGTGGTGGCGCCGATCATGTGCAGCTCGCCGCGGGCCAGCATCGGCTTGAGCATGTTCCCGGCGTCCATCGCCCCCTCGGCCGCACCCGCACCCACCACGGTGTGCAACTCGTCGACGAACAAGATGATGCGCCCTTCGGCGGCACGCACCTCGTTCAGCACCGCCTTGAGGCGTTCCTCGAACTCACCGCGATACTTCGCACCGGCGACCAGCGCACCCATGTCCAGCCCGAAGACCACCTTGTTGCGCAGGCCTTCCGGTACGTCGCCGTTGGCGATCCGCTGTGCCAGGCCCTCCACGATCGCGGTCTTCCCGACCCCGGGATCTCCTACCAGGACAGGGTTGTTCTTCGTCTTCCGGGACAGGATCTGGATCACCCGCCGGATCTCCGCGTCCCGGCCGATCACCGGGTCCAGCCGACCGGCCGCGGCGTCGGCCACCAGGTCGCGGCCGTACTTCTCCAGCGCCTCGTACGCCGCCTCCGGCTGGGCCGAGGTGACCCGCTGGTTGCCCCGGATCCGGGTGAGTGCCGCGAGGAACCGGTCCCTGGACAGGCCGAGGTCGTGCAACATCCGGCCCGAGGCGCTGGCCGGCCCCTCCTCCAGCAGCGCCACCACGAGATGCTCCACCGAGACGTACTCGTCCTTGAGCCGTTTGGCCTCCCGGTCGGCGGAGTCCAGCAGCCGGGCCAGCCGCTGGGTGACGTACACCTGTCCCGGTTCCGCACCCGGCCCGCCGACCCGCGGCCGGCGTTCCAGCTCCTCCTCCACCTGCTTGCGCAACAAGCCCGGGTCCACACCAGCCTGCCCCAACAACCGCGGCACCAGGCCCTCGGGCTGGTCGAGCAACGACAACAACAGGTGCTCACCATCCACCTCGGTATGCCCGAACCGCAACGCGGCCGACTGCGCCTCCTGCAGTGCCTCCTGGCTCTTCTGAGTCAACCGGTTCGGGTCCACGAGATGCCTCCATAGCGTCGGGCGGCAGACGGCTGTCCGCGCCCACTGGATCTGGTGACGATGCGCCTACCGGTGTCGACAGAGGTAGACGGCTGCGGCGGGTGCCGCGAGAGGCGCAAACCGGCCGCGCGTTCGGCCGCCTCCAGTTCGGCGATCCGGTCCAGCAGGTCCAGCACCACCCCGATCCCGGCGTAGTTCAGACAGAACCCGGCCCGCAGCCGCTCGATCCGCGCCGCACGCGCCACCTGAGCAGGGGCGAAGTGCAGCCGCCCGGACGGATCCGCGTCGGCGTCCAGCAGGCCGAGCACCACCAATCGGCGCACATGATCTGGGTGCAGGCCTACCCGCGCGGCGAACTCCTCCAGGCCGAGGTGCACCTCCCGGCCGGAACGCTCCTCCCGACGGACCCGCATCCGGACAAGTGCGAACGACATCAGCGCCTCCCTGCCCCGGAACCAGACGACTGACTTGACGATGAGCTGGACGTACCGGGCGCGCCGGTGCCGGAGCCCGCACGCGGGTCGAACCCGGAGATGCGGGCCAGCTCCGACCACAGCCGGCGCTCCTCCTCGCTCGGGTGCGACGGCACAACGATCCGGACCTCGGCGTAGACGTCACCCGGTTGGCCGCGTGGGTTCGGCATCCCCCGGCCGCGTAGCCGCAGCGACCTCCCACTTGAAGTCCCCGGCGGCACCTTGACCTTCGCCTCACCGCCCGGGGTGTCGACCGCCACGGTCGCGCCGAGGGCCGCCTCCCACGGAGCGAGCGGCAGGTCGAGATGGATGTCCCGCCCCCGCACGCGATAACGGGGATGCGGGAGGAGTCGTACGACGAGATACAGATCGCCGGGCGGGGCGCCGTCGCTGCCCTGCCCGCCCTGGCCGGCCAGCCGGATCCGCTGCCCGTCGGTCACGCCGGGCGGAACGTTCACCTCGTACTGCCGGGTGCCACCCGGCCCGGACAACGTCGACAACGTCACCGACCGCGGCCCACCCCGGTAAGCCTCCTCGACCGTCAACGGGAGCTCGGCCTCCTGGTCCGCACCGGGGATCGGGCCGAAACCGCGACCGCCCCGACCAGCCCGCCCACGTCCGGCGCGACCTGCCCGCCCGCCGAACATGCCGCTGAGCAGGTCCTCCAGGTCGATCTCCTCGCCCTCCGTGCCGCCGAACCCCTCGAACCCCTCGAACCCGCCGAACCCACCTGCACCGCGAGCACCCGCGCCCGCCCTGGCACGGCCACCCGTGCGGGCCCGCGCCTGCGCCTGTGCCCACGTGTCGGGGTCGACGTCGTCGGGCACCCGCCGGAAGTCCGCGCCGAACACGTCGTACCGCTTGCGCAGATCGGGATCGGACAGCACGTCGTAGGCCTCCGAGACGTCCTTGAACCGGTCCTCGGCACCGGGATCCTTGTTGACGTCGGGATGGTTCTCCCGCGCCAGCCGCCGGTAGGCGCGCTGGATCTCCTCCCGGGTCGCCGTACGCGGCACCCCGAGAACCTGGTAGAAGTCGCGGTCGGCCATTCGCCCTACGCCGCCTTCGTGGCCACCACCACGCCCGCCGGTCGCAGCTGCCGCTCCCCCTCGCCATAGCCCGGGCTCACCACGTCCAGCACCGTCCCCGCCGGCACCTCCGCACTGGGCACGGTAGCCACCGCCTCATGCCGAGCCGGGTCGAACACCGCACCCACCTCGTCGTCCCGACGTGGGTAGCCGAGCGCCGCGAGCACCCCGACCGCCTGCTCCAGAACGGCCCGGACACCCTCCAGCAACAAGTCCTGCTTCTCCTCCGGTCGCACCGCCTGCGCGTGCGCCACAGCCCGGTCGAGGTTGTCCACAACCGGGAGCCACTGCGCGGCCTGGCTCGCCGTGACCTGGGCGCGCTGCCGGTCCCACCCATGCGCCTGCCGCTTGCGCTGGTTGTCGGCGTCGGCCAGGGCACGGCGCCACCGGTCCTCGAAGTCGGCCGCACGAGCCTGCGCCTCCACCAGCGCATCATCGCGGCCGGGCGGGCCAGGCTGCTCGTTTGCGTTCTGCATGTCGGTCTCGGTGGCCCCCGGCCCCTCAAGGTCCGGCGGGCGTCCCGGCTTCTGCTCCGTCATCGCAGACCCTGTCCCGTAGACGTTCCTACGTCAGTCGGTGGTGAACTCCGCGTCGATCACGTCCTCGTTCTCGGTCGCTCCACGCTGCCCGGGCACACCTTGACCACCGGGACCGCCCGGTCCGCCGGCATCCGGGCCCCCGGTCCCTTCGGGGCCGCCCGCTTCGCCGCCGGTTCCCGCGGTGCTCAGGCTGTGGTAGATCTGCTGCAGCTCACCGGTCAGCGACCGCAGCCGTTCCAGCGGAGCGCTGTCGTCCTTGACCGCCTCACGGGCATCACCCAACAACAACTGCGCCCGCGCGCGTTCGTGCTCGGGCGCCGCGTCGCCGAGTTCACCCAGCCGCCGCTCGACCTGGTACGCCGCCGCGTCCAGACCGTTACGGGCGTCCACCACCTCCCGGATCCGGGCATCATCGGCGCGGTACCGCTCGGCGTCGGACACCATCCGGTCCACCTCGGACTTGTCCAGATTCGAACTCTCACTGATCGTGATCGCCTGCTCGGCCCCGGTGGCCTTGTCCCGGGCGGACACGTTCAGGATGCCGTTCGCGTCCACGTCGTAGGTCACCTCCACCTGCGGCTCACCACGCGGCGCCGGGCGGATGTTCTCCAGCCGGAACCTCCCCAGCACCCGGTTGTCGCTCGCCCGCTCACGTTCGCCCTGCAACACCACCACGTCCACCGCGGACTGGTTGTCCTCGGCCGTGCTGAACGTCTCCGTGCGCCGCGCCGGGATGGTGGTGTTGCGGTCCATCACCTTCGTCATCACCCCGCCCAACGTCTCGATCCCGAGCGAGAGCGGAGTGACGTCGAGCAGTACGACGTCCTTCATCTCGCCCTTGAGGACCGCCGCCTGGATGGCCGCGCCGATGGCGACCACCTCGTCGGGATTGACGGTCATGTTCGGGTCCTTGCCGCCGGTCATCCGCCGGACGAGGTTCTGCACCGCGGGCATCCGGGTGGCCCCACCGACCAGGATCACCTCGTCGATGTCGTCGGCGGTGACCTTCGCATCAGCCATCGCCTGCTCCACCGGGCCCCGGCAACGTTCGACCAGATCGTGGGTGATCTCCTCGAACGTCGACCGCATCAACGTCGTGTTCAGGTGCTTGGGGCCGGTGGCGTCGGCGGTGATGAACGGCAGGTTGATCGTGGTCTGGGTGACCGAGGACAGCTCGACCTTCGCCTTCTCCGCGGCCTCGAACAACCGCTGCAGCGCCTGCGGGTCCCGGCGCAGGTCGATGCCGTCGGTGCGCTGGAACTCGTCAGCCAGGTAGTCGACCACCCGGCGGTCGAAGTCGTCGCCGCCGAGGTGGGTGTCGCCCGCGGTGGCACGCACCTCCACCACCCCGTCGCCGACGTCGAGCAAACTGACGTCGAACGTCCCACCACCCAGGTCGAACACCAGGACGGTCTCGTGTCCCTTCTTGTCCAGCCCGTACGCCAGTGCCGCCGCCGTCGGCTCGTTGATGATCCGCAACACCTCCAGGCCGGCGATCCGGCCCGCGTCCTTGGTGGCCTGGCGCTGCGCGTCGTTGAAGTACGCCGGCACCGTGATGACCGCCTCGTGCACCTTCTCACCAAGGAACTTCGCCGCGTCCTCGGCGAGCTTGCGCAGCACCAGCGCGGAGATCTCCTCCGGGGAGTACATCTTCCCGTGCACATCGAACCGCACCGCACCATCCGGGCCGGCCACCACATCGAACGACACCGCATGGCTCTCGCTGCTCACCTCGTCGAACCGCCGCCCGATGAACCGCTTCGCCGACGTGATCGTCCCCTTCGGGTTCAGGATCGCCTGCCGGCGCGCCAACTGGCCCACCAGCCGCTCACCCTGCTCGGTGAAAGCCACCACCGACGGCGTCGTCCGCTGCCCCTCGCCGTTCGGGACCACGGTGGCCGTACCATCCACCACCGCGGCGATCACCGAGTTCGTCGTACCCAGGTCGATACCAACCGCTTTCGCCATGATCAAATCCGTTCAGAAAGGTCTCAACTGCAGGTCATGTCCGTCGCCGAACATGGATGAGCCACATCAGCGGAACGCGTGCAGCACCGGAAGGCTGTGATCCAGACCGGACACCTGGACGCAGAGATTCGACCAGGAAACGCAACAAACACGAGGTCGCGAAAGTCTGCGCACTACCTCGCAGTCTCACCCCCTCAGGGCAGAGTGTAAAGAGGCTTACAGCGTCGATCTCCAAGCCACCTTTTAGCACTGTCCCGTGCCGAGCTACGCGAGTATTTCATTTGAATTGGGTGAGCGCGGCTGACGGCAATCCGGTGATCACGCTAAATACCCCTGGGTGTTGCTCGTTTTTCTTTGCTCAGTATTTGCGGCCAGGCTATATCTCGGGTCGTGACGGGGGCTGCGGACCGCTCATGCGTGGCTTTCCCGACAACTCCTCCTGGTAGACGCGCGACGTGAAGGCTTCCGGTGTCCAGCCCTCCCGGTCGCGGGTGTCGCGCCAGTCCGGCTGCATCAGCTCGCGCAACGACTCACGCCACGCCTTCTCGTGCGGCAGACTCGACGAGGACGCCGTCCACGTCGAAGATCGTGCCCTCAAACCGTGCCGGCATGTGTCAGACCTGATCCAGTTCCTCGCGCGCTCCCATGTGCCGCCTCCCATCGTGCGTGTCGGCGCTGCTCAGCCTTGGGCGAAGCCGATCGCCGAGGTCGTCGGGAAGGTACGGACCAGTTTCTGGTTGACGAACTCCTTGATCCCCAGGTCGGACAGCTCTCGCCCGTACCCGGAGCGCTTGATGCCGCCGAAGGGCAGTTCGGGACGGGACGAGGTGGGGTGGTTGACCCAGACCATGCCGGTGTCGAGCCGCTCTGCGACCCTGTGGGCCCGGTCGAGATCCCGGCACATGACGACGCCGCCCAACCCGTACTGGCTGTCGTTGGCCAGGCCGACAGCCTCGTCGTCGTCGGCGACCTGGTACACCACGGCCGCCGGCCCGAAGAGCTCCTCGTGGTAGGCACGCATCCCGGGACGTACGTCGGTGAGGATCGTGGGCTCGACGAAGGCGCCGGGCCGGTCGATGCGCCTGCCACCGGTCACCAGGGTGGCGCCCTCCGCGACGGTGTCACGGATCTGACTCACGAGGTTCTCGGCGGCCTGTTCGGACGATAGAGGGCCGAGGGTCGTCGCCGGGTCCATCGGGTCGCCCGGGGTGAGCGCCTCGAAGCGTCGGCGCAACCGGTCGACGAACTCGTCGTAGACGTCGGACACGACGATCATCCGCTTGGCGCTCACGCAGCTCTGCCCCATGTTGCCCAGGCGGCCGACGACCGCGGCGTCGATGGTCCGGTCGAAGTCCCTGCCGTCGAGCACGATGAACGGGTCGCTCCCGCCGAGCTCCAACACGGTCTTGTCGATCCTGCGCCCGGCACGCTCGGCCGCGCTCGCACCTGCCCGGTCGCTGCCGGTCAGCGACACACCCTGCACGAGTGAATTGTCGATGATCTGCCCGATCGCGGATCCGCGTACGAACAGGTTCGTGTAGACGCCTGTGGGAGCGCCCGCATCCCGGAACAGCTGCTCGAGCGCGAGTGCCGACTGCGGGCAGTTGCTTGCGTGCTTGAGCAGAATGGTGTTACCCGCAACCAGATTGGGCGCCGCGAAGCGGGCCACCTGGTAGAAGGGGTAGTTCCAGGGCATGATGCCCAGGAGCACGCCGAGCGGGCGGTTCGTCACGACTGCAGTGCCCTCGTCCACGGCTATCGGCTCGTCGGCGAGGAGTTCCGGCCCCTGCTCTGCGTAGTATCGGAGGATGTCGACCACGAGATCCACTTCGCCGTAGCTCTCCTCGATGAGCTTGCCCATCTCCAAGGTCGCGGTACGTGCGAACTCGTCGCGACGCTGCTGCATCAGGTCGGCAGCCCGGCGTACGACCTGCGCGCGTTCTCCGGCGGGCAGCCACCGCCACTCCTGGAACGCCCGCTGAGCCTGGTCGACTGCTCGGTCGGCCTCCTCGTCGGACATCGCGGGGACCTCGCGGAGTACCTCGTTCTGGTACGGATTGACGCTCTGGATCGACCTTCGTGCGACTGATGGCGTGGCGGTCATGATGATGTCTCCCCGACCGATTGACTACCACCAAGCACATGCCGACGGCTGGGTGGTGGGCAAGGCCGAAAGCCCCGTCCTGGTCGGGTTCTGTCAAACCGCCCCCACGTCCCCGAGGCCGGCGACTCGCGAAACGCGGCTCCGGATCGACCGTGACCCGGGGTGTTTCGTACCGAAGGAAGAACGGCTTGCGTTCAGCCCGACCACAGGGCCGCGTACGCCGGACCGAGTTGCGCCACGACGTCGTGGAACTCCTCCCCGACCGCTTCATGCAGCGTGGTCATGACCGCTCGAGCGTGGACGAACGCCTCCTGGGGTGTCACACCTTCACGCTCGGCCACCCGGTCGAGGAACGTCTCCACCGACATGCGCCGGGCCTGATCGCCGTCCACGGACCTGCCGGCTCGGAGGGGGTCATGGAGCGGGAAGGGCAACCTGCTGATCAGATCGTCGACCTCCCCCGCGGCGATGCGTTCGGCGAGGGTTTGAAGAACGGCATCGGTGACCCGGCTGGCATCGCCGTCATGGAGCTGGGCGCGCTGGGCAACCCGCTCGAGGAAGGCCCCGGCCGGAAGGATTTCCGGTCCGGTGGGCAGGACAAGGACGAAATCCTTGGGCAGCTGCGCGACGAGGTGGGCGAACTCGCGCTCGCTCAGCGCGCGGGAGAGTGCCGTGAAGACCGCGCTCGCGGCCCGGGTTGCGGTCGGAAAATCCATGTCGCCCCGCTCCGCTACGCGGCGGACGAACTCGTCGACATCGAACCCCTCCGCCGGGTCGGCGGTGAACAGCAGGGGACCCAGCTCCGGTGGGAGCTCGCCGGCGAGATGACGCGCCTCGGCGGGAGAGATCCGCTCGGCCAGGGTCTGCAGAGTGACAGCGGTGGCGCGATCTGCCCCTACTCCTGCGGCCCCGCCTGCTCGTTCCACAATGGTAAGAAACTGGTCATAGTCCATGTTGCAATCTCTCGTTGCAAAAGGGTGAAGACGTTGGGATGCACGCGTGCTGATCACTCCGTATCGGAGGATTTCACGAAGCCACCGCAGGAAATCTCCGGTGCGCGTCTGTGTCGACAGGCTCCTCGTTCTCAATACCGAGGTACCGCTCCCATACTCTCAGAAACCGCGCTCCTCGAGGCGAGCATTCTCGTCCTGGCCGAGAGTTTCAGTGATTTGTCGACAGTCCGGCACGACGTGGCACATGCTGAGAACGACCGGCGAATCTATCAGGTGATGGACGCGCATCAGCCGACTCTTCATTGGTACAGAGCAGAAAGTTCCAATAATTGTCCACTGCCTATACCGTGACGACGTCCGAGACGGCCATCGGCGGGGCCTCCGGTCGCACGGTGACACACAAGCGACCGCTGTCACCGGGTACGCCTCCGGCGCGGCGCCGACGCCCCGGGTGTCTACCCGTGTCAGGCGCGAGCTGGTGCTGAGCCACCGATGGCGGCCAGGTGCCGGTGGGGCGGAGCGGCAGCTGAAACACGCCCACGGACCAGCCCAGATCGTACGCCTTACCCGGCGAGGCCCTGACGCGTTCGTCCGACAGGCCGTGCGGGCCACGGCCGCCGCGGTCATCGCCTACATAGTGGCGCAGCAGGTGTCGGGCAGCCCGCAGCCTCTGCTTGCGCCACTCACCGCGTTGATCGTCGTCCAGGTCACGCTGTATGCCACCCTCACCAGCGGAGTGCAGCGGGTGGTCAGCGTGGTTGTGGGTGTGCTCGTCGCAGTTGGCTTCGCCCATTTGGTGGGACTCACCTGGTGGAGTCTGGCTATCCTGATCTTCGCGTCCCTTGCACTGGGCCGGATCCTGCGACTCGGGCCGGCCGTACAGGAGGTCGCCATCAGCGGCATGCTCGTCATAGGGGTTGCCAACCCAGCGGCAACGGCTCAAGGACGGGCACTTGAGACATTGATCGGGGCCGGGGTGGGAGTGCTGCTGAACCTGCTGGTGCCCCCCTCTGTCTACGTCCAGACGGCCGGCGAAGCCGTCGACAAGCTTGCCGACCAGCTCAGTGAGCTACTGCGCCGCATGGCGCGTGAGATCCAACAGGGAGTGAGCGCCGAGAACGCCGGTTCATGGCTGGCTGAGGCCCGTCGGATCGACCGGGACTTCGTCAGGGTGGATGTCGCACTCGTCAAGGCCGAGGACAGCCTGCGCCTGAACCCTCGCGGCCGTCAACTGCTGCATACGCGGCTGATCTTGCGCAGCCGCATGGACACCTTGGACCACTGTGCGGTATCGGTCCGGTCGCTCTGCCGAACCATGGTTGACCTCTGCGGCAGTCCTCACCGCAGGGCGTTTCTGTCCGACGAGCAACTGGCTGCCTTGCTGGCGGTCCTCCTCAGCCGTCTGGCGGATTCGTTCGACGCCTTCGGCGTGATCGTCACCACCGAAATCACCCCGGACGCCAAGCCCAACCGGGACGACCTGGGCCACGCCTTGGCCCAGGCCCGTACAGATCGCGACGCGGCAGCCCAGCTTCTGCGCTCACTGGTGTGGCGCGACCCACAGGGTTGGGAGCTGGCGGGAGCCCTGTTGGCCGCGGTCGACCGGCTCATGGCCGACCTTCAGGTAGGCACACGGCCCCCCGGGCAGACCCGACACTCCCGATCGGGCCAGATTCAGCGGGCGGCCGCCCGCCGTTGGGCCACAGCGGTCCGTGCCCTCAGGAAATGGATGGCTCCCGCCGGCCAGTCCCGCAGGCGGGCAGCGCTTTCGCCACTACCGGGTCCATCCCGGCCGACCCCTGAACATGTACTGCCCGAGAAGATCACGCCCTAGCAGAGCGAAGGGGACCCGATCACGGCACATACCTGTTCATCGCAGCGCCGCGACCGCCGCCCGGGCGTGCAGGAATCACGTGGGGATTCCGCGGCTGATCACGCCGCACCGGATTCGACCTTTACAGGGTTCGGGGAGCGCGGGACGATGTCTGGTGACGGGGATGTTCTACAACCAGGTCACGGGCGCGGTCTGCACTCAACGACATTTTTGCCCGCAGGCTAGGTGAAAACGCTTATGGATCGACCCCGCTGATCCTCGCGATCGTTGACGTCGGGCAACAACCCATGCGGCTCGACATGGAGCGTGAGAAGCCTATGACGTCGCACGACCCCCTGGCCAGCGTGACATGTGAGCGTTGCGGCAGGATGAACCGCGTACGGAGCACGGTTGAGAATGCGCCGCGCTGCGGCACCTGCAAGTCGGCGCTCCCCTGGGTCGTCGACACCGACGACGACTCATACACCGACATCGTGGAGAGGTCGCAGGTTCCCGTCCTCATCTACATGTGCGCACCGTGGTGCCCTCCGTCCCGCCGCATGACGCCCATCCTCGAGCAGGTCGCCAAGGATCTGGCCGGACAGGTGAAACTCGTCGAGGTAGAGGTGGACGAAGCGCCACGGGTCACCGAACGCCTTGCAGTTCGTTCCGTGCCCACGCTCATCGTCATGAAGAGGGGCGAGGTGCTCGCTACACACGTCGGCCCAGCACCTGCCGTGACCGTGCGGTCATGGGCGGAGGACGCCCTCGTAACAGGTCATCCGAAGCGGCTCGTCTAGACCACCGGCGGTTCTGCTTTGGCCTGGAGGATGTGCATGAACTCGTGCATCCAGGCAGGGTGGTCGTTCCACGCCCTTCCGGACACCACCTGGCCGTCGACGACAGCGGCTGCGTCCACGAACTCCGCACCCGCAAGAGTGACGTCCGGTTCGAGTTCCGGGTATGCCGCCGTGCGTCGGCCAGCAAGGACACCCGCGGCTGCCGGGATCAACGGCCCGTGGCACAGCTGCGCCACCGGCGCGTCGGTTTCGTAGAAGTGACGCACGATTCGCTGACAGTCGGGGTCATTCCGGATGTACTCCGGTGCGCGTCCGCCGGGGATGACGAGTGCTGCGTAGTCGGCGGGTTCGACGTCGGCGAACGCGACGTCCGCGGGCCATGCATAGCCAGGTTTCTCTGTGTAGGTGTCGAAATCAGGGCTGAAGTCGTGTACGACGAACTGAAGCTTCTTCTTCTCCACGGCCGCGACCTCGACGTCATAACCCTCTTCGACGAGCCTCTGGTACGGATACAGCACCTCGAGTGACTCAGCACCATCACCGGTAATTATCAAGACCTTGGGCATCTGTACACCTCCTGTGAACGCTCGCGGACGTCCACCTCAGGGCGGCTTCAGAGGAGCTGACCGAAGATCTGGAACACTCGTGACCAGTGCTCCGTCTGTGGGTTCTTCAGACCAGGGTCGATGATCTTGAAGGTCCTGGCCAGTGCGATGCTGAGGCCGCCGGCCACGCCCGGCAGCCTCTCCTCGGTCTCGTCGCTGATCGTGACGTCCAACGGAGGCCGTGCGGCCAGGATGTCGAGGGTGGGGGTCAGTTCGATCTCCTCGTCCAGCCGCCGGAACTCATGGATGCTCTCCTGGAGCCCCTTCGTGATGGGCAGGTCGGCCGGCTGGATGACGTCTCTGCCGTTGGCCTTCGCCGACGCCTTCGCGATCAGGAACAGATCGTAGATTTTGTTGTCCAGGAAATCTTGGTAACGCTTGAGATCGTTCTTGTCGACGTCCAGGCTCGCCGCTGCACGAAAGAACCGTTCGAATCTGCTCCTACTCTGGACCGGCATACTCGCCTCCTGGTCTCCAGACACGGCATCGCGTCATAGTTCCCACCACCCTAACCCTGAGTGTCGTGAGCGGTCCCTGGCAAGGATGACAAATATTGTGCGGTGGCGATTAGCACTGCAACTATTTCCGGGTGCAGGCCCTTGTGAGGAAGTGCCCAGTCTGGTTGCGTGGAATCCGAGGCCGGGAACACCCGACGCGTGTAACGGTCAGGAAGGTGGAAACCATGGATTACCCACTGAATAACAAGACGGTGGCGTTCGTGGCCACCGACGGAGTGGAGCGGGTGGAACTCGAACAACCTCGGGGTGCACTGTATGGCGCCGGGGCAAGAAGCGAGATCCTCTCGATTCACCCCGGCGAGATCCAGGCACGCCAGTTCGACCTCAATCCCGCCGGAACCTTCCCGGTCGACCGGCTCCTGGCCGATGCCTCCGCGGACGACTACGACGCCTTGGTCCTGCCCGGCGGCACCATGAACCCGGACCAACTGCGCATGAACAAGGATGCGGTCGCCTTCGTGAAGGCGTTCGTCGAGAGCGGTAAGCCGATAGGTGTCATCTGCCACGGTCCCTGGACCCTCGTGGAGGCCGACGCGGTGCGCGGCCGCCGGATGACCTCGTGGCCGAGCCTGCGCACCGACCTGCGGAACGCCGGAGCAGAAGTCGTCGACGAAGAGGTCGTCATCGACGGGCAGTTGACCTCCAGCCGTTCACCGGCGGACCTGCCGGCCTTCTGCGCGGCCATCGTCGACCAGTTCGCTCGCGCTCCCAGCAGAGCCGCCTGACAGGACTGCCGGAACTGAATCGAGGCTGCGGAACAGCGGATCTTGGTGTGCGTCCAGCCCCGGCCCGACGTACCCCTGCTGATGAGGCTCCAACCACTGGCGGCCGGGAACCCAGCTCGGAAGGCGAGGTATCGCCCATGAAAGCAGTCGTGTACAACGGCCCACGTGACATAGCCGTAGAGAACGTTCCCGATCCCACGATCGAGCAACCGACCGATGCGATCGTCAAGATAACGTCGACGAACATCTGTGGGTCCGACCTGCACATGTACGAAGGCAGGACGTCGTTCGAGCCAGGGCGGATCTTCGGGCACGAAAACCTCGGCGAGGTCGTCGAGACAGGATCGGCCGTGCAGGACCTCCACCAGGGCGACATGGTGGCGGTGCCGTTCAACGTCGCGTGCGGAACCTGCGAGAACTGCAACGCGGGGTTGACGAACTACTGCCTCACGGCAAATCCGGATCCAGAGCTTGCGGGCGCGGCTTACGGCTTCGCCGACATGGGTCCGTGGAGCGGCGGACAGGCTGAGTACCTGCGGGTGCCCTGGGCGGACTTCAACGCCCTTCGTCTCCCACCTGGTGCCCGGGACAAGGAAGACGACTACGTGATGCTCGCCGACATCTGGCCGACCGGCTACCACGCCACCGAGATGGCAGGTGTCGCCGCCGGTGACACCGTGGTCGTCTACGGTGCCGGACCTGTCGGTCTCTTCGCGGCCTACTCCTCCGTACTCAAGAGCGCCTCCAAGGTCATGGTGGTCGACCGGCACCCCGACCGCCTGGCGCTGGCGGAGAAGATCGGGGCCGTTCCGATCGACGACTCCAAGACCGACCCGGTCCAGGCGGTCCTGGAGCAGACCGACGGCAAGGGAGCGGACCGCGGTTGTGAATGTGTCGGCTACCAGGCGCACGACCCGCAGGGCAAGGAGCAGAACAACCTCACGCTCAACCGTCTCATCGACTCGGTGAAGTTCACCGGCGGGATCGGCGTGGTCGGCGTGTTCGTTCCCAGTGACCCGGGATCGCCGGACGAGCTCGGCAAACAGGGAAAGGCGGCGGTCGACTACGGCAAGTTCTGGTTCAAGGGCCAGCACATGGGAACCGGCCAGTGCCCGGTCAAGCGCTACAACCGCAAGCTCTGCAACCTGATCGCCGCGAACAGCGCGCAGCCGTCGTTCCTCGTCTCCCACGAACTCCCACTCAGCAAGGCGGTCGAGGCCTACCAGCACTTCGACGCCCGCGAGCACGGCTGGACCAAGGTCGTGCTCAAGCCGCACGCCCAGACCACCTCGTGATCGAGCGATCCGGAAGGACAGAGACGGTCCGCCACCGGCTGTGAACCCATGAGCAGCCGGCTGCGGGCAGCGGATGAGTGTGTAGCGTCTGGAGCCCCTCCGTTTGCGACGGTCAACCCGTTCGCTCGCGCGTTTCCACGTAGGCGCCGCGGGTACGGCGGGCAGATGAAGGCGATACGCGTCGGCCTTGTCGCCGACCCTGCCAAGCCCACTCAGATAGCCCGCCGGTTCGGCGACCTCCATCCGCCCGACGGCGAGGATCGGCGCGAGTGGGCCCTCGAGGTGGTCAGCGAGCCGTTCACGGTCGCCAGTGAGGACGTGGACACTGCGCTGTCCCGACTGAACGACCACGCCCACGAACATCAGTGGGATGTGGTCGTAGGACTCACCGAACTTCCCCTTCGTGACGAAGACGGCGGATACCTGCTGATCGAGACCGACCCGCAGCACCGGGCGGCAGTGCTGTCCCTCCCCGCGCTCGGCGGGCTCGGCATGCACAGGCGCAGCAGACACGCGTTGCGCGAGGTCATCAGCGGCATGTTCGACCCCACCTCCGAGCACGGCCACCGAGTGCCGCTGCCGCGGCGAAGTGGCCGCTGGCGCCTGCTCCTGGGGATGGTGCTCGCCAACCGGCCGTGGCTACTCGTGCCCGGGCTCAAGACAGCCCTCGTCGCGGCACTCACGACCGGTGCCATCGCCACCATCAACTCCACCGTGTGGCTGTTGGCAGGCTCGTTGTCGCCGTGGCGCCTGGTCATTGCGACGATCGCCTCCATCGCGCTCGTCGTCGGCTGGCTCGTCATCGACGGTGGCCTGTGGGACCGGCCGGATGACGACTCCTCTCCAGCGCGGGAGCGGTCGCGTCTGTACAACACCTCGACGCTGGTGACCCTGACCGTCGGGGTGCTCATCTGCTACGTGGCGCTCTACGTCTTGAACCTGCTCTGGGCGCTGTTCATCCTCGATCCCGCCGTGATGAGCAGCTCCCTCAAACAACCATTCCGCTACGCAGACCTGTTCGTGCTGGCCTGGTTCGTCGCGTCGGCGGCCACCGTCGGCGGCGCACTGGGCAGCGGCCTCGAGTCCGACGAAGCCATCCGTGCGGCCACGTACTCCAAGCGAGAGGAGGACCGCCGCAACCGGCTCGCACGCGACGAGACCTGAGGCGCGAGGCTCCACGCGGCCGGGGGCCGTTTCCGGTGGCGCCTCCCGACCCCTGTCGGGGTGACCGTGCGCAACACGCTCAACGGTTGCGAGAGCTCGGTGTCGCCGAGCTCGTGCCTGGTTCATCGTGCCGCAGTGATGGCGTCCCACCGCGCTCTACCGGAAGGGGCCGGCCCAGCCCCAGTGAGCAGCCGACCGGGGTAGGGCGGGCGGGACTCGAACCCGCGACCCAGGGATTATGAGAACCCTTACCAACGCCTACCAGGCCATCTACCAGCGACTTTGCCCTCACGCCTCTCCCCCACAGCCACTCCGACCACACCGATCGCCGGCGTTTCGCACCACAACCCGCACCACGGCGGGCGGAGATGTGCCCGACCTGGCGACGAGATCGACTGGCAGTTCGCTGGCAGCCAGACAGCAGCGACCCAAGCTCCGACTCGGGAATGTAGTGCGGGATGCGCTGTTCGGCGGTCGAGTGCGGGAACCGCCCGAGGTTCCCGCACTCCGGCTCCGGGTTCGGTCAGACTCCGGCCTCTTCCCTCGCCCTGGCCGGTAGGATCGGCGTCTGCTTCGATGCCCGGCGCCCGGGCATCCACCAGTTTGCCTTGCCGCACAGTTCCATCACCGCGGGGACGAGGACCATCCGGACGATGGTGGCGTCGATGAGCACGGCGACGGCCATACCCAGGCCTCCCTGTTTGACGGCGACGTCCGGGCCCAGCAGGGAGGTGGTGAAGACGGCGATCATGATGGCGGCCGCGGCGGTGATGAGCTTGGCAGTCCGGGCCAATCCGGCCATGACCGCCGTTCGGGTGTCACCGGTGCGCTCGTACTCCTCCCGGACCCGCGAGATCAGGAAGACCTCGTAGTCCATGGACAAGCCGAACAAGACCGGGAAGATCATCATCGGCACCCAGGTCGTGATCGGCATGGCAGTGGGAAAACCGAGCGCCGAGCCGAACCAGCCCCACTGCACGACCGCGACGATCACACCGTAGGCGGCGCCGATCGACAGCAGGTTCATCACGGCGGCCTGCAGCGCGATCGTGACCGACCGGACCAGCGCGATCAGCAGCACCATGGACACCGCGATGACGACCGCGATCATCAGCGGCAGGCGTGAGTTGACCTGGTCGGCGTAGTCGATCGTGGCGGCGTTGGGGCCGCCGATGTAGATCCCATCGCCGCTGGGCGCCTTGGGCAGTACCTCGTCGCGGAGCCGATGCACCAGGTCCGCTGTCGCCGCATCCTGATATCCGGTCTTGGGGAAGGCCATGAAGGTCGCGGCCTGTCCGTCCTTGCTGACCCGAGGCTGGGTGACGTAGGCGATGCCCTTGGTCCCGCTGACCGCTTCGACCACGGGACGCAGATCCGCGTGCTTGGCGTCGACCTCCGTAGCGAAGATCAGCGGTGCGCTGAAGCCGGGACCGAAGCCCTGGGAGACGATCCTGTATGAGATGTAGCTGCTCCTGTCGTGGGGCTGGACGCTGGCATCGGGCAGGCTCAGCCGCATCGACAGGGTGGGGGCGGCCAGCACCAGCAGAGCCACGCCGGCCAGCATCGCGGCGACCAGCGGCCTGCGCTGCACCACGCCGGCCCAACGCTCGGCGAGGTTCCGGCGTCCCTGTGACGCGGCACCGACGGGCTCGCGGCGGGTCGTGCGACGCGGCAGCCGGAGCGAGTTGATCTTGCGGCCGGTGAAGCCCAGGAACGCCGGCAGCAGGGTCACCGCAGCGATCATCGTCACCAGCACGATCACGGAAGTGGCGACGGCCACTCCGGTCATCAGCCGCTGTCCCATGACGATCAGGCCGAGCAACGCGATCACGACGGTAGTGCCCGCGAACAGCACCGCGTGACCGGCGGTGGTGATGGCCTTGACCGTGGCGTTCTCGGGCTCGTCGCCGTCCTCGAGGTTGTCCTTGTAGCGCGTCACGATGAACAGCGCGTAGTCGATGCCGACACCGAGCCCGACCATCGCGGCCATGATCACGGTGAAGTCCGGCGAGGGGACCACGTACCCCACCAGCTGCATCAGGGCGATGCCACCGAGGATCGCCAGCAACGCGGTCACGATCGGCAGGCCCATTGCCACCAGCGACCCAAAGGCGATGAACAAGATCACCGCCGCTGCGAGTACGCCCACACCCTCGGCCGGTCCCTGCTTGGGTGTCTCGGCCTTGGCTGCCTCGTCTCCGCCCAGCGCCAGCGTCACGCCGTCACCGGAGGTTTCCTTGACCGTGTCGACCAGGAGTTTGACCTTGGATGTGTCCACATCCTTGTCGGTCAGCGGGATGATCGTACGGGCGATGTGGCGATCCGGCGTCACCAGGCTCTTGTCCTGATACGGCGAGGTGACGGGACCGGTGATGGGCGAGGCGTCCAGGTCGGCGATGACCTTCTCGATCCTTCGCCGGGCTGACGGATCGTCGACCCCCCTGTCCGCCTTGATCGCCAGCGTCAGCGTGTCCCCTTGCTGCTCGGGGAAGTGCTTGTCGATCAGGACCTGCGCCTTGGCGGAGCTCGTGTTTCCGCCGGAGAAGTCGTTGTCGGGGGTAGCGCCGTAGCCGAAGCCGAGGAACGCCAAGGCGGCCACGCCCACGATCCAGATCGTGAGGACCAGGCGGCGCCGCCGGTAACAGGACCGGGCCAGTCTCGCCAGGGCCCCGTCCGTTGTGTGGGTCTCGGTCGTCGTCACCAGTTTCTCCTCAAGTCCTTGACCGTTGCGCCCGATCTCCTTGTCCCGTTGCCTTCTACGAAGCGAGGGACCAAAGAGGTCGCGAATCATCCAGCACGCTTGTCGTCAGCGCGGATCTGCTCACTCTGTGACCCGCTCGGCGGGTCACGTCCATCACGCAGGCAGGAAACGTCCGCAGGCACCTTCATGGGTTCAATCCTTGCGTCGTCGGGTTCCGTACTGCCTCCGACGACGGACGGCTGTGCGTACGCAGATCTGCGTAGGCGACCGGTCTCCGACAAGGCCCGTCGTCGTAGGTCGTGCGCGACAAGTCGAAGCGGGGACCCCACCGTCGTCCTCGGATCCGACAAGGTTTCGGGCCCCGGACATGGCGCAGCAACAAGGTGGGGCGATGACGTCACGAGACGAGGGGGCCGCTGCTGGTGCGACGTCGCCGGCAGGGTTCCGAGTGCGGTTCCTACGAACGCGTGCGTTCCGCACTCACCTGATCCATCACCCGCATGAACGGGTGGCCCCTATGCCTACGGGCTGACGAGTCCGGTCTGGTAGGCGATGACGACGAGTTGCGCACGGTCGCGAGCAGCTAGTTTGACCATGGCGTGGCTGACATGGGTGCGGGCGGTGGCGGGGCTGAGGAAGAGTTCGGCACCGATTTCATCGTTGCTCAGGCCCTGTCCGACCAGGGCCAGGACCTCCCGTTCGCGCTGGGTCAGCGGAGCGAGTCGTTCCTGCCCGGCATGGGTGGCTGTTCGTTGCGCGGCGAACTGGGCAATGAGGCGCCGGGTGATCCGTGGTGCGAGCAGTGCGTCCCCGGCAGCGACCACTCGGATGGCGTGCAGGAGCTCGGCCGGTCCGGCGTCCTTGAGCAGGAAGCCGCTGGCCCCCGCCTGCAGCGCTTCGAAGACGTACGCGTCGGTGTCGTAGGTCGTGAGGATCAGGACGTGAACGTGTTCCAGTCCGGGTGTCCTGCCGATCTGGTCGGTGGCCTGGATTCCGTCCAGCTTGGGCATGCGGATGTCCATGAGCACAACGTCGGGGCGGGTGGTGCGGGCCCGCTCGACCGCTTCGGCGCCGTTGGTGGCTTCGGCAACCACCGTGATGTCGTCTTCGAGGTCGAGGAGGACCTTGAAACCGGATCGCACGAGCAGTTCGTCGTCGGCAAGAAGAACCTTGATCGGCATGGTGCCTTGCGGTGCGGTTGCTGCGTTCATAGGTGAGTGGTTCCGCTTGGTGCCAGGGGCAGCCGTGCCTGCACCTCGAACCCGCCGTCTGGACGTCGCCCTGCGAGCAGCTCTCCGCCGAGCAGCTGACAGCGCTCCCGCATCCCGAGGATGCCGCGGCCCGGTGGTTCGGCCGAGCTACCGGCACGATTGTCGGTCGGGAGCTGGGGTGGCGGTTGCGAGCCGGCGGAGTGAGGGGCTGGGGCGTGACACGCCTCGTTGATCACGCGGAGTTCCAAGGCGTCGATGCCGTAGTTGAGCGCAACAGTCACCCGGGTCGGGCCGACGTGGCGAATCACGTTGGTGATCGATTCCTGCAAGATCCGGTAAGCGGCACTGCCGACCGCGCTCGGCAGTGAAGGGGTTGGCGAAGTCGCCTCGAGCTTGATGTCCAGCCCGGCATCGCGCGCCTTCGCGGTGAGCTCGCTGATCTGCCCCAGGCCCGGGTGCGGCCCTCGCCCGTCGCCCGCGTCCCGGAGCACTCCAAGGATGGCCCGCATTTCCCGCAGCGCCTCGGAGCTGGTCTGCGCAATGGCCACCAACGTTTCCCGCGCGCGTTCCGGCCGCTTGTCGAGCACGTGTGCGGTGACCCCGGCCTGAATGTTGATGATCGCGATGGCGTGAGCGACCGTGTCGTGCACCTCGCGCGCGATCCGCAGCCGCTCGGCGTCAACCCGAGCGCGCGCTTCCTCCTCGCGAGTCTGCTCAGCCCGCTCAGCTCGGGCCTGGGCCTCGGCCGCTATGAACCGCCGGGACCGGACCGACTCGCCGAGAGCCACGCTCATCACCGACGCTCCGATCCGGAAGAACACCCAGCCGATCGCGGCCCTGGGTTCGATGTCGGCCGCGGCGACCAGCCAACTCGTGGCCAGCACGGCGATGCCCCCGCCGGCGATCAGGAGCGACCGGCGCCCGTCACCGTAGGCGGCGAGGGTGTACAAGGCGACGAACAGGCCGAGCCAGCCGGGCGCATCCGGGAAGTCGAAGCCGTAGTAGACCAGGCTGGCCAACGCAGTCGTGACGAATACCGCCAGCGGCCACCGGCGCCGGAACGCGATCACCACACCGCTGGCGACCAAAAGCACGTATCCGAGGTAGCCCAGATCGGTAAGCGGCCGGGCCGAGACCTTGTCCGCACCGAGGGCGACGGCGCCCTGAACCTGCATGACCGTGACGAAAAGTGCAAGCAACGCATCTTGTACCCGGACCGGCACACGGAACGACTCGACTTGGCGTTGCATACCGAGATCCTAGGGCTCCCGCACCGTTCCCCAGCTCCTACCAGCTGCGCAACCAGCTACGACGGCAAGCGCGATCAGGCACCGGTCGCCTACGCAGATCTGCGTAGGCGAGGAATCCACGGTCGGAGGAGGCGCCCGCGACCTCGGCACTTCGCGCCCCTGGCCCCGACCCCCCGCTATATCCAGGCCGCCCGACTTGGCGGACGAGTTCGAGCGGCAGTTCGCCGGCAGCCAGTCAGCGACACGGCGTGGACCGGAGCGGCGCGCCTCCGCGCTGCGGATCAGGTGAGGGTCCGCTGTGGCGGAACCAGGGAGCCGAGTTCGGAAGAGATCGCACTCGCTGTCTGCCGAACGGCGGCAGCCACCGTATGGAGCTTGGCTCCGGAGAACTCGCTTGAGAAGCCGGTCACACCGACGGCGTACGCTACCCGATCGCCGGCGTCGAACACCGGAGCGGCGACACAGCTGATCTCGGCTTGTTCCTCCTCGTCCTCGAACGCGTAACCGCGCTCGCGCGTCTCGGCAAGCTCCCGCCGGAAAGCCCGAACACTTGGTCGTCGCGCTCGAGGACCGGCGCCGGGAGCCAGGTGGTCAAGTAGCGACACAAGCTCCGACTCCGGCAGGTAGGCGGCGATCGCTCGGCCCAGGGCTGTCAGGTTGAAGGGCGCGACCTTCCCGACAAAGGTGTCGAACTGGACGAAGCCCGGTGTCGCGGCCTTGGCGACGTAGACGATCGTCGCACCGTCCAGTGCCCCCAGGTGGGCCGGCATGCCGACCTTGTCGCTCAGCGAACGAAGATGCTGGCGGGAGACGTTGGTCGGGTCGATCTTGCGCACGAGGCGAGTTGCCATGGCGTACAGCCGAAGCGTCGGTTGCCAGAAGTGGCTTCGGCCGACGACCTGCCGGTTTGCGTAGCCTCGCTCCTCGAAGGTCTGCACGATCGACGCGCAGGTTGCGAGCGGTACGCCGGCTTCCTGCGCGAGCATCGTCAACGTCAGTGAGCTCTCGGCCTGGACCAGAGTCTCCAGGACCCGCAGCGCGCGATCCGTCGAAGGGGACGCCGCCCGGGGGTTTGGTTCCGCGCCCACGCGGCCCTCCTCGTTGCTATTTTCAGTATCTCGGAAATGTTAGTGGCGGCCGTCGCCTAGGCGGTGACGCCCATGAGGTCCAGGGTGGCGGAGTAGTGGCACCGCGACGTGCGGTCGCCACCCACCGGCGCGAGTTCCGGTTCCTCGGAATCGCACCTGTCCGCGGCGTACGGGCAGCGCGGGTGGAAGGTGCATCCTGAAGGTGGTTGCGCTGGGTCCGGTACCTCACCCCGGAGCGGGATGCGTTTCTTGGCGCCGCGAAGCCGCGGATCCGGTAGTGGCAGGGCGCGCAACAGCGTCTCGGTGTAAGGGTGACGTGGGTGGGAGAACAGGTCGTCGGTGACGGCTTCCTCGACGATGCGGCCCAGATACATGACTGCCACGCGGTCGCACAGGTGCTGGATTACCGACAGGTCATGCGAGACGAAGACGTACGTGAGTCCGAACTGCTCCTGCAGGTCCTCGAGCAGATTGAGGATTTGACTGCGAATCGACACGTCGAGAGCCGAGACTGCCTCGTCGGCCACCACCAGCCGTGGCTGGGTTATGAGCGCCCGCGCGATGCCGATGCGCTGACGCTCACCGCCTGAGAACGCGTGCGGGTACCGGCGCATGAACTCCGGGCGCAGGCCCACGAGCCGCAACGTCTCCGCGACCCAGTCCTTGAGGTCGTCTCCCTTGGCCAGCCCATGGGCCAGCAAGGGTTCCGCGACGATCTGGAGCACCGTCATGCGCGGGTTGAGCGAGGAGTTCGGATCCTGGAAGATGGTGCGGATCTGCCGGCGGTAGGGATGGAGTTCGCTTCGGCTCAGCCCGGCAAGATCGACCACGTTCCCGTCCTCGCGCCGATACGCCAGAGTGCCCGATGTCGGCTTGTACGCTCGCAGGACGCAGCGCCCCAGCGTCGTCTTGCCGCAGCCTGACTCCCCCACCAGACCAAGCGTCTCCCCCCGCCTGATCGTCAGGTCAACGTCGGTGACCGCGTTGACGGTCATCCGACCACCCATACCGAGGAAGCCACGCGACACGTGGAAGCTCATCGAGAGGTTCCTGACTGCGAGCAGCGCCTCGTCGTCGGTGTCAGGTCTGCTTGAGCCGGCACCCCGCCCCTTGTCCGAGTGTTCTTCCAGCGCGGTCATCGCCCCGCCTCCCCGGCCCTGATCGGCCCTCTCCGCACCGACTCGGCGGAGTCGTACAACAGACATCGGACCGCGCGGTCCACGGTCCCGTCAGCCCTTGTGACCGTCAGCGTGGGCGGTACGACGGCATCGCACACACCCGGCATCGCGGAAACGCAGCGAGTGTGGAAGGGGCAACCCACCGGTCGGTCGTACGGATGGGGAACCATGCCGCGGATCGCCGCGAGTCTGCGTTTGGCCCTGGGGCCCACCGTCGGTATCGAGTCCAAGAGAGCCCTGGTGTACGGATGCCGCGGATCGTGGAAGAGGTCGTCGACACCGCACTGCTCGACGACGAGGCCGAGGTACATGACGGCCACCTCGTCGGCAACCTCGGCCACTACTCCCAGATCGTGGGTGATCAGCATCACCGCCATGTCAAGCTGCTCCTGAAGTTCCTGAATGAGTTCGAGGATCTGAGCCTGAGTGGTGACGTCGAGGGCGGTGGTGGGCTCGTCGGCGATGAGCAGCTTCGGTCGACACGCCAGCGCCATCGCGATCATCGCGCGCTGTCGCATCCCGCCGGAGAGCTGGAAGGTGTAGGAGTCGAACCTACGCTCCGGTCGCGGGATACCGACCCTTCGGAGTTCGTCGATGGTTCGCTCTCGCGCTTCCTTCTTGGTCACCTCTTCGTGGGTGCGGATATTCTCCGCGATCTGGTGCCCGATCGTGTGGACGGGACTCAGCGAGACCATCGGCTCCTGGAAGATCATCGCGATTTCGCTGCCGCGGATGGCCCGGATCGCGGTTCCCTTCGGATCGAGGCGTGCCAGGTCGAGCGTGCCGTCACTGGCGGCCTGCACCGCTGCGCGATCCTGTCGAGATGGGTGCGGAGCCTTCAGGAGAGGGTGGTCTTCACCGAGTCGGTAGAGCACTCGACCCTCGATGATTCGGCCTGGGCGTTCCACCAGTTGGAGGATCGACCTGGCGGTGATGCTCTTGCCGCATCCCGACTCACCTACGACGCACAACGTGTGGCCGCTTCGCACGGTGAGGTCGACGCCGTCGACCGCCCGTACATGGCCCTCGTCGAGGTCGAAGCCGGTTCTCAGGCCTCGAACACTCAGCAGCGGCGGAAGTTCGCCTGGCATCTACCCTCCTCAGCTGTCGTAGGGATCGGCGGCGTCGCGTAGGCCGTCACCCAGGAAGTTCAGCGCCACGACCGCGACCACGACGGCGGCCCCCGAGAGCAGTAACCACGGTGCTGTCGAGAGGACCCTGATGTTCTGTGCGTCCTGCAGGAGGACTCCCCAGCTCACCACGGGTGGCTGCAGTCCAAGACCGAGGAACGACAGGGCGGTCTCGCCGAGGATCATGCCCGGGATGGACAGAGTGAGGGTGGCGATGATGTGGCTGGTGAACGCTGGCAACATGTGGCGGCCGATGATTCGTGACCGCCGCACACCGTCCAACTCCGCGGCGAGAACGTAGTCCTCGGACCTGATCTGCAGGAAGCGGCTGCGGATCACTCGGGCCAGGCCGGTCCAGCCGATCAGCGAGAGGATCAGGGTGATCGCGAAGTACGTCTTGATCGGGCCCCACCCGGGTGGCACGGCCGCCGCCAGGCCGAGCCACAGGGGTAGGGTCGGCACCGACATGATGAACTCGATGACCCGCTGGATCAACGTGTCGGTGATCCCGCCGAAGTAGCCGGACACTCCGCCGAGGGCGGTGCCCAGCACGAGTCCGAGACCGACTCCGATCAGGCCGACCGACATCGAGATCCGGCTCCCGTAGATCAGCCTGGTCAGTAGGTCACGTCCCTGCTCGTCGGCGCCGAGGGGGTAGAACGGGTGTCCGGCCTGCGCCGGTCCGAAGAAGTGGACCGTGGTAGGGAAAGCGCCCCACAGCTTGTACTTCTCGCCGTGAGGGAAGAAGCGAAGGGCGACCCGCCGGCTGGGATCGGGTGTGAACTCTCGCAGCAGGGTCTTCCCGCTTACCTGTGACCTGTAGTCGTCGACGAAGAAGTGCAGACCACCCTGGAACGACACGTGGATCCGCTGAGGGGGCGCGTAGCTGTAGGTCGCACGATAGGTGTCCGGTGTGGCCGGCGCCCAGAACTCACAGAAGGCGGCCAGGAGGTAGATGAGGCCGAGAGCGACCGCGCCGGCGACAGCCAACCGGTTCTTCCGGAAGCGCCACCAGATCAGCTTGCGTTGAGGAGCGACATAGATCTCACTCGACGTCTGTCCGGTCGGCGACGGCCCGTCTGTCACGGCGGTCATGGCCCTCCCTCCTGTTCCTAGTACTGGCCTTCGCGGATCCGCGGGTCGACGAGCGCAAGAAGAATGTCCGAGATCAGGGTTCCGATCACGGTGAGGACGCATGCGATGAAGATGATGCTTCCGGCGAGGTACATGTCCTGGCTCTGCAGGGCGCCGAGCAGCAACGGTCCCGTCGTCTGCAGCCCGAGTACGGTCGCCACGAGCACTTCGCCGTCGAAGAGAGCGGGGATGAGCCAGCCGATCGTGGCGATGAAGGGGTTCAGCGCCACCCGGACCGGATAGTTCGCGATCAGTTTGCGTTCGGACAGGCCGCGGGCCCTGCCGGTGACGACGTAGGGCTTGCGGAGCTCGTCCAGCAGGTTGGCCCGGAGCACGCGGATCGTCCCTCCGATACCCCCGAGTGAGAGTACGACGATCGGCAGCCACAGGTGGTCCAGGAGGTCAAGGACCTTGCCGAGGTTCCACCGAGCGTCGACGTAGTCCGGGGACAGGAGCCCCCCGACGCTCTTGTCGAAGTAACGGAACTGGATGTACGCGACGGTGAGCGCCAGCAGGAAGCCTGGTACGGCGATACCGACGAAGGCGATCGCTGTCATGAGGTAGTCGCCGACCGAGTACTTTCGCACCGCTGAGTAGATTCCTGCCGGGAGCGCGACGGCCCACGTGAACAGGAATGTCGCGATGCCCAGTGCCAGAGTGAGCGGCAGCCGCTCAGCCAGGAGTGAGGCGACCGAGCGGCCGTGCTCGAAGGATTGGCCGAAGTCCCCGTGCAGGACGATGTTGCTGATCCACTTGGCGTACTGCGCGACCAGGGGCTGGTCGAGTGCGTAACGCTGCTTCAGTGCTGCCAGCTGCGCCGGGTCGACGGTCTGCCCGCTGCGCGACAGGTTGGCCACCACAGTGGTCAGGTAGTCACCCGGCGGTAGCTGAATGATCGCGAACGACACCAACGAGATCAGGAACACCGTCGGGATCATGTAGACGAATCGGCGGAGCAGGTAGCGCCCCATGCTCAGGTGTGCCGTTCGGGGTGCCTGAAGTAGAGCTGGGACAGGTCGGTCGCCGCCTCGTACAGCGTTCGGTAGCTCGCCACCGCGTCTTCGCGAACGTTGCCCAGGTCGTCGCTCACCACGACTGGGGCGAAGGCCGACTTGACGGTGTTGATGATCCAGACGTTCTTGTCGTGCAGCTTGAGGATCTCCCGGCCGATCGCGAGGCGCCGATCGTCGTCGGCCTGCTGGACCAGTTCGTCGTACAGCACCTGCAGCTGCCGGATCTCGCCCTCCGGCTTCATCGAGAACTTGCCCTTGGGGTCGGAGTACCAGTTTCCGTACTTCGGGGCCCAGTAGGTGAGGCCGTTGGTGGGGATGTACCACAGCGAGTCGATGTCCCACAGGTAGCCGGCCGGCACGTAGCAGTTCAGGTCGAAGTCGCCGTGCCAGATGCTGGCGTACCACAGCTCGGACGAGATGTTTTTGATCGCTATGTCGATGCCGACCTTGGCCCAGTAGCGCTTCACGAACTCGAGGATGCTGACGCTGGGCACACCGACGCCGATGGTGAAAGTCTGGGCGACGAGCTTCATCGGTTTCCCGTCGGGGCGCAGGCGCATGCCGTCGCCGCCGCGTTTGGTGAGCCCGGCCTTGTCCAGGTAGTCGTTCGCCTTGGCCTCGTCGAACGCCACGAAGCGCTGGCCCATGCCCTTGACGAAGTACGGGTCCTCCGGTTGTGCGCAGGGCTGCTGGAAGGACCCCTGCCCGGAGAACAGCGAGTCCCGCATCTCCTCGCGGTTGATGGCGTGGGAGACACCAGCCCGGAAGTTGATGTCCTGGAACAGCTCACGCAGTACCGGGTCGGGGTGGCTCTGGTTCAGGTTCACCGCGTGGAACAGACCGTCGGGCTTCCAGCGCAGGAAGCGGTAGCCCTTGTCCTTCTGGTTCTTGATCAGCATCGGTGCCGACTGGTAGCTGAGGTCCCACGCCGCGAGGTCCACCTGCCCGTTGGCCGCGCGTAGTCCGAAAGCCTCTTGATCGAGGAACGTGTAGACGGCCCGGTCGATGTAAGGCAGCTGCCGGCCCTCGGGGTCGACCTTCCAGTAGTAGGGGTTCCTCTCCGCGGTGGCGTTGTTGCCCTTCGCCGGCTTGGTGATCCGCCACGGGCCGAGCACCGGAAGGCCGGGGTTCCGCCAGTGGTCGTGCCTGGAGTGGTAGAAGTCGACCCAGGCCGAGAAGTTCTCCTTCTTAAGGGCGGACTGAACCGCGTCCTTCCCGGCGATGTCGGGATGGAACCTGCTCATGTAGTGCTTGGGCTGGAGGAACGGGTTGGCGCCCACGAAGGTGCCTACGAAGGACATGTACTTCAGCAGCAGTCCGTTCGGTGCCGCGAACTCGATCCGGAAGGTGGTCTTGTCGACCTGGACGAACTTCGCTGGCTTGCCTCCCGGAGACAGCCAGGCAGGGAAGACCGGAGCCAGTTCCTTGTTCGAGTAGACGTGCTCGTAGACGTACATGATGTCGTCGGTCGTGAAGGGCTTGCCGTCCGACCACCGGACTCCGTCACGTAGGTGAAACACGTACGCGCGTCCGCCGTCCTCGATCTCCCATGACTTCGCGAGCCCCGGCCCCGGGGTCGGTGGGGTGGTGGGAGTCCACTCGACGAGTCCGGCCCAACCCATGTACTGCAGGCCGTCGTTGTTCAGGTCGATCTGTCCACGCTGCATCGTCCCGCCGAACGTGCCGAGTTCGCTCTGCGGCTTCACCACCATGGGATCCTTCGGGAGCCGCTCTGTAAGCTTCGGCAGCTTCCCAGCCTTGACCTGCGCCGCGAGCATGGGCGCTTCCTTCGCTCCCTTCGCCGCAGCCGTCGGCCCAGGTCCCTTGTCGGGGTTCGTGGAGAGGAACGAGCAGCCGGTAAGGGTGCAGGCGCCAAGTGTGGCTACGCCGCCGGCACGTAGCAAGTCCCTGCGGGAGATCCTCGATGCCACCATGAGCCCTCCTCGTGTTCCGGGCGGAGCGTCGTGTCCAAGCCGGTTCACCTACTCCACGACGCCTGCCAAGGGCCTGCCGGCAGGCAGTGCAGCTCCGAAACGTGAGTGGCTGGAACGATCATTCGAGATAGCAGATACATCTACGAGATGCGAGATGTTACCTCTGGGACGGACGGCTGCACAGCCTTCGAGTGACCGAACTTTCGAAGGTGCCGAAACTGGGCTTCCACCAAGGTTTCGATGCAGGAGAGCCCTTGCCTGGCTCACGTACTGTCTCTAGCATCCTTCAAGAATTGAGTTGCATCTACGAAATCCCGTTGGATGACGAGCCGCCCGTGCCAGGAGGTCGGCATGACCGAAGTAGGCAACTCACGACTGTCCGGCCTGATCCCGACCGGCGGCATCAGAGCCTCCCAGTGCGGGGGCAACACCGTCGGCGCGACGCTGCGGGAGCCGTCTCCACGCACGGACGGCTACCGCCACGTCGACACACCCGCGATGATCCAGAAGCTGCTGGATCTCGGGGCCAACACCTACATCTACGGGGTGTGGGACTCCCCTACCGACTGGGACGACCTGCGGCTCGAGTTCGCGCCGGCCGCCGCGGATGTGGATATCGACGTCTGGGTCTATCTCGTTCCTCCCAGCGAGACCTCCCGCGACGGAGGCCGCGCTTCACGGCCCTACGTGATGGACTACGTGGCCTGGGCCCGCGCCTGCGCCGAGCTCTCTGTCGCGTATCCGAACGTGAAGGCGTGGGGCATCGACGACTTCGAGTTCAACCAGGAGACCTTCACCACCGAGTACGTCGCACAGCTGCGCAAGGTGGCTCAGGACATCAACCCTGACCTGGCCTTCTACCTCTGCACCTACTTCCACGCGGCGACCGATCCGGGGTTCCTCGCAAAGTACGGCCCCTACCTGGACCTCGTGCTCTATCCGTTCCTGGACGGGCGGAACCTCAACACCGTCGTCGCCGACAGCGCCGGACCATGCCTGGACGAGATCCGCGCCGCCGTGCATCCGTGGGACCTCGACGTCGTCCTGCTCGTGTACACGGGTCGCTTCCTCGACGCATGGAACGAACCCGGACCCGACTACTGTGCCTCGGCGGTTCGCACCGGGCTCGAGTACGCCCGAGCCGGCAAGATCGCCGGCGTCACGGCGTACGGGCTGCAACTCGACAACGCGCCGACCATCTCCTCCACCAACAAGGCGATGTACGGTAACGGGCGCCTCAGTCTGCTGGTCCCCCCTGTCCGCACACAGGAAGGGGCTTACGCCCAGGCTTCACAGGACGTCCGGGTCGACCCGGACGCGCCACGACACGAACTCTCGTTCTGGCACAACGACGTCTTCAGTGGACTGGTCGGCAGCCCCGGCAAGCACGTCAAGCAGGTGCTGCTCGACGGCGAGCTGATCTGGTCCGAGGATGTCCGCCACCACGGCTTCGCTCTGTGGCAGCAGTGTTCCACACTTCACGGCCCCCTCGACGTGACCGAACGGCTGCGCGGCAGGACCAGCGCAACCTTGACGTTCCGCCTCCTCCAGGGCCGGGGAGGGGACGAGATCTTCCCCGTCGACGTGGGATTCGATCACATCGAGACGCTGGGGTTCACCGTCGACAACCCGGGATTCGAGACAACAGATGGCTGGACACTCGACTCCAGCCACGGCGTCCCGGTCCCGAGCATCGATATCTTCATCCCCGACCGTCCGCAGAGCTCCTTCGCCGCGGTAGCCGCCGAGTACCACGCCCACGCAGGCGCGGCCGGCACCTGATGGACGAGATCCGCGTCGGCGTCGTCGGTCTCGGTCCTCGGGCCCTCTTGACGTGGATCCCGCTGCTGGCGCGCATTCCGGGATACCGGATCACGGCCTTGTGCGATCGGATCGAGGCCCTGCACCAGGCCGCACTGTCCCGCACCGAGGATCCGGCATCCGTGCACACGTACAGCGACTACGACGACGTGCTTCAAGATCCTTCCGTCGATGCGGTGGCGCTCACGGTCAGGAGCCGGGACCAGGGTTTGCTCGCCGCACGGGCCCTCGATGCGGGAAAGCACGTCCATGCGGAGGTGCCGGCGGCGCACAGCGTCGAGGACTGCTGGCGGCTCGTGCTTGCGGTCGAGCGGAGCGGCATGACCTACCAACTGGCCGAGCAGACGCGGTATTGGGGCTTCGTCGACGCCTGGCGCGACCTCGTGTCCTCCGGCCGACTCGGCCGCGTCACCCTCGGCGAGGGGCAGTACTTCCACCACTACACAGAGGGGATGTTCCAGGACCCTCGATCCGGTGAGCTGATGGGACCAGACGGGATCTCCGAGCGCCCGGATGCCCTGCCCACGTGGGCGCAGCAGATGCCGCCGATCCACTACCTGCCACACGAACTGAGCCCGATGCTGAGGATCCTCGACGACCGTGTCACCGAGGTGGTGGGGATGAGTACCGAGTCACCGAGCGTGGCGAACCCCCTGATCGCCCAATCCGACATGCAGGTGGCACTGATGCGGACCAGGAAGGGGACCATCCTGCGGATGGCGGCGAGCTTCGCCCAGCCACACCCGCCCGGCAACTGGCACTGGTACCAACTCATCGGCACGGGTGGGCGGGTCGAGTGGACCCGTAGCAACCGCGACCGACCGAAGGTGTGGCTGACGGACGCGCAGATGCACGACCTCGCCGACGTCGACTGGCGGTACGAACGCACCGATGCTCCTGCCGAGGCACACGGCAGTGGTCACGGTGACGCGGACTACTACACCCACGTCTCTTTCCGAGACGCCGTTTTCGCAGGCCGCCAGCCGTCGTTCGACGTGTACCAGGCGGTGGACACAGCAGCTCCGGCCGTGCTGGCAGCCCGGTCGATGGCCGCCGGCAGCGTTCTGCTCGAGGTTCCGGACTTCCGACCAGGGCCGACTCGAACACCGGGACAAGCGCCGTGACTGTCGCCGTGATCGTCGCCGACGAACAGGACGTCGGGAAGTTCGGCCGCTACCTGGCGGAGATCCTCCGTGCGGAGGGCCTCGCGGACCTCGAGATCATCGGTTTGCGCAGCCCGCGACTCCACGACCTTACGGAGTTCGCAGCCGTAGTGGTCGCGCGGTCGCGTCCTTCCAAGGTGCAGACCGCCCGGCTGCGCGCTTTCGCCGAGGGTGGTGGACGGCTGGTACTCGTACGGCCCTCCTACTACCTGGCCCGTGCCCTCGGGCTGAGGTCAGCTTCGACCATGGTGGCGCCGGCATACGTCCGCCCGAGCGACACCAGCCCGATCGCGAGCGGGTTGCCCCAGGAGCCGATCGAGACCCACCTACCCGCGGACGCCTACGCACCCGAAGCCCTGCCGGCAGATGCCCTGACGGTCGCACGACTGTACGCCGACATCGGCACGGCGACGTCATTTCCCGCGATCGTCGAGTTGCCGTTCGGAGACGGCCATGTTGTCGTGTTCACCTACGACCTGGCCCAGGCCGTTTCGTTGATTCGGCAGGGCGACCCGGACCGAGTGGGTGGACGGGGCCTCGGCGCAGGCGAGCCGTACCGCATCCAGGACCTGCTGACCGGCTACGCGGACTCCGGATGCTGGCATCTGCCGCAGGCCGATCTTCACGCCGCGATGCTGGTCAACGCGGTCAACCAGATGGCGACGTTCCCACAAGCTCGGATGTGGTACTACCCGGAGCCCGTCCACAGGAGCGTTCTCGTTCTCGACTCCGATGACGACTGGTCGGCATCGGAACACTTCGACACACTGCTCGGTGCGGTCGATGCCCACGGCGGGAAGATCACCGTCTACCTCATGTCGGGCACGTCCAGGGGCACCGTCGCCTCTCCGGAAAAGGTCGCGGAGTGGCGTGCCCGCGGGCACTCGTTCGGCGTCCACCACGACCCGTCCGACCCCTCCTTCGGTGGCGAGGACCCTGAAGAGGTGATCCTCGACCTGGTGCGTAAGGACCTCGCAGACTTCGATCGCCACTACGGCGGCGGTGTCCCGACCACCAACCGCAACCACTGCCTTGCCTGGAAGGGCTACGTCGACCTGCCGAAGCTCTACGCCGAACTCGGTGTCCGTATGGACCTGAACTCCGTCGGTGCCGGGCCTTCCTGGTTGCAGTACCTCACCGGCTCCGCGCGTCCGGTGAGGTTCGTCGACGCCGACGGCACCGTCGTGAACTGCTTCCAGCAGTCCACCCAGGCCTACGACGACCTCGCCGTCAAGGGTCTGCTCTCAGCGGATCCACGGGGACAGGCACACCTCACCCGGAAGCTGATGGAGGACAAGGTCACTCGCTACTTCAGCCCGCTGTCCATGCTCTCCCACCCGGTGTCGTTCTTCACCTACTCCCGGGCCTACATGGAGCTGTGCTGGCAGGCTGCAAGTGAGCTCAGGATGCCGATCTGGAGCGCCTTCGAGTGGGCCGACTTCGTGGTGGCACGGGACCAGGCCCGCATCAGCGCCGCCACGTGCACAGACGGCGTTCTTCGTTACCGAGTGACCGGCAAGTCCCCCACCGGCTCGTTGACGATCCTGTTGCCGGTTGCATCCGACCGGGTGTCCAGAGCCACCGTCGACACCGAGGTCGTCCCGGTGACCGGCATTGATGTCTTCGGTTGGTCGTGCAGCCTGATCCCGATCAGCGTCGAGCACGACCGGGCGTCCCCCCACGAGATCACTGTCGAAACGTGCTGAGCTTCCCCGTCAGTTGCCCAGCGGCGGGAGCAGGTCGGCGAACTCCTCCAGCAGCCGGTCGATCATCGCGATCTCCTCGGCGTCCAGTCGGTGGGCTGGGGCTCGGCAGTGGGCACTTTCGAACAGGCCACGCCGGACGGAGACCAGCTTCTCCGCAGCGATGATCAACTCGGTGTCGAGCATCCAGTAGGAGATGTACGGCAACAGACGCCGATGGAGGTCCAGCGCCTCGACACGGTCGCCCCGCTCGAACAGACGCCAGATCTCGACGTAGATCTCGGTCACCGAGCAGCCCGGCTGCAGGCCGACGGCTCCGCGTCGAAGGGCGTCCGGAAGCTGCACGCCCGCGTAGCCCACCACCGCCGGAAGCGCCGGATCCTGCGCACCCAAGGCTGCGATGAACGCACCAGGTGGTGTCGACTCCACCTTGACCAATGCCAGGTTCGAATGCTCGCGGGCGAGCCCGGAGATCGTGGCCGCGTCAAGGCTGGTGCCGGTCTGATGAGGCGCGTACTGGAGTACGACCGGGGTCGGCGCCACCGCCTCCAGCACGGCACGGACGTGCGTGCGGACGGCTTCCGGGGTCGGTGTGAGGAAGTACGGCGGAAGCAGATTGATCAGGTCCGTGCCGGCCTCGACGAGCCTGCGTGCATGGGCGACCGCGAGCCGGGTGGCGTGATCCTGGACGGCGAGCACTGCAGCGACGTCCGCTCGGTCCCGCGTGTGCTGCAGCAGAATGTCGACCAGTCGCGCGCGTTCGGCATCGGAGAGTTTGTGGAACTCCGAGGCAAAGCCCGGGAACATCACGCTCGTGACACCGGTGGACAGGACGTACCTCACCACCCGCTCGAAACCCGTGTAGTCGACCTCACCCGCGTCGGTAAAGGGAACCTCCAGCACTGGCGAGACCCCGCGCACCAGCAGAGCCGTATCGCCGGGCGGCACCCTGGGCGCGGTGGTGGTCGCCGCCTGTTCCGCGGGCGTCATCGTCCACCTCGCATTTGTCACTTCCAGCCTGCTGGGAGGTTCGCGCCGAGCAGCCGCGTCGCGGATCCGGCGAGGACGTCCGCACGCTGTGCGTCATCGATGGTCGCCCACTCGAGGATCCGGGCCAGTTCGGCCTGTGGCACCGTGTAGGGCGCATCCGTGGTGAAAACACACCTCCCCGATCCGATCTGATCGTCGCGGGCGAACTCGCTGAGAACGGTGTCCCACGGCGCGTACGCCGTGTCGGCGTGGAGATTCGGCGCGTGGCGCAGGGCCGGTGCCGCGTCGATCCAGAAGTCGGTCGCGCCGCTCTTGCCCATTAGGAAGCGCAGCTCCGGGTAACGGCGCGCGAGAGAGGCCGCCGGGAGCGGGAGCGCGGTCGGGGGAGTTCCGGTACGGATGTAGACGAACCAGTCCTGCTCCGCCGCGAACGCGAGCAACGGGTCGAGCAGACCGTCGAGCACGTCGAACCCCTGAAGCACCGGATCCACCGCCAGGGCAACCGCGCCGGCGTCCTTCGCTCGGGTGAGCTCGTCCAGTGCGTAGCGGCCGCGCCAGGGATTCGCGACTGCGTAGGCAGCAAGTCGCCCATCTGACGCCGCGGCGACACTGCACACCGTCTCGTTGCCTTCGCGGTTGTCGTAGGCCGTACAGCGTTCGCCAGGGGCGACGAGCGCGCGATCGATGCCCAGCGTGTCCATCGTCGCCAGGAGTTGCTCGACGGTCAGGTCGACCTCACGCCCGCTGCCAACCCGTACATGCGCGTCGATGATCACTGCTTCTCCAATCCGAGCGCCGACAGGGCGTCCGCGTGGATGATCCGCTCGATCGAGTCGTCCGGCACCCGCGGAAGCTTCGTGCCCTCGACAATGTCGTTGACCCGTCGCAGCGCCGCCATCGCCTCACCTGAGGTGGAGATCGGGTAGTCGGAACCGAACAGGAGCTTGTGCGGCACGCCCCATTCACTGGCGAAGGTCAGTGCCTCCCAGGCCAGCCACGGCCGCAGGTACACCGACGACACGTCGGCGTACACGTGTGGATGCTTACGGATCACGGCGACGGTCTCCCGCACGAAGGGGTGACCCATGTGCGCCATCACCACCCTCAGTTCGGGGAATGCCAGCGCGATTTCGTCCATCACGAGCGGGTGGGTGTACCGCAACGGTGCCTCTTGGATGGGCGAGGTCCCCTGGTGGAACAGGATGGGCAGGCCCTCGCGCTCGCAGTAGGCGTAGAGGCGACGCGCCTCGTCACAGAGCGGGTCGAAGTTCTGGTAGTTGGGCCCGAGCTTCACACCTACCAGGTTCAGGTCGCGGCAGCGCTCCACCTCGTCGAACACCCGTGGTGCGAGCGGGTTGACAGACATGAAACCGATCCGCCGCTCCGGCGCCGCGGCAACGAACTCCGCGGTAGCGTCGTTTGTCCGCTCAGGTAAGTACGGCAGGCCCGTCGCACGCAACGGATCGTCCACCGCGATGTTGAAGACGATCGTGACGTCGGCGTCGGCCTGTTCCCGGTCGAAGTCGTCCCAGCTGTTCGTGGTCACGACCGAGCGGTCAGAACGCCAGCTGTCGAAGGACAGGTGTTCGCCGTCAGGTACCGCGTCACGGTGGGTCGGAGTGTGGTTGTGAACGTCGACGATCATCGCAGCTGCGTCCCCTCTTCTGGGCCCGTCACCGAGGTCAGCGGAACCGGGTGAGCACGTCCTCACGAAGCTGTACACCGAGCCCAGGACCAGGCGGCAGACGTACGCGCTGTCCGTCGCTCGGCAGCGGTTCGGCGAGGATGTCCTCGGCGTAGTAGTGCGCGCCGATGATGTCGGACGGAAAGGCCGTGGTCAGGCCCGGAAGCGCCGCAGCGACGTGAATCTGGGCGGCGGCAGCAAGGCCGAGCTCGCCATTGGAACCCAGCAGCGAAGCCAACCCGAATGCGTGCGCGACCGTACCCAGCTCCACCGCCCGGCCGGGCCCTCCGGCCTTCCCGACATACACGCTCACCACGTCCGCGGCGTCCTGCCGGATCACCCGGCGAAGGTCGGCCAGGTCGAAGACCGACTCGTCGGCCACCACGGGGAGACCTTCGGCCCGAAGTGCAGCCATCCCCTCCAGGTCGCCGGCCTCCACCGGCTGCTCGAGGAAGGCGACGTCCTGGTCATGCAGCCGGCGAAGTGCGATGCGCGCCTCTCCCCGGGACCAGCCGCCATTGGCATCCATCCCGAGGAACGCGCCCTGGCCGACCAACCGTCTCGCATGCGCGACCCTGGCGACGTCCCCTTCGACGCCGAGACCGACCTTGACCTTGAACGCCGTGAAACCCGCCTGCACAGCCGCGGCGTGCACCTGCTCGAGGCGCTCCCCATCGCCGGACAGCGAGAGCTTGATGGGCACCTCGGTACGAAGAGGGCCGCCCAGTGCGACGGCGAGCGGTAAGTCGAGCGTGCGCGCGTACGCGTCCCACAGCGCAGTCGACACACCCGCCTTGGTGAACGGGTTGCGCGCAAGAACCCGGTCCATCGCCTGGTCCAACGCGGCCACCGGCACCAGGGGACGACCGAGGAGGGCCGGCGCCAGCACGGTCCGTACGAAGTGCTGGGCAGTCGGCCCGTCCTCACCGCTCCACAGCGGCGTACAGCTCACTTCGCCGTATCCCTCGACCCCAGCAGCGGTGACGGCCCTCACCAGGCAGAAGTCGGACCGCTCGTGCGAGCCCTTCGCGCCGCGGACGACAAGGTCAGGATGTGCCGGGATGCTCACCAACGCGGTGTGAACGGCGGCGATCGTGTCGGTCATGCCCTCCCCCGAGCCGGCCCTCGGTCGCCCAGCAGAGTGCGCGGAGCTTCCTCCAGCATCGATCGCCGCTGAGCCGGCGTGATCCCCCAGCCGTCGATCTCGCGGACCCGCGCCACCGCGTAGTCCTGGCTCGCCTTGTCGGACAGGCCGGCGTCGGTGCCGAAGAGGACTTTTCCGGGCGGGGCCTCGGCCAGGATCCTGCGAGCCGCGTACGGCGGTGTCCCACAGATGCACAGGTAGAGGTTCGGCGTCTCCACCGTGGCGGCGAGAGCCTCCCGCCAGCAGTCGTGCAGACCACCGTGTCCCAGCACCACGGGGAGGTTCGGGTGCCTTCGAGCCAGGGCCGCGATCTGCAGCGGCGTGGAGTACGGCGGTGTGCCGTCGTGGCTCAGCAGAATTCCTCCTGCCTCGGCGACCACCTCGCAGATCGGGTCGAGTGCAGGCTCGTGCATCGAGAACCCCTGCAGCCACGGGTGCAGCTTGAGCCCTCGCATGTGCAGCTGGGCGAAGCAGCGCTCGACCTCCGACACCGCGCCGCTCTGACGGGGGCTGACGGTGCCGAACGCCGCCATCCGGTCCGGATACTCCGCCACGAACGCGGCCACCTCGTCGTTGGCCTCTGGAGTTGGATTGAAGAGTCCGTCGTGGCTCAGAACCACGGCGGCGTCGATCCCCGTGGAGTCCATGAACTCCACGAACTCCCGGGCACCGAACGACGCGCCTGCCAACCAGGTCGCGGTCTTCCATGCCGGCGTGTGGGTGTGAAAGTCGATCACGTGCGCTCCCTCCCGGGAATCGTGAACATCGACGCCGTGGCTGCGATCCGCTCGCTCAGGTCCAGCGCAGCAAGCCCCTCGGGTAGCCCCGGTACCGCCCGATCGCTCCGTCCCCTCACCAGGTCCACGAACGCGCCGAGCTGGCGGTCGAAGCAGCGCTCGGTCCGGTCGACCGGATCGTCGTACACCTTCGTCTCGCCGTCGGCGGTAAGCGTCAGGCGGAAGGTGAAGCCGTCGAGGACGGCATAGCCATGCTGTCCGAGGATGGAGAGCTCACAGCGTGGAAGCTCGGACGTCAGCCAGCCGAACTCCACAAGCACATTCGTTCCGCACCGGTAGGTCAGCCTTGCCCCGTTGAGGTTGGGCGAGGCAAGACCCGGATCTGAGCGCACTGACCAAGCATCGGATACGCGTGGGCTCGCACCGTCCAGCAGGAAGGCCAGCCAGTCAAACACGTGCGCACCTTCGTGGAGCACCGGAGGACCGTGGCGCAGCGTCTGGCGGATGCGTGCCGAGTGGTCGGGGTCCTTCGCGTTCAGGCGTTCGTCGTAGATGTGCGCGCGGATCAGCAGCGGACCGTGGAGCGGGCCATCACGGATCCACTCCCGCAGCCGCGCGAGAGCCGGATCGTGTCGATACGTCAACCCGACCTGCAGCCGTCGCTGCCTCTCGTCCGGCAAGGTGGCCAATTTCCGAGCATCCGCCGTCGACACTGCGATCGGCTTCTCCGCGAGCACGAACTGCCCGGCCCGCAGAAACTGCTCCGCCAGTCCGGTGGTCACCCATGGCGGCGTCGCCAGGACCACGCCGTCGACCCCGGCCGCCCCGCACACCTCCGCCGCGTCCGCGTACACCGCTGCACCTGGTGCACGGGGAGCTGCGGCCGCCCGCCGCTCCGGCGATGGATCGGCTAAGCCAACCACCTGAACAGCCTCCGACCTCAGCATCGCCGGGAGATGAGCAGCCAAGCCGATCGCGCCAAGGCCGACGAGCGCGAGACGTACCGGTACCTCGACTGCCATGGCTCACCGACCTCAACGTGAGAGGGGGAAGGCAACGACCGTACGAAATAACAGAGACAGCTCCGATATTCGGAAGATCGTATCGAGGCGGTACGGGGTCATCAAGGTCTTGGGAACCTCCGTCACTGACCTTCTTCGGCAGCTCCACCGCAGGCCCGCGGCGTCGGCGTAGTGCGGGCCGCGGTCCCAGGAAGGTCCGGCGGACCACCGTCTCGACGCTCGACGTGGTGTCCGACCGGCGGGCGCGTCCAGACGGAATGCCCAAGTTTCCGGACTTCGTCACCGCCGATTCGCTCGATCAAGCTGTCGGGGCGAGGAGCATCTCTCCGAATCGCCGGCGACGAGCGAGCGCGCCGCCTGCCGGCCCCACGACCCGATGAGAGGAACCCTGTGAGGAACATCAGCAGCTCGACGTTCGTCAGTCTCGACGGAGTTGTGAACCACATGGACAAATGGCACTTCGACTACATCGACGATCAATCGGACGCCCTGGCGCTGGAACAACTCCGGGCCGCCGACGCCATGCTGATGGGCCGCAAGACCTATGAGGTCTACGCCGGCGCCTGGCCGGGAAGAGACAGCGAGTACGCCGAGGCGATCAACGCCATCCCCAAGTACGTCGCCTCCAAGACCCTCACCGAGCCCTCCTGGCACAACACCACAGTTCTCGACGGCGATCTCGTCGAGGAGGTGCGCAAACTGGGTGCTCAGAACGGCGCGTCGATACTGATGCACGGCTACGGGCCGGTGGCCAAGACGCTCCTGCGCGCAGACCTTCTCACCGAGCTGCACTTGTGGGTCCATCCCCACCTGGCCGGCGTCGGCGACGAGGGTGACCTCCTCATCGAGCAAGGGCTCAACAAGAAGTTCAGGCTGACGGCCAACCGGACCCTCGACTCCGGAGTCGTCGTACTCACGCTCCGCAACCCCGACGCGTGAATCACGGGTGCTGGTCGATGGACCGGCCCGGTCGGAAGGAAGGCATCATGTCCGAGCAATCCCACCAGGAGACGAGCGGCGGGTTTACCGTGCGTCGACATCTCCCCGCGACCGCCGAACGAGTGCATGCCGCATTCGTGGAGCCCAGCAAGCTCGAGCAGTGGTTCGTCGTGCCCGGCTATGAGACTCCTGCCGAACGGATGCGAGTCGATCCTCGACCGGGCGGCCGAATGGAAGCGGTCATGATCTCCGACGCGGACGGCTCGGAGATCTCCTTCGGGTTCGAGTACGCCGAGCTCGACCCTCCGCACCGAGTCGCCCTTCGTTTCGACGAACCGCGGGAGCTGGTCACCGTGACGATGGCCGAGACCTCGGACGGATCCGTCGACCTCACCTACGTGTTCCTCAGCTGGCCGGCCCCGGCCGACGAGGAGGCCCCCCGCCGCGGGGTCGAGGGCATGCTCGACCTGATCGACGCGGCGATCAGGCGCGGCACCATCTGACGACCCAACCGACGCGCGGAGCATGCACCGCACTTTCGAGGACCAACGAACCGGAGACGACATGGACCTCACCGGGCTGACCAAGAAGCTGGCCATCGCCCCCGGAGCCGTGGTGCCACGGAACCTCAAGCATGGGCGGGTCCAGGCTCACGCCATCTCCCGCGACGACCTCGAAGCCGACGTGGCCGGCATCAACGCCAGTCTGGACCTGATCCGGCGCACACGCGGCGGGTCCTGGCCCACCGGGCCTGTCACCCTCGAGGGCAACTACGTGGACCTGGTCTGGCATGAAGCCGAGTTCCGCGACGACAAGTCCTACACCTACGTGCTCACCAACCCCGACCACGGATACATCGGATGCCTGTACCTGTATCCCCTGGGTGTGCGTCGCCCACTGACGGAGGAGACGCTGCACCACGACGTGGACGTGAGCTGGTGGGTCACTCCCCCGGCGTACGAGGCGGGCCTGTACGCCGCCACGTTCGAAGCCCTTCGAGGCTGGATCGGCGACGAAATCCCCTTCACGGCGCCGTTCTACTCCAACCGGGAGATCCCATGCTGATCGAGCCACGCAATTCCACGGGCACGGCGCCCCGACGGCGGGCTACGTCAGGAATCCGCACGTCGGGTCGAGCGACGTAGTCGCCCCCAGGGCTTGTAGATCGCCAGCGCAGTGGCGAAGGTGAGTGTGGACAAGGAGACGGCGGGCGGAAAGAACAGCGTCCTGACGCGGCTGGATGATGGGGTCCCCGTAAGAAGGTGTTCACCGTAGGTGCCCACGGCGTCCATGCCCGGCTGCAGCACCACGACGATGAGTGTGCACAGCACCAGGTTGAGCACCAGCTTCACCGCTACCCACCGATACCGCACGAGACCCCACTTGGTGCCCACGCCGAGCAGCACCCCCGTGGCGAGACACACCAACCCCGATGCCAGCATCGGCCAGACCACGAACTCGGCCAGGGCCCGGTAGGCCAGGCTGCGGACGTCCACGTCGGCCGCGAACCAGCCGGTGAGGACCAGCACCGCGACGACCACGTCGATTCCGATCCAGGCACCCGCCGAGATCACGTGCAGGAGCAGGGTCATGCGGCGCCGCCGCTGGGAGAGACGCCACAGCCGGGTACGGGTCACACCGGCACTCATCGTCCACATGCAGGCCTCCCTGTGGGTACTTTCGTCGACCAGCGGCCCTCAACTATGCGGAGGATCCGGGTGCGACCGAATCGGCCAGATGGCCAGACGAGCCCCTGGCCGCCCGGACGACCGTGAACTTTGCCGGCGCGTGCAATGGCCACCTGGCTGATGTTCACGTCGCGACCGGATCGGAGGATCCGAGGCATGAATCAGCGTGACGACACCATAGACAGCCGTTCAGGCTCGCCGGCGCAGGAAGAACCGACTTACCAGCGCAGCAGACCACTCCGTGGCCGGTTCCCGGCCTCGGACATGCCGAGTTGGCTGCTGCTCCTGCTTGCGGCGTTGGGCCTGCCGCGCACCGTCCTGGCGGATCTGGGCATCGTTCGCCCCGAGAGCGGTCCGCTCTACTACGTGCTGGCGCTCACGCCGTTCGCGGCGTGGCTGGCAGTGGCGATCATCCGCGAGAACCGCCGGCCCGTCCTGGACTTCCTCGTCCTCGGAACCCTCTATGGACTCTCCTTGGTGCTGGTCCACCAACTGCTGTGGGGCGCGGGGGCGTCACTGGGCCACCAGCCACCCGACAGCGCCGTCGGATTCGCCGACCTGTTCAGTCCCGGCCGGCGCGAGTTCGTCCTGCGGATCTACACGAGTGGAATTGCCATGCTCATCGGGCTTGGCACCGGAGTCGTGGCTGCCGGCGTCGCCGCGGCGGCTCGTGCCTGGCGGACAAGTCGTGCCCGGCGAGCCAATCGTCGATCTTGAGGCGGTGATGGTGGTGGTGGTGCAGGCTGCAAGGCGCCGAGAGCTTGTTCCTGAACTGCGTCTACGCGCCGCGCTTCGATCACTCAGGCCCAGCTCGCCACGGCTTGCTGAGCGCCGGCAAGTGGGGGCGGCGGTACCGTCAGTTCCGCGTTCGGTGGACCAACGCGGCGAGTGCCGCCCGGTTTGGGACGCCCAGCTTGGGATAGACATGTGCAAGGTGGGCCTTGACGGTTCCGCGGCTCATGAACAGCCGAGCGGCAATCTCGGGATTGTTGAGTCCCTGCGACACGAGGGTCGCAACCTCCAGCTCGCTTGGAGTGAGTGCGGCGAGGGGACCGGACCGATGGACGCGTGGCCCCCGCCCGCGGAGCAGCGCCGTCACCATCGATCGAGGATCTGTCGTCGCCGCCTCGCGACAGATTTCCCCGAACCGGGGACCCAGTGCCCCCTGAAGGCGTGCCTCCATCCGCCGGTGACGAGTCTGGTCGTTTGCGGCCCGGGGATGACCCATGAGCGTCCTTGTCCGATCCGCAGCTGCACTGAGACGCGCAGCCTCGCACAGGTCCCCGCCGGCCTCGGCCAATGACGCGAGGCCCTCCAAGCTTGCGGCGTTACCCAGCGGCACGCCGTTCCTGTGACGGATGTAGAGCGCGCGTAGGTGCAACTCGCGGGCCCGAGGTGCACAGTCCCCAACGAGACGAGCATGCTCGTCGAGGAGGTCAGCCAGTTCGAAGGGAGCCCCGAACTTCTCGAGGAGACGGGACCCGCGAGTAGCCCATTCCTCGGCCGCATCGGTCTGCCCGGTGCAGCGCAACGCCGCGACCAGACCGGGGAGGCTGCGGGCCGCCGACCAGTCGAGTTCGTGTCGCTCAAGTCTCGCGACGCCCCGCTGGAACCACGTCAACGCGCGCTCTGGCTCACCGCGCCAGAGGTGGACAAGCCCCATGGGAACCATGAACCCCACCGCGTCGGCCTCCACAGTCGTGTCAAGAGACCGGGCGATCGGGTGCAGCAGCCTCATCGCGGCGTCCAGGTCACCGTGGACCGCCAAAGCATGTGCGGTGTTGCCCGTCAACGTTCCGGTCGCGAAGTGGTCACCCAGCGGTGCCACCAGGGCGAGTGCCTCATGGCCGACGCGTACGGCTACCGAAAGCTGGCCACGCGTCATCGAGGTGTATATGCCCACGCCGACCGCGAAGGCGCCGCAGAAGCGGTCGCGGCGTAGCCGCGCGCGATCGGCAACGGTACGCGCAAGCGCATCAGCCTGATCGTTCCTGCCGCGCGTAAGCAGTGCATAGGACTCCAGGACGCCGGCCCAGTCGGCCGCGAACGCGTCGCCGGCGGTGTCGGCGAGGTCGCGTGCGCGAGTTGCGGTTGTGGCGCAGGCGTCGAAGTCGGCGAAGAACTGCGGGAAGGCGGCCAAGGCTTCGGAACGCGCCTGGGTCGCCAAGTCCCCTGATCTGCGAGCGAGGTCCGCGGCCTTCTGGGCGGCCTCGGTGACGGCATCCAGGTGCCCGGAGGCCATAGCGAGCAGCGCGCGCGTCGCGTACAGCCGGGCCTGGAGCGCGGGGTCGTCGGGGCACGAGTCGAGTGCCACGTCGGTGAGTCCCAGGCCTTCGCCGATCTGCCCGTCGAGCAGCCAGTAGTGACCGAGGTTCGCGACGAGTTCAGCGGCACGTTTGTTGTCTGCGCCGGCGTCGCTCGCGAGGCCCCAGGTCACAGCGGCTGCAAGGTCCCCTTGACGGCTGATCAGTTCGCCACGCCACCGTTCCTGGTTCTCGTTGCGGCCGCGATCCGCCTCGACCGCAAGCGCCGCTTGCAGGGCCAGGTGCCGCCGTCTGACGGCGTCGAGTTCGCCGGACTCGACCAGTCGCTCGCTGGCAAACTGCCGTACCGTGTCGAGCATGGTGTAGCGCAACTCGCCTTGGATTTCGGTCACGGTGAGGAGCGATGCATCGATCAGCCTGGCCACCCCGGCAGGCCCCCCGGCAGCGGCGCCAGCGTCCTCGGCGTCGGAGGGCTTCGAGTCGCCCCCATCGAGATCCGAGCGGGCGGCATCGTCCAACGTGAACGCTTCAGCGAAGATCGACAGCCTGCGGAACAACCGCTTCTCCGCCTCGGTAAGCAGATCGTGGCTCCAGGACATGGACGCCTGCAGGCTCTGATGTCGCGGGGCGGCGTCGGACGGACCGCCGACGAGTAGGTCGTAGGAGCGATTGAGACCGCTGGCAATCTGTTCCAGCGACAGTGCCCGGATCCACGGCGCAGCCAGTTCGATCGCCAACGGCAAGTGGTCCACACGCTCACAGATGACCCGAACAAGCGCCTCGTCGTGCGTGAGCGCGAACCGTGGCGCGACGAGCCCTGCCCGGTCGGCAAACAGTCGGCAGGCGTCCGCGGGTAGGAGTGCAGGCACTTGCCACACCGTCTCGCCCAGGATCCGGAGCGGCACCCGGCTGGTTGTCACGACGGTCACCACCGGGCACTCGCGCAGAACCGCGGTGACCAGATCCGCCACCGCCTCGAGCAGGTGTTCGCAGTTGTCCAGCCACAGCATGCGAATGTCGGCCAGGCGGCGGGCAAGCCGCAGTACTTCACTTCGGCCGGGCTCGACCATGACGCCTGCCGCCCTTGCGACCGCCGCCGGTATCTGCGAAGCGTCCGTCAGTGCTCCGAGGTCGGCGGTCACCATGGAGTCCGCCCACACCGCACCTGGCCGGCTGAGAAGCCGGCGGGCGAGGCGGGTCTTTCCGCAGCCACCGACTCCGGTGAGCGTGATGAGACGGCGGCCATCTACGAGGTCCGCCAACTCGGCCAGTTCGGCGTCCCGCCCGACGAAGCTGGTCAGATCCCCGTGGTCGCTGCTCGTCACCGGTCGGTTGTCACCTTTTCTGTTCCCAGCGTGTCTGTTCCCGCGTGCTCCACCCGGATGCGAGTGTCAGCGTGCTCCCGCGGCACTGCGGTGCGCAGCGACGCCACCGGGTTTGGCTGAAATCTTGGGGTTCCGGTCTGTACGCCCTCGAACGAGAGGCCCCGGGCCCCGTAGCTTAGGTAGGGTGTCCAGCGCGCGAAGGATCCTGGTGGTGGGCTATCCGGCGGCGGAGGCCCTGGACATCGCCTGCGTGGTCTCGACCCTGCAGATAGCGAACTATGTGCGCGGTCGGCACGAGTACCGAGTGGAGTTGGCCGCGCTGTCGGGCGGGATGATCCGCACCGCGACCGGCCTGACGCTGCAGGCCGATGCGCCGTTGGAGCGGGTGAAGGGCCCGCTGGACACCCTGGTCGTCTCGGGCGGGATCGGTTACATGTCCGCGATGGAGGACCAGCAACTGGTCGCTCACGTACGCCGCCTCGCACGCGAAAGCCGCCGGGTCGCGTCGGTGTGCACCGGCGCCGGAGTCCTCGCGGCGGCAGGACTGCTCGACGGGCGTCGCGCGGCGACGCACTGGGACCACGCCGAATTCCTGTCCACCCGGTTCCCGGCGGTGCGGTTCGACCCGGCGCCGATCTACCTGGTGGAGGACTCGCTGTGCACGTCGGCGGGGGTGACAGCGGCACTCGACCTGTGCCTGTCGTTCATAGAATCCGACACCGGGCCCGACGTCGCCCGGGCCGTGGCCCGGCAGTTGGTGACGTACATGCAGCGTCCGGGAAACCAGGCCCAGATGAGCGTGTTCACAGCCACGACCCCGCGCAATTCGGTCGTACGCCAGGCAGTCGAGTTCATCGAGACCCACCTCGGCGAGAACCTGACTCCGGCGCTGGTCGCTCAGCGGGTCGGAGTCAGCGAGCGGCACCTGTCCCGGCTGTTCACCCGCGAGTTGACCGTAAGCGCGGCCCGGTTCATCCGTCGGCGCCGCACCAGCGCCGCGGCGCAACTGCTGGCCGATACGGACCTGACCCAGGACGCCGTCGCGGCGCGGGTGGGCTTCCGGACGGTCGAGACCATGCGACAGGCGTTCCAACATCTCTACGGCGTCTCACCGTCGCACTTCCAGGCCACCCAGCGCAGCACGCGGCACGCCTGACCCGCCGTCGGGACGAGCCTCCGACAACTCACAGGCCATTGCGTCAGTGGCCGTGGCCGGCGTACTCCTGCCGGCGAACGACCATCGCCGCCGCCATCCCCACGAACATCACCGTGTGCCCGACCATCATCAGCGCCATCTCGCTGATCGCACCGGCCCAGTACGGCACCAGTACGAGCAGGAACGGGACGTCCATACCGGCGCACATCTCCGCGGTCAGCCGCCACCGGTGCCCGCGGACCCGCATCCACGCCGCCATCGGCACCGTCATGTTCACAGCCATCAGCAGCATGCTCACCGTCGAGCCATCCAGCGCGTCCGGCCGGCCGACAGCCCTGGCCAGGAATGACTCCAACGGACCCAGCGCGACCATGCCGACCACCATCGCCACCACCATCTCCAGGTAGTGCACGGTGAACCGGAGCACGGCACGACCACGACTGAGGGGCAGGTGGAGCTCGGCCGCCGATGCCGGTGTGGGGTGGTCGGACGGACTTGTCATCATCGTTCTCCGATCAGCACGCTGAAGCCAGGCAGCGACGACTCCGCGGCACGAGGATCTCCGTGGCCGAAGCGCCCTGCCAAGACCGTCCGCGACGCCCGTCCGATTTCCTGGGAATCCCGTCCGCCAGACAGACGGGCCGCTGTCGCTTGCGACATGGAGCCGGGGCGGGCACCGGCGTGCTCCTGCGAAGAACTGGCGCCCAGCCGTTTCGAGCGGCCATCGCCGCTACACGTCGCCGCCAACGATCGCATTGTCACAGCACGGGACCGCGGGCTCGACGCCCTCACTTACCAACTCACCAACCGCTTCACGCACTGGTGCCGCCTTGGAGCGCTCCAGCGCCCCTGGACCCAGCAGTGACTCTCTACCGATGACTGCAGCCAGGCATTCTTGATGTTCTTGGCGTTCGAGACCGCCGTGTGCAGGACGACGCCCCACGGTCGGATGCGGGGTTGGCTGGTCGCCTCCGGGTGCGGATCCCAGTCGGCGTGCGGATAACGGGCCATGGCGCGGACTCCTGAGATGAACGAGCTTACGGTGAAGGTGGTCCGGAAGAGGAAGCATCGGTCAGGACACCGGCAGGGGAAGGTCGGTGTCGTCGCCAACGAACGACCCGTGGCCTTCCTGGAGGCTTCCGTCGGCACCGAGCGCCAGATCGCTCCAGTGGTCCCAGGCGGTCCCGACGTCGGCGAAACCGGCTGGATAGCTCACACGAAGCGCGGCGACGATCTTCGTCTGCTCCGCGTCACCCCAGGTCGTGGTGTCCATGCTGGCGAGGTTCGCGCCCGCGATGGTGTCTGCGTCAAGACTGCGTTCTCCAGATCCACGGTCGACCACGTCAACGCGCACAGTTCACCGCGGCGAGCCCCCACCGTCATCGCGACCCAGACGAAGGCACCCCACTCGGGGTCCCGCGACCACGCCTCCTCCACCAGGCGAGCCGCCTCGGCCGCTGCCGGCGGCCGCGGGTCGGGATGTGGCAACGCAGGCGGTTCTGCCTGTGTAGCTGGGTTGACCGCGATCCAACGCCACCGGACCGCACGGGTGCGGGCTCCGCTGAGGATCCAGTGGATCTGGCGGATGCTGGAGTCGGAAAGACCACGGCAGACGTGCCTCTTGCACATGCGCTAGCAGTCGCGACACGTCGCAGGCTTCGCTGGCCGGCATGCGGCGGATGGGTGTTCATCGCATTCATGCGGCAGCCGGGTTCGATGCTCGACATAGAGACGCCCGCCACAGTGCTCACGACACCGGCGAAGGTCGGCGTAGAACGACTCGAGGGTCTCGGGGTCGAGGCGACCGACCTTCACTTTTCCCAGAATCGGACGGATGTGCTTGGAGATCTTGCGCTCGTAGCCCTGGCGGGTGCTGGGCTCGACATCGATCACGTTCAGCCAGCGATCCAGCAACTGGCTGACGGTGGCACTGGTCCGCGGGTTCAGCCGCTCGTCCACCTGGTGGAGAAGCCGGGTGAGTGCCTTCTCGGCCTCGGCCTGCGTCGCGACGACCTCGGTCAGGTCGACACGGCGCTTCGAGACGGGATCCACGCCGACGTAGACCTTGACCCTGTACTTCTTCGACGGCAGGAGCTCGATGGTTCCGCGTCTCCGCTGGCGACGCGCTTCGCGGCCGGCATGGATCGGATCATAGTGAGATTCGATCCATGACCCGATCCATGACACTCCGAAAGGTCTGGACGGATCTTGCGTCTCCGCAGGTCAACCGGGGTAGGGCGGGCGGGACTCGAACCCGCGACCCAGGGATTATGAGTCCCCTGCTCTAACCGGCTGAGCTACCGCCCCGTGCCGCTCGCGTGCGCGACCGCCCGCTGAGCCTAGCGCCTGGCCGTGACACCTCGGCTACTTGGTCTGCCTACGTTCGCCATGGTCGGCGTGGTCGCCTCGATCCGCACGCTCGCCGTGGTCGGCCAGCTCGAACTCGCGGCCTAGCCGGGCCCAGAAACCGTCCCGCAGCCAGACCCGCGCCTCGGGATAGGGCCGCAGCGAGTGGCCGAGTTCCTTCTCCGCCTCGACCAGCAGCTCGCTGTCGATGACGGTCGGCAGGATCGGACCGGGCAGCAAGTCGCGTACGCAGTCCCGGCCGCGGGTCAGGATCCACTTCTGCGCGACGTGCTCGCCGACCTCCTCGACCGCGTTCCGCTCCGGACCGAGCCGGGGACCTGCGCTCTGCGCACCGATCGTGGGCGCGGCGTCGGCTGTCGTGGCCGGCGCCGGAGCGGGACCCGCGGCGGGACCGGACGCGGGGCCGTGGGCTGGTGCGGCGTTCGGTGAGTCGGTGCGCGGCGGGCGGACCGAACCCGCCGCCGCGACGGCGGTGGTCGTTCCGGCCCGCCTGGCGAACACCTGCGCGGGCGTCGGTGTGCCCGCCTGTCCGTCCGGCGGCACTCGCTGGGGCGTGCCCGCTGCCGACGTACCCGCTGCCTGCGCGCCCGATGCCGACGTGCCCGATGCTGACGTCCCCGATACCGGCGGCGTTGCGGCCGCCGCGGCCGCTGCGGAGGAGGTGGTGTCGGGCTCCGGCGTCGTCACCGGCCCAGCCACAGAAGCAGGTGCCGAGGCGGTCGTCGACGAGGGAGCGGACACCGATCCGGGGGTGGGCGCCGGGTGCGCCTGTCGTACGTACGGACGAAGCAGGTCGGCCGCCAACACCTCGACGAAGTCCGACTCCCACACCAGTCGCTCGGCCTGGTTGCTGCCGAAGGACGGCTCGACGCCCCACAGATGAATCCGTACGCCATAAGCCTGGGCGGCCTCGACGGCAGGGACCAGGTCCTCGTCGCCGGCGAGCAGCACGACGTCGGTCACCGCGCCGTGGCGTGCCAGCGCGTCCAGGTCGGCGCGGATCTGCGCGTCGACGCCCTTCTGCTGCCCCTGTTTGTTGAGGTTCCCCAACCTGAGCTTGACCATCGGCAGGGCCGCGATCACCCGCTGGTCGACAGTGGGTACGCGATCGTGCGCGGCGTCGTACCAGTAGACGCGGAGGAGTTCGCCCGGCAGCCGTTCGACAGCGTGTTTCTGCAGGGCCTGAATGAGCTCGTCGGCGGAGACGCGGTACTCGCGGCGCTCACGGGCGCCGAACAGGACGTCCGCGGAAGCGGCATAGAGGTACCCGACGTCGATCAGGATGGCGTACTTCGTCGAGAAGACCGCCGAACGGAGGTCGGGAACCGCCATGAATGACCTCCCTGGACCGCTGCGACAAGCCACGCGTCGGTGGACGGCTGGGCGTGGACGGCTGACACGGCTGGTGACCGGGCCGGGCGCTGTCCAGCGAGCGTACACGGACAAGGCGGGGGCGACCGGCAGATGTAGAGAACCGCATCCACGGGCAGAACGACAGGGAAACGAAGGACGGTGTGGCCCCGGAAACCCCGGGTGAGGTCGCTCCGGGAAAAGCAGAATCCCCCGACCGGTACGACCACCGGTCGGGGGATCCTCGTGACGCTCCCGCGGCTGGACTCGAACCAGCAACCTGCCGGTTAACAGCCGGACGCTCTGCCAATTGAGCTACGCGGGATCGCGCGCCGGGCGAGCCCGGCCACGCATACGTTAGCAGCCCCCCAGATCACGTCGCACGACCCGGGGCGGGTCGCGGGCGGGGTCCCGGCGGGGTCGCGGGCAGGCTCACGCACGGGGTCGGCGAGGACCGTGGATCACCGCGGGATCGCGCCGTACTCGCGCAGGATCGCGATCACCTTCGGCCGGCTCGCGAACGCCCGGGCGAAGTCACGCGGGGTGGCGATCCGGTGCGCGTTGGCGTTCAGGTAGCCGCGCAGAAGCCGGTCAAACGTCGCAGGTCCGGCGGCCTGCCGCGCCCGGTGCAGCATCGCCCCACCCTGGCGGTAGACCCCGGCGGCATACAGGTCGGGGTTGCGCAGCGCGGCGTACCAGGCCATCGAGCGCCCCACCCGGTCGCGCACCCGGGACGGCGCCTGGAACCGCACCGACCGGGCCCCGGTCCCGTCGACCAGCGTCTCGGCGTACTCCGCGAGCGCCTCGTCCAGCCACGGGTCCCGGGCCTGGTCGTTGCCCACCAGCCCGTAGAACCACATGTGCGCCACCTCGTGCGGCACGAGTTGGGGGTAGCGCGTCGGCGAGACGTTGCCGAACTGGATGGAGCCGGGGAACTCGATGCCGGTGCCCACGCTGTCGGCGACCGTGACCCACAGGTCGCGGTACGGGAACGGCCCGAGGTAGGTCGACAGTGACCGCATCGCGGCGGCGGTCGCGTCGGCCCACTCTCCCGCGGAGGCGACCGAACTGCTGGGCACCCCGACGTGCAGGCGTACGCCGTCCACCTCGCGGCTCTCCGTACGCAACCGCCCCACCGTGAGGCTGACGTCGCGCACGGAGTCGGCCCGGAACCGGTGCACCACACTCCCCCGCACCTTCGTCGACGGCATGCTGCCGACCGCCTGGCCGGTGCCGAGCACCTGGTCGCCGTCGGGCGCCACCACGTCGAGCCGCCGCAGCCGGAACTCCTCGCTGGTCACGGTCTCGCCGAACAGGTCGACGGCCGGGTCGGTCACCCACCCCTTGCCGCGCTGCCAGGCCAGCAGGGGGTACGCCGTGCCCAGCCAGACGGCGCCGTCGCGGGAGGAGTAGCCGACCCGCTCGGGCGTGTCCGCCCCAACCGTCAACGTGAACGTGAGGTCGACCTGGACGGTGCGGCCCGCGGGAACGCAGCGGCTGACCGGCACCCTGACCAGGGTGCCCGGCGAACCCGGCGGCGCCCCGGCCGCCGCCACCTTCGGGATCTCCTTGCGGCCGTCCACGGTGGCGGAGGTGACCTCGAGCCGGTTGCCGGCCCGCGCGGTCTCCGGCTTGTTCGGCCAGGCACGGAAGACGACCGCGCAGGTACGCCGGTCGGGGGTGAAGGTCACCTGCTCCGAGCCGCGCACCACCCGCGGATCGGACCGTACGTCGAAGCACAACGAGACGGTGGGCCGGTCCTTCCACGGCGCCGCCTGCCCGGCGGGCGCGGACGCGCTGTTCGCGACGAAAGACCGCTCGGCGGAGAGGAGTTGTCCGGCGGAGAGGGGTTGTTCGTACGACACCTTCGAGCCGGCGTCGTCGCCACCGCCGGGGCCGCCGGTGACCGCGCACCCGGACGGCCCTCGCGGCTGGGGCGGCGGGCTTCGTGGCGGTACGGGCTCCCCGCCGGCGGGAGGCGAGCCGGTGGGACGGGCGGTCGGGGCGGTCAGGTCGCCCGCGCTGGGCGTACAGGCGCCGAGCGCCGTCATCGCGACGAGGACGACGGCGAGCACGACGGTGGACACGGCGGTGGGCGCGACGGGCCTGACCGCCCGCCGGGTCACGGCTCGATCTCCGCCCGAACGGTCGCGAGGGCTCGGTGGGCGGCGTCGAGAACGTCCGGGTCGTTCGGGTCCAGCCCCTCGTCGAAGGCGAGCGCCCAGACGATCCCGCCCTCGGCCGCGTCGGGGTCACCGGCCGGTGGCCGGCGGGCGATCACGCGTACGCCGACGCGGCCTCGCAGCGGCACGTGGCGTTCGGTGACCACGCTCGCGGTGATGCGTTCGCGGATCAGCGCCAGCAGCCGCTGGTCGGGCGGGTCGAACCGCAGCCGCCACGTCGGCATCGGCTGCCCGAGCGGCGCGGCGGCGGTGACCCGCAGGACCTCCTCGTCGCGGTCCCATTCGGCGTGCTCGAGCTGTTCCCACGGGATGCCCGCAAAGGTGTCGGCTCCGCCGGGTTCGGGCAGGTGCAGCCGCCGGTCGGTGGCCACCACCCACTCCTCGGTCGCGGTCCGCGCGGCGGCGAGGATCCGCTCGTGAGGACGCAGGGCGAGGGAGTTCTTCACCTCGCGCGGAGGAGTCTGCCGACGGCGCACGGGTTCACGGTAGCGGGCGCACGCAGGCGCCGGGCCGTCCGGCATCGACCGGACCTCCCGGCGCCCGCGTGATCCGGAGCCTGCGTCGGAGCCCGAGCAACCGCTCGACCTCAGGCGAGGTACTCCCGCAGCCCCGGCGCCCAGCTTCCGCCCCGCAGCTTCGCCAGCGTCTTGGCCTCGATCTGGCGGACGCGTTCGCGGGTCACGCCGAACCTGCGGCCGACCTCCTCCAGCGTGTGGATCTGCCCGTCGGTCAGGCCGTACCGCATCTGTACGACGTACCGCTCCCGCTCGCCCAGCTGGGCCAGCGCCGACTCGATGTGCTCGCGCATCAGCGAGGCGGCCGCGGCGTCCATCGGCGCCACCGCGTCCATGTCCTCGATCAGGTCACCGAGTTCGGACGCCTCCATCTCACCGATCGGGGTGTGCAGGGACACCGGCTCCCGCGCCAGCCGCAGCAGCTCGCTGGCCCGGTCGGGGTGCAGCCCCACGATCTCGGCGACCTCCTCGATCAGCGGGTCGCGGCCCAGCTGCTGGAAAAGCTGCCGCTGCGCGCGGAGCACACGGTTGATCGCGTCCACCACGTGCACCGGCACCCGGATGGCCCGGGACTGGTCGGCGATCGCGCGGGAGATCGCCTGCCGGATCCACCAGGTGGCGTACGTCGAGAACTTGTAGCCCCGGGTGTAGTCGAACTTCTCCACCGCCCGGATCAGGCCGAGGTTGCCCTCCTGGATGAGGTCCAGCAGCGGCAGGCCACGTCCCGTGCAGCGCTTGGCCACCGAGACGACCAGCCGGAGGTTGGCCTCGATCAGGTGCCGCTTGGCGGCCCGGCCCAGCAGGACCAGCATCTCCAGCTCCGCCTGCGTGGCCTGGACGGGGCCACCCTCGGCGAGGTGGCGTTCGGCGAACAGGCCGGCCTCGATCGACCGGGCCAGGTCGACCTCCTCCTGCGCGGTCAGCAGCGGGACGCGGCCGATCTCCCGGAGGTACTGGCGGACCAGATCGGGTGCCCGGTCGCTGAGTTCGTCCAGGGAGGGCAGCTCCTCCTCCGTGGACTCGGTCGCGTCCGTCGCCGCGGCGGCGGACCCCGCCGTGGCAGCCGCCACGGGCTCGGCCGACTGCTCGGCGGGATCGGCCCCGGCGGGGCCCGACCCGGTCGATGCGGTCGACGCGGTCGATGCGGCAGCGGACCCGGCGGCGAGCTGCCCGGTGTCCCGGGCGGCCTCGGCGTCGAGCGGACCGCGCTGTCCGGCGGTGTCGCCGGGGCGATCGGACCCGTCGGTGTTCCCCTGCGAGTGCCCACCCGGACCCGGGCTTTCAGGCGGTGATGCGTCGGCTCGAAGAGCCGCGGACAAGAGCACGAAGACCGGCATGGCACATCTCCTCCCCTGGGGAAGATCGGCGTGATCCAGTGTGCCTGTCCAGGGGAAGTTACGTTAGGCATTTGGAGATACTCATGGAGCAATGACCGACGTCGGCACAGTTCGCGCCGACGGCTCCCACATCGGGCCCGCTTCTGGTAGCGCCGGTCTGCCGCTCCGGTCGCCAACCGGTCGCCTCGGGGTCGCTCCCGGGTCGCCTCCGGGTCGGCAGGGGCTCAGGTCACCTTCGTCAGCTGGGGCTGCGCGACCCAGTATCCCCGGAGCTTCCCGCTGCCGATGCGCAGGTGGGGTACGCCACCGATCCAGGCGACGGCGTCGTAGCTGACGCCGGCGGTGGTACGGGCGGTGACCCGCACGATCGCGGTCCGGTTGCCCACGCTGTCGTACTTGAGTCCGGTGTAGGTGTGGCCGGCCGCCAGCACGGCACGCCGGTCGGTACGGAAGACGAGCCGGCTCACCACGCCGCGGATCATGCTCAGCCCCGCCTGCTCCGGGACCCACATCCCGGCAAGCGGGCTGCCCGTGGCCATGCGGTAGTAGATCCCCCGGCCCTGCAACCGCATCCGCCGGACCGTCGTCCCGACGGTGGCCTGCTTCAGCGTCACGGTGCGGGTGCCGGTGACCTTCCCGGTGGTGACGTCGTACGTGAGACCCACGTGCCGCCCGGCGGCCAGGCCGACCCGGCGCGGCGCGGCGAGGACCGGGTACGGGCTGTCGCCGACCAGCGCCTCGGCCAGATGGGCGAACTCGCTGCGGCCGGTCAGCAGCGAGAGCTGGACGAGCTGGAGCGAGTGCATCCGGTGGTAGCTGCTGGTCGCGACCGCGTGGTGGGTGAGGCAGTAGATCGAGGGCCCGCCCCGGACCCGCAGCGAGGCGCGGTAGCGGTGGACCGTGGTGACCGCGCCGTCGTACATCGCGAGCGCGCGCCGGTCGCGGGTGAGCCGGTAGTAGTCCCACAGGCCGAAGATCGCGGACAGGTGGCCGTTGAACACCTGGTCGGCCTGCTGGGGTGAGCCGAACGGATACTCCACCAGCCAGAGCAGGTGGTTGCGGTCGGTCATGCTCACCCACGGCGCATGGGCGTCGGGTGGGAGCAGGAAGCTGTCGAACGTGCAGTCGGCGGCCCTCCGCCAACTCGGGTCACCGGTGACCCGTGCGAGCTCTGTGAAGAACGCGAGCACCTTGCCCTGGGCCAGTCCGCTGTACCACGGCCGGCGCATCGTCTCGGTCGAGTTGCGGTGTAGCTGGAAGTCGAAGTCGTACGGATGGAACCACGCGCCACCCGAGACCACCCGGCGGTCGCGAAGCCGCCGTGCCTGCGCCAGCGCGCGGCCGAGGTAGAAGCGGTCGCCGGTGAGCTCGTACGACTCGAGGTTCGCCAGGCCGTAGTTGGCCTGGAAGTTGGGGTGGTCGTACTGCCGGCCCGAGATCACCACCATCCGGACGCCGTGCGCGTCGTGGCTGCCCTGGTCGATCCGCGGGAGGACCCTGCCGGTACGGAACGGACGCTGGGTGCCGCTCAGGCTCCGGGCGCCGTAGCCGTCCCTGGCGAACCGGAACGGCAGCCCGCGCCACGCGACCGCACCCGACTCGGTGGCCAGGAGCGAACCCGACACGGAACCCGAGCCGGAGTCCGAGCTGGGGACCGGCACCGAGCGGGCCGGCGGAACCGCCGCCAGCGCCTTCGCCTCCAGGCCGGCTCCGGGCAGGACACATCCCGCGGCGGCCAGGCTCACCGGCACGACCAGGCCGGTCAGCACGGCACGAGCGACCCGGGCGGCCCGCGGCCCGGCCGGGACGAACGACGCGAACCGCTGCGATCCGGCCGGTCCGTGATGGTTCATGGCTCCCCCACGATGAACGGGGCAAAGGGCGTGTGCCCCGCGATCTGTGACCGAAGGAGGAGCTACCCCGCATATCGATCTGTCACACCGCGCCGGACGTTGGATGAGAAAAGCCGGGAGACAGGGCGCAGGGCGACGATCAGGAGGGGCGGCCAGGAGGAGACGGACGGGGCAGACGACGAAGGCCGGGACCGCGCTCGTTCGCGCGGCCCCGGCCTCTCGTCGTACGTCCGGGACGGACCCGGTGCGCCCGGGTGGCCCGGGGGTGGATCAGCCCTCGGAGCTGAACGCGGCGTCGAACGACGACGCGGACGGCTCGATCTCACACAGCGCCCGCACGGTGGCGAGGGCCTCGGGAGCACCCATCAGCCGGTCCATGCCGGCGTCCTCCCACTCCACCGAGATCGGGCCGTCGTACCCGATCGAGTTCAGCGCCCGGAAGCAGTCCTCCCACGGGACGTCGCCGCGGCCGGTCGAGACGAAGTCCCAGCCGCGCCGCAGGTCACCCCACGGCAGGTGCGAGGACAGCCGGCCGTTGCGGCCGTTGCCGACCCGGCGCTTGGCGTCCTTGCAGTCCACGTGGTAGATCCGGTCCTTGAACTCCAGGATGAAGCCCACCGGGTCGAGGTCCTGCCACACGAAGTGGCTGGGGTCCCAGTTGAGCCCGAACGCCGGACGGTGGCCGATTGCCTCGAGAGTACGGACCGTGGTCCAGTAGTCGTAGGCGATCTCGCTCGGGTGCACCTCGTGCGCGAACTTCACGCCCACCTCGTCGAACACGTCGAGGATGGGGTTCCACCGGTCGGCGAAGTCCTGGTAGCCCGCGTCGACGAGGGCCTCCGACGCCGGCGGGAACATCGCGACGTACTTCCAGATCGAGGAGCCGGTGAAGCCGACGACCGTGTCGACGCCGAGCCGGGCGGCGGCCCGGGCGGTCATCTTCATCTCCTCCGCGGCCCGCTGGCGGACCCCTTCGGGGTCGCCGTCGCCCCAGATCTTCGCCGGCAGGATGTCCTTGTGCCGGGCGTCGATCGGGTCGTCGCAGACGGCCTGGCCCTTCAGGTGGTTGGAGATCGCCCACAGCTTGAGGTTGTGCTTCTCCAGCGTGTCCAGCTTCGCCTTGACGTACTTGTCGTCCTCGGCGGCCTTCCAGACGTCGAGGTGGTCGCCCCAGCAGGCGATCTCCAGGCCGTCGTAGCCCCACTCGGAGGCGAGCCGGCACATCTCCTCGAAGGGCAGGTCGGCCCACTGGCCGGTGAACAAAGTGACGGGACGGGGCATGCTCTCCTCCTGCGCTCAGCTGTTGTCGGTGGTCGGGATCCAGCCGGAGCCGGACTCGGCGCTGCGCTCGACGGCGTCCAGCACCAACTGCACCTGCAGTCCGTCGGCGAACGTCGGAGCCGGGTCGGTGCCCGCGGCGATCGCGGTCACCAGGTCGTACGCCTCGTGGGTGAAGCTGTGCTCCCAGCCGATGATGTGCCCGGCCGGCCACCACGCGGACATGTAGGGGTGCTCGGGCTCGGTGACGAGGATGCGCCGGAAGCCCTGCGTTCCGGCGTCGTCGTCGGAGAGGTACAGCTCGAGCTCGTTCAGGCGCTCGAGGTCGAAGACGAGCGAGCCCTTCTCGCCGTTCAGTTCGATCCGCAGGCCGTTCCTGCGGCCGGTCGCGAACCGGGTCGCCTCGTACGTCGCGACCGCGCCGCCGGACAGCCGGGCGATGAACAACGCGGCGTCGTCGACGGTCACCTCGCCGCGCTCGGACGAACCCGTGCCGCGCAGCCCCTCGGTGGAGGCCACCAGCGGGCGTTCCTTGACGAACGTCTCGGTCAGCCCGCTGACGCCAGTGACTGTCTGGCCGGTGACGAACTGCGTGAGGTCGACGATGTGGGACGCGATGTCGCCGAGCGCTCCGGAGCCCGCCTCCTCCTTCTTCAGCCGCCACACCAGCGGGAACTCCGGGTCGGTGATCCAGTCCTGCAGGTAGACCGCACGGACGTGCCGGATCGCGCCCAGCTTGCCGTCAAGAACGAGTTGACGGGCGAACGCCGCCGCCGGCACTCGTCGGTAGTTGAAGCCGACCATCGAGCGGATGCCGTTCTGCGCGGCGGCCTCGGCGGCCTTCACCATCTCCCGGGCTTCCTCGACGGTGTTCGCCAACGGCTTCTCGCACAGCACGTGCTTGCCCGCGGCGAGGGCGGCGATCGCCACCTCGGCGTGGTTGCCGCCGGGGCTGCACACGTCGACCAGGCCGATGTCGTCGCGTTCGACCAGCGCGCGCCAGTCGGTCTCGTAGGAGCGCCAGCCGAACTTCTCGGCGGCGGCCTTCACCTTGTCCTCGCTGCGGCCGGCGATCGCCGCCATGTCCACGGCGTACGGCAGGTCGAAGGCCGCGTTCACGGTCCGCCAGGCCTGTGAGTGGGCCTGGCCCATGAACGCGTAGCCCACCATGCCCACGCCGAGCGTTGGCTTACTTGTCATGCGTACGTACTCCCTCGTCCGATCGGTCGAACCCACTCACCACGCCACCAACCCTCATTCGGCCACGCCCAGCAGGTGGTCCATGGCCAGCTGGTCCAGCCGCTCGAAGCCCATCCCCCGCTCGGCCAGGGCCTCGATCCGCGCGTCGTCCCACTTCTCCTCGCGCAGGGAGGCGAGGGTCTCCCCCTCGGCCAGGGTCGGCCGGGCCAGCTCGTCCAGCCTCGAGTCCGCCAGCGCCGCCTGCACCTGCGGGTCGGCGCGGAACGCCCGCGACTTTTCCCGCAGGATCAGATAGTTGCGCATGCAGCCGCGCGCGGACTCCCAGACGCCTTCCATGTCCTCGGTCCGTGGCGGCTTGAAGTCGAAGTGTCGCGGACCGTCGTAGCCGCCGTTCTCCAGCGTGTCGACCGCCCAGAACGCACCGCGCAGGTTGCCGGCGCCGAAGCGCAGGTCCTGGTCGAAACGCGGGCCGTGCTGGCCGTTCAGGTCCACGTGGAAGAGCTTGCCGTGCCACAGCGCCTGGGCGATGCCGTGGGCGAAGTTGACGCCGGCCATCTCCTCGTGCCCGACCTCGGGGTTGAGGCCGACCATCTCGGGGTGCTCGAGCTCGTTGATGAACGCCAGCGCGTGCCCGATCGTGGGCAGCAGGATGTCGCCGCGCGGCTCGTTCGGCTTCGGCTCCACCGCGAACCTCAGGTCGTACCCCTGGTCCAGGACGTACTGGCCGAGGATGTCGTACGCCTCCTTCATCCGGTCCAGCGCGACCCGGACGTCCTTGGCGCCACCGGACTCCGCACCCTCCCGACCGCCCCAGCACACGTAGACCTTCGCGCCCAGCTCGACGGCCAGGTCGATGTTCTCGGCCACCTTGCGGATCGCGAACCTGCGTACGTCGCGGTGGTTGGCGGTGAACCCGCCGTCCTTGAAGATCGGGTGGCCGAACAGGTTGGTGGTGGCCATCGGGACGGTCAGCCCGGTCTCGTCCAGCGCCTTGCGGAACGCCGCCACGTGGTCGGAGCGCTGGGCCGCGGTCGCGTCGAACGGGAAGACGTCGTTGTCGTGGAACGTCACGCCGTAGGCGCCGAGCTCGGCCAGCTTGTGGACCGCGTCGGCCGGCGCCAGCGGTGCGCGGACCGCCGAGCCGAACACGTCGACGCCCTCCCAGCCCACGGTCCACAGGCCGAAGGAGAACTTGTCCTCACGGGTCGGGGTGTAGTCGGTCATCCGATCTCCTCTACGAGAGTTGGTGATGCGTGTACGGCTGACGTCGGGGACTGGGTGGTCGCCGGGGACTGGGCGGCCAGGGTCGGCACCAGCGTCGGGTCGTCGAGTACGGGCGCGAGCACCGCGTGGGCGGCACCGGTCGCGGCCGCCGCCAGCCCGAGCCGGGACAACGTGACCCGGACGCCGCCGGCGTCCGGAGCGACGACCCGGGCCGCGAGCTCGGCCTGGGCCACCGGGCGGAGGAACTCCCCCAGCCGGGCGAAGTAGCCGCCGAGCACCAGCACCCGCGGATTGGTGAGGTTGACCAGCATCGAGGCGCCGTGCCCGAGCGCCCGGCCCACCCGGTCGAACGCCGCCAGGGTGCGCTCGTCGCCGTCGCGGGCGCGTTCGAGCAGCAGGTCCAGGCGTACGTCCAGGTCCTCGTCGTGCCGGTGCACCGGGTCGTCCGGCGGGGCGGCCAGGTCGAGCAGGGCGCCGAGCCCGCACAGCGTCTCCCAGCAGCCGCGGCGGCCGCAGCCGCACCGGGCGCCGTCCGGCGCCACCGCGAGGTGACCCACCTCACCGGCGAACCCGCCGCTGCCGCGTACCAGCCGGCCGTCGACGACCAGACCGCCGCCCACGCCGACCCCGCCGGTGACCAGCACCAGGTCGCGGTCGTCGGGTCCGGCGTCGCCGGCGAACTCGGCGAGGGTGGCCAGCGTGGCCTCGTTGTCCACCAGCAGCCGCTCGTCCCAGGGCCGGGACCCGCCGGGCAGCCAGGGCAGAGCAGAACCGGCCAGCCGGTCGGCGAGCAGGTCGTGCAGTGGTACGTCGCGCCAGCGCAGGTTGGGCGCCACTCGTACGGTCCCGCGGGTGCCGTCGACCAGGCCCGGCGCGGCCACCCCGACTCCGGCCAGGACGGCCGGGTCGTCCGCGGTGGCGAACGCCGTGCCGGCCAGCGTCCGGTCGGCCAGCTCGGTCACCAGGCGGACCACCTCGTCGGCGGTGGCGTCCACCCCGGCCGGCACGTCGAAGGCGGTCCGGGTCAGCACCCGCTCCCGGCCACCGAGGTCGAGGACGACGCCGCACAGGTAGTCGACGTTCAGCTCCACCCCGATCGCGAGCACCCGCCCGGTGGCCAGCTCGACCGGCTGACCCGGTCGGCCGACCGCGCCGGACCGTGCGGTGTCGCCGTTGGAGGCGGCGTCGGCGGCGGTGGTGCCGGGCCTGGCGGTGTGCACCAGGCCGCGACCTGCAAGCTCGGTGACCAGGCTGGAGACGGTGGCCTTGGTGAGGCTGGTGTCGGCGGCGAGCTGGGCCCGGCTTCGCCCGCCCGCCCGCAACGCCCGGACCGCCACGGCCAGGTTGGCCCGGCGGACGGCGGCATGATCGGCCCGGCCCGGCAGCTGCCTGGTCGCGCCGTTCACGGAACCTCCAGTACGGACCCGTCGTGGGCGAGGACCGCGCCCGGCACTCCGGCCGGATTTCGGTCGCCCATTTTGTTCAGGGTCCGAACAAACTAGGACCGCGGCGCACCGGGGGTCAAGGCGCGGCATCCGCCTGCCGGGAAGTCGCCCCCCGACCGCGTCCGGAACCAGCCACCCGGGTCGCAGCCACGCCCCGGCTGTGAGGTCACGCGTTCCCGCCGTGGCGATCATCGCCCGGACGTACGCTGACCGGGAAACGGCTCGTCGGCGACGCGGGGAGCGCGCTGTGGTCCATCCGCCTGACCACCCAGAACGAACTGGCCCTGGACGAACCGGCCGTGAACGAACCGGCCCTGAAAGAACGGGCCCTGAAAGAACGGGCCGTGGCAGCGGCAAGCGGGTCCTCGTCGCCGGAGTCGGCAACGTCTTCTGCGCCGACGACGGCTTCGGCGTCGCGGTGATCCACCGGCTTACCCGCGACCCGCTGCCCGCGCTGGTGGACCTGCGCGACTACGGCATTCGCGGCCGGCACCTCGCCGCGCAGCACCTCGACGGGTACGAGCTGGTGGTCCTCGTCGACTCGCTGCACCGCGACGGCCCGCCGGGCACGTTGTACGTCGTGGAGGCTGCCGACGACGCGGCGGGGGCGGGACCGTACCCACCACCCGACGGAGTGCTGGCGCTCGTGCCCGCGATCCACCGCCAGGTCGCCCGGGTCGTGGTCGTGGGGTGCGAACCCGGCGACATCGGCACCGGCATCGGCCTGTCACCCGCGGTGGAGAACGCCGTGGGACCCGCGGCGAAGCTGGTCCTGGACATTGTCACCCGCGCCCACCGCTCCTGGTCTGGCTGATCCCCAGGAGAGAAGTCCGCGCGGTCCGGGTGTCCCCGGACCGCGCGCTCCGTCAGGCGGACGGTGGTGGGTTACGGGTGGGCGGATGTGCGTTGACCAGGCCCGGAGCGGCCGCCGGGCGGCGCGCCAGGTCAGGTCGCCGGGCCCAGTCGGGCCGGACCCCGGCAGGCACCGCGCCCGGCACCCTCGGCCGGTTCGCGGCCACCGCGGCCTGGTCCCGAGAACCCTGCTGCTGGCTGGCCGGCGTGGTGTCCGGTGCCCAGCTTCGCGGGTCCGAGGTCATGCCCAGGAGATACGTCACCGTGCATTCCAGCGCGTGGGCAAGCTCGGGTAGCTTCGCCACGTCCAGTCCGGCACCGTGCTCCAGGCTGCTGAGGGCCTTGTTGGTCGTGAGGACGCCGAGCCGGCCCAATCGGCTGACCACCTGCTTCTGGGTCAGTCCGAGGCGGCGACGCCGCTCACGCAGACGTTGCATCACGATCAGCCGTCGACGGGCGCCGACGTCGGCAGAGTTCATCACCATTGTGCCTCCCCGAAACAGGCACCTTCCCCACCGAGTGCGACGCCAACCGCACACGTTGTGACCAACCGAATGTGTCCGGCGAGTCGCGCCGACTTCCCCGCATGTCGCGAGCGACGTGCCCCACGTCGGGCCGCCCAGGTCAGGCCCAGGTCAGTCCCAGGTCAGCCGCGGGATCGCCTGACGGTCAGTCGCCCGGATGCAGGGCGGTGCGCGCCTGCGCGTACGCCGACCGGATGCGCTCGCCGGCGGCCTCGTCCACGTCGTCGCGTACCACCGACTCGCCGAGACTCCACGACGGCGGCGCCTCCGAGCCCGCCAGCGCCCACGCGGCCTGCCGGGCCGCGCCGAGCGCGACGTACTCCGCCGGCGGCGGCACGGTGACGGGTACGCCGAACACCGTCGGGGCAGCCGAGCGCACCGCCTCCGACCGGGCGGCACCGCCGATCAGGAGCACCCGGCGCACGGTCACGCCCTGCGCCCGCACCGCGTCCAGCCCGTCGGCGAGACCGCACAGCATGCCCTCGACCGCGGCCCGGGCCAGGTTGGCCGGCGTCATCGTGTCCCGCCGGAGGTTGTGCAGCGAACCCGCCGCGTCCGGGAGGTTGGGGGTGCGCTCGCCGTCGAGGTAGGGCAGCAGCACCAGCCCACCCGCTCCGGGCGCGGCCTCGCGGGCCAGCCGCTCCAGGCCGGCCAGGTCGACGCCGAGCATGTCCGCGGTGGCGGTGAGCACCCGGGCGGCGTTCAGCGTGCAGACCAGCGGCAGGAACCGCCCGGTCGCGTCGGCGAAGCCGGCCACGATGCCGGCCGGGTCGGTGGACGGCTTGTCGTGGACGGCGAAGACGGTGCCGCTGGTGCCGAGGGAGACCACCACGTCACCGGGCTCGATGCCCAGGCCGAGCGCGGCCCCCATGTTGTCGCCGGTGCCGGCCGAGACCAGCGTGCCGGGACGAAGGATGCCGTTCAGTCCGGCCGTGCCCGTCTCCCCCGCGGGTTCGGCCGGGCCGAGCACGGTGGGGAGTTCGGGCGTACGGCCGAGCGCGAGCTGGAGCAGGTCGGTGCGGTAGTCGCCGGTCACCGGGGACCAGTACGCCGTGCCGGACGCGTCGCCGCGGTCGGTCACCGGCCGGTCCGGTCGCCCGCACAGCTCCCAGGTCAGATAGTCGTGCGGCAGCAGTACCCGGGCCACCCGCTCGGCGTTGGCCGGCTCGTGCTCGGCCAGCCAGGCGAGCTTGCTCACGGTCATGCTGGCCAGCGGCACCGATCCGACCGCCTCCGCCCAGCCGCCCGGGCCGAGCAGCCGCACCAGCCGGCGGGCCGCTTCCGCGGACCGGGTGTCGTTCCACAGCAGCGCCGGGCGGACGACCTCGCCGGCCTCGTCCAGGGTGACCATGCCGTGCTGCTGGCCGGCGACGCCGACCGCGGCCACGTCGTCCAGCAGCCCCTCGGCCGCCTCCTTCAGCGCCGACCACCACGCGTCCGGCGGGCACTCGGTGCCGTCCGGGTGTGCGGCGACGCGCTCGTCGAGCACCTCGCCGGTGTCGGCGTCGGCCACGACGATCTTGCAGGACTGGGTGGAGGAGTCGACTCCGGCGACCTTCGGCATGCTCTAGAAACTAACCGCTGCCGCCAACCGGCCGGTGCGGCAGGTGGCGGCCGGGCGCCGAGCCGGTCCGGTCCCGGCCACCGGGACCTCGGTCAACGGGCGCCGCCGGGTGCGGTGCGGTGCGGCGCGGCGCCGACCGGTCCGGAGTCAGCCGAGGCCGCCGGCCGCCTGTTCGCGCAGCCCGTAGCGGTGCTGCTCGAGCGCGACCAGCTCACCGAAGAGCTTGTTGTACGCCTCGGTGTGCTCGGTGGGGTTCATCCGCTGCAACTTGGACTTGACGTCGGCGATCCGGCGGGCGACCGCGCGCTCCTGCACCCGGACGAGCAGGTCGGCGGCGTAACGCCGCTCCGGGGCACCGGACGCCGGCAGCGGCTCCACGGCGAGCACGGTGACCAGCCGGCGTACGGCGTCGTCGGGTGCGTGCTCGGCGAGTGCGGACACCCAGGCGTCGCCGCCGGCGGAGGTGCCGACGCCGCCGACGTCCGCGACCAGTTGCCGCACGGCGACGTACGCGGGATGGGTGAAGACGTTCTCCTCCAGCGCGTCGAACGCCGGGCCCACCACGGTCGGCGCCTGGACCACCAACCGGAGCAGCGAGCGTTCGGTGCTGAGCGGCTGGTCGCGCGGGTCGGGCAGCGGTGTCTGCGGCGCCGCCGGCGCGGCCTCGGGCTCCGGCGCCGTCCCGCGCCCACGTCCGGCCCGGTCCGCTCGGTCCGCGCGCGCACCACCGGACCCGGGGCCACCGGCCGCGCGTCCGGTGGCGGCGGCTGCCCGGGCCACCTCCGCCCGGACCTCCTCGACGTCCATGCCGAGCATGCCGGCGAGCTCGCGGGAGTAGCCGACCAGCTTGGCCCGGTCGCGGACGGAACGGAAGTACGGCGCGGTGGCCCGCAGCGCGTCCACCCGGCCGTCGGCGCGGTCCAGGTCGAACCGGTCCAGCGCCCGCTCCAGGACGAAGCGGTACAGCGGGATGCGGCGGGCGATCAGGTCGCGGACCGCCGCGTCGCCGTGCTTGAGCCGCAGGTCGCAGGGGTCGAGCCCGTCCGGCTCGACCGCGACGTAGGTCTGTGACGCGAACTGCTGGTCGCCCTCGAACGCCTTCACCGCCGCCCGCTGGCCGGCCTCGTCGCCGTCGAAGGTGTAGATCACCTCACCGCGGGACTCCTCGTGGTCCAGCAGCAGCCGGCGTAGCACCCGGGCGTGGTCCTCTCCGAACGCCGTGCCGCAGGTGGCGACGGCGGTGGTTACGCCGGCGAGGTGACAGGCCATCACGTCGGTGTAGCCCTCCACCACGACCGCCTGGAACTGGCGGGCGATCTCGCGGCGGGCCAGGTTGACGCCGTACAGCACCTGGCTCTTGTGGTAGATCGGCGTCTCCGGGGTGTTGAGGTACTTCGCGTCGATCCGGTCGTCGTCGAAGAGCCGGCGCGCGCCGAACCCCACCACGTCGCCGGACAGCTCGCGGATCGGCCACACCAGCCGCCCCCGGAACCGGTCGTACCGGCCGCGGGCACCGCTGGCGGCCAGGCCGGCGGTGGCGAGCTCGTCGTCGGAGAAACCGCGGCCGCGCAGGTGGCTCAGCAGCACGCTGCCGCCGCGCGGGGCGAAGCCGACGCCGAAGTGTTCCGCCGCCGCGCGGTCGAAGCCGCGCTCGGCGAGGAAGGTGCGCCCGGCCGCCGCGTCGCGCGAGGAGTTCAGCTGCTCCTTGTAGAACTCCTCCGCGGCCTTGTGGGCCTCGATCAGCCGGGCGCGGGTGCCTGGCTGGCGCCGCTCGGGCTGACCGCCGTCGACGTAGCGCAACTGAACGCCGGCCATGGTGGCGAGGCGTTCGACCGACTCGACGAAACCGAGGCCCGCGATCTTCTGCAGGAACGAGATGGAGTCGCCGCCCTCGCCGCAGCCGAAGCAGTGGTAGGCGCCGACCTGGGGGCGGACGTTGAACGACGGCGACTTCTCGTCGTGGAAGGGACACAGCCCCTTCAGCGAACCGGTCCCCGCCGGGCGCAACGTGACGTACTGGGAGACGACCTCGTCGATCCGGGTGCGTTCCCGGACCAGCGCGATGTCGTCGTCGCGGATCCGGCCGGCCATGGGTCGGAGTCTACGGCCGGGCGCCGAAGAGCCGGACGGCGCCGGGTCGACAACCCCGATAAACAGCACGTCTCAGCTCGATAACACTCCGGCACGGCCCTTGCGGCCCGTACGACAAGAATGATCATCTTTGGCATTCCCGCCCGTGACGGAGCATTTCCAGCTAGGAGCCGCCGGTGAGCACGCAACGCAGGAAGACCTGGTACGTCGGACTCGTCGCCAGTGCCGCGCTGGTGCTCGGCGGCTGCGGCGGCGGAGGTGGCGGCAACAAGGAGGGCACCGACACCGGAGCCCAGGGCGGCAAGACGTCGGCGCCGATCACCATCACGCACACCTTCGAGCAGGAGATCGACGCCTACAACGGCAACACCGCGGAGAACAACGCGAGCAAGAACAACATCGTTCTCCAGCGGGTGCTGAGCGGGTTCTGGTACTTCGGCGCGGATGGTTCGGTCAAGCCCGACACCACGTTCGGCACGTACAAGAAGACCTCCGACGACCCGCTCACCGTCGACTACACGATCAACCCCAAGGCGGTCTGGTCCGACGGCAACCCGATCGACTGCGACGACATCCTGCTGTTCTGGGCCGCCAACTCCGGCAAGGTCGGCAAGGATCTGTTCTCCACCGCGGGCACCACGGGCAAGGAGCTCGTCGAGACCCCCAACTGCGCGGCCGGGGACAAGAAGTTCACCTTCAAGTTCTCCGAGCCGTTCGCCGACTGGGAGTCGGTGGCGCCGGGCGCGACCGGCCTGCTGCCCGCCCACGTGGTGGAGAAGCAGTCGGGCATGAGCGAGGACCAGTTCATCACCGCGGTCAAGAAGAAGGACGCGGCGGCGCTGGCCAAGGCGGCGAAGTTCTACAACTCCGGCTGGGTGATGCAGCCGGGCAAGCTGCCCGACGCGTCGGTGATCCCGTCCTCGGGCCCGTACAAGCTGAGCAAATGGGACGCCGGTCAGTCGATCACGCTGACCGCCAACGACAAGTACTGGGGCGACCCGCCGGCGGCGAAGAACGTCGTCATCCGCTTCATCGCGCAGGACGAGCAGGTGCAGGCGCTGCAGAACGGTGAGGTCAACATCATCGAGCCGCAGTCCAACCCCGACCTGCTCAACCAGCTCAAGGAGACCCAGGGCGTGAAGGTCGTCACCGGCGACCAGTACCTCTACGACCACCTGGACTTCAACTTCCGCTCCGGACCCTTCAAGGACAAGAAGGTGCGGCAGGCGTTCGCGATGTGCGTTCCGCGCAAGCTGATCGTGGACAACCTGATCAAGCCGCAGAAGCCGGACGCCGCGCCGATGGACGTCCGTACCATCGCGCCGTTCGACAAGGCCTACGCCGGCGTGGCGAAGGAGGTCGGCGCCGAGAAGTACGCCAAGGCCGACGTCGCGGGCTCCAAGGCGATGCTGGCCTCGACCGGCAACTCCGGCCTGAAGGTGCGGATCGGCTACAACACGCCCAACCCACGGCGCACCCAGGTCGTCCAGTTGATCGCGGACTCCTGCGGCAAGGCCGGCTTCAAGATCGTCGACCAGGGCGCCGCCAACTTCTTCGAGGCCGACGGCGCGCTGGCGAACGGCGGCTTCGACGTGGCGTTGTTCGGCTGGTCGGGTTCGTCGCTGGTGAGCGGCTGGTCCTCGACGTTCCGTACGCCGACCGCCTGCACGCCGTCGGGCAAGGGCAACAACAACGGCTGCTACTCCAACAAGAAGGTCGACTCGCTGATCGGCGAGCTCAACCGCAGCACCGACCCCGACACCCGCACCAAGCTGAACGCGCAGATCGAGAAGCTGCTGTGGGACGACCTGGCCACCATCCCGCTGTACAGCCAGCCCGGTCTGTCGGCCTGGAGCGACACCCTGAAGAACATCAAGCCGAACCCGTCCCAGGCGTCGATCACCTGGAACATGGACAAGTGGTCCGCGTCCTAGGACGCCACCCGGCCTGATTCGGCAAGGCCGTAGGACAGCCCTGGCGAAACGCCGTGGCGGGCCGGCCGGCCCGCCACGGCGAACCACCGGACGAGAAGGCCTGCGTACGACGTTCAGTGAGGAGTTCGGGGTGGTCGTCTTCATCGTGCGCAGGCTCGTCATCTCGGCCTGTGTGCTGCTCGTGGCGACGTTCGTCGTCTACACGCTGACCGCGTTGTCGGGTGACCCGCTGGCCGACCTGCGGCAGGACCAGACAGCGCAACGGGCGCAGAAGATCGCCGAGCGCACGAAACTCATGCACCTCGACCAGCCGGTGCCGCTGCGCTACGTCACCTGGCTCGCGGGGGTCGCCCACGGTGACCTGGGCTCCACCCGAACCGGCCAGGACGTCGGCGGCCTGCTCAGCCAGGCGGTGACGGCCACCCTGCAACTCGTCCTGGCCGCCTCGGTGCTGGCCCTGGTCGTCGGGATCATGGTCGGGATCGTGTCGGCACTGCGGCAGTACACCGGGTTCGACTACGCGGTCACCCTCGGGTCGTTCCTGTTCTTCTCGCTGCCGTCGTTCTGGGTGGCGGTGATGCTCAAGCAGTTCGCCGCGATCGAGTTCAACAACTGGCTGCGCGATCCGGAGATACCCGTCCAGGTGATCGTGCTCGTCGCCGCCGTGGCCGGACTCGCCTGGAGCGCGATCATGGGCGGCAACCTGCGCCGCCGGGCCCTCGCGTTCACGGTGGCGGCGCTGTCGGCCGGTGGCATCCTCACCTATCTGTCGCTCACCCGGTGGTTCGCCGATCCGGGTCTCGGCTTCGCGGTGATCCTGGTCGTCTCGCTGGCGTCCGCCGTCGGGATCGCCACCCTGGTCGCGGGTCTGCGCAACCGCGATCCGCTGTACGCCGCGCTGGCGGCGGCCGGGGTCGGCGCCCTGTCCTCGCTGGCGCTCAACTCCGTCCTCGCCGACCCGACCTGGGCGGTGATCGCGGGCCTCGCCCTGGTCAGCGTCGTGGTCAGCGCCGGCATCGGCCTGGCGCTGGGCGGGGTGCAACGCCGGCGCGCGGTCACCGCGGCCGTACTCACCGGGCTGTTCACCGGCGGGCTGATCTTCTTCGACAGGTTCTTCCAGGCGTTCTCCGGCTACAGCCAGCGCACGTTCGGCCGGCCGGTCTCCACCATCGGCGCCCGCACCCCCAACTTCACCGGCGGGTTCTGGGACCTCACCTGGGACGCGGTGAGCCACATCGCCCTGCCCAGCATGGCGTTGCTGCTGATCTCGTTCGCGCTGTACACCCGCTACACCCGGGCGAGCATGCTCGAGGTGCTCAACCAGGACTACGTACGCACCGCCCGGTCCAAGGGACTGACCGAGCGCAGCGTCATCACCCGGCACGCCCTGCGCAACGCGCTGGTGCCGCTGACCACGCTGATGGCGTTCGACTTCGCCGGCATGTTCGGCGGGGCGATCATCACCGAGAACGTCTTCGGCTGGCGAGGCCTCGGCGTGATGTTCCGGGACGGCGTGATGAACGTCGACCCCAACCCCGTGATGGCGTTCTTCATCGTCTCCGGCACCGCCGTCGTGGTGTTCAACATGCTGGCCGACATCGCCTACGCCTACCTCGACCCGCGAATCCGGCTGACGTGAAGGGAGGACGCGTGACCACTCAAGCCACCGACCGGCAGGTCCCGGGTGAGCCCGGGCCCGCGCGCGGGCCGGACGACACGGCGCCGGGCGGGACGACCGTCGTCGCCCGTACCCAGGGCCAGCTGATCCGCAGCAGGTTCTTCCGGCACCGGGCCGCGCTGGCCGGCATGGTGCTGCTGGCCGGCGTACTCCTCCTCGCGTTCAGCTCGATCGGCATCGGGCCGCTGCCCGGCTGGTGGCACCTGAGCTACAAGGCGACCGCCGAGGTGGTCGACGGCGGCCGCCCGACCCTCAGCGTGGTGCCCTCCTTCCTCGGCGGCGGTGGCCTGCGGTGGGGCGCGCACCCGTTCGGCCAGGACAACATCGGCAAGGACTACTTCGCGCTCACCATGCGCGGTGCGCAGCAGTCGCTGATGGTCGCGTTCATCGTCGGCATCGTGGCCACCATTGTCGGCACGGTCGTCGGCGCGGTCGCGGGCTACTTCCGCGGCTGGGTGGAGGCCGCGCTGATGCGCTTCACCGACGTGATGATCACCATCCCGACGATCGTCATCTGCGCGGTCGTCGGCCGGATGGCACTCGGCAGCGGCATCGTCATGCTCGGCATCGTGCTGGGACTGGTGGTCTGGACCCAGCTCGCCCGGCTGGTGCGCGGTGAGTTCCTCTCCCTGCGGGAGAAGGAGTTCGTGGAGGCGGCCCGCGCCGTCGGCACGCCGTCGATGCGGACGATCTTCCGGCACATCATGCCGAACGCCATCGGCGTGATCGTGGTGAGCGCCACCCTGACGATCGCCGGCGCGGTGCTGCTGGAGACGGCGCTGTCGTTCCTCGGGTTCGGCGTCCAGCCGCCGGACACCTCCCTCGGCCTGCTCATCACGCAGTACCGCTCGGCGATGATCACCCGGCCCTGGCTGTTCTGGTGGCCCGGGTTGTTCATCATCGCCATCGCCCTCGCGGTCAACTTCATCGGCGACGGGCTGCGGGACGCGTTCGACCCGCGACAGACAAGGGTGCGCGCCTGATGACTCCTTCCCTGTGGCCCCGCCGGGGCAGCCGTTCCGGATCCGGCCCCGACTCCCCCGGTCAGCTCGGCGCCGACGGCACCGGCGACCGCGACGGCACCGGTCCCGAGGTGCTGGACTTCGGCCCGCCCGGACGTGGACGTGACGACGCGTTCGGACCCGACCGTGCGGCCGGCCGCGGCACCGGTGGCGCCGGGCCGGGCGCGCCGCCGGCGGAGGTGCTCCGGGTGGAGAACCTCGCGGTGAGCTTCCCCACCGAGGACGGAACGGTCCGCGCCGTCCGCGGAGCCTCCTACGTCGTGCACGAACGCGAGGTCCTCGGCATCGTCGGCGAGTCCGGCTCGGGCAAGTCGGTGTCCTCGATGGCGGTGATGGGCCTGCTCCCCCGGACGGCGCGGATCAGCGGGCGGATCCTCTTCCGCGGCGAGGACATCCTCACCATGTCGCGCCGCCGCCAGCGCGGCCTGCGCGGACTGCGGATCGGCATGGTCTTCCAAGACCCGATGACCGCGCTGAACCCCGTCCACACGATCGGCGACCAGCTCGCCGAGGCGGTGCTGTCCCACCAGCTCGTCGACCGCAAGGTCGCGCTCACCAGGGCCGAGGAGATGCTCGACCTGGTGGGCATCCCGCAGGCCCGGGCGCGGCTGCGCAGCTACCCGCACGAGTTCTCCGGCGGAATGCGCCAGCGGGTGATGATCGCGATGGCGGTGATCAACGGCCCGGACGTCATCATCGCCGACGAACCGACGACGGCGCTGGACGTCACCGTGCAGGCGCAGATCCTGGAGAAGTTGCTGGAGGTGAAGGACGCGGTCAACGCCGCCATCGTGCTCATCACCCACGACCTCGGCGTGATCGCCGGGATCGCGCACCGGGTGCTGGTGATGTACGCCGGCCGCCCGGTGGAGATCGGGGGCACCGATGCGGTCTTCTACCGCACCCGGATGCCTTACACGGCAGGGTTGCTGGGGTCCATTCCCGCGCTGGAGAGCGCCGGCACGGACCGGCTGCGCCCGATCGGCGGCTTTCCCCCGTCGCTGATCGACATGCCCGCCGGCTGCCCGTTCCGGCCGCGGTGCCCGCTGGCCGACGACGCCTGCCGGCAGGCCGAGCCCGACCTGCTGAGCACCGGCGACGAGGACGATCCCGACCACGTGGCCGCCTGCCACCACTGGGACGCGCTCGCCGCGGTGCCCGACCCGACGGAGTTCTTCCGGACCGAGAGCGAGGGGAAGCGGCCATGACACCCCCAGCGAGCGGCACCGCGACCGCCGGGAACACCTCACCCGCCCCGGCGGCACCGGCAACCCACCTGCTCGAGGTCACCGACCTGGTGAAGACGTTCCCCGTTCGCGGCAAGGGCCTGATGCGCCGGGTCGTAGGCCAGGTCCAGGCGGTCAGCGGAGTGTCCCTGCACGTGGACCCGGGCGAGACCCTCGGCGTGGTCGGTGAGTCCGGCTGCGGCAAGTCGACCACCGGCCGGGCGATCCTGCAGCTGCACACCCCGACCAGCGGGTCGGTGCGGTTCTCCGGCAAGGAGCTGACGACGCTGGGCCGGCGGGCGATGCAGGGAGTACGCCGGGACCTGCAGATCGTCTTCCAGGACCCCTACGCCTCGCTCAACCCCAAGATGCCGGTCAACGACATCATCGCCGAGCCCCTGAAGGTGCACGGGCGCTGGGGATCGACCGGCAAGGCGCGGGTGGCCGAGCTGCTCCGGCTGGTGGGCCTGAACGCCGAGCACGGCAACCGCTACCCGCACGAGTTCTCCGGCGGACAGCGCCAGCGGGTCGGGATCGCCCGGGCGCTGGCGCTGGAGCCGCGGCTGCTCGTCCTGGACGAACCCGTCTCCGCCCTCGACGTGTCCGTGCAGGCCGGCGTGGTCAACCTGCTGGAGGACCTGCAGGACACCCTCGGGGTCGCGTACATCTTCATCGCCCACGACCTGTCGGTGATCCGGCACATCTCCGACCGGGTGGCGGTGATGTACCTCGGCAAGGTCGTCGAGACCGGCAGCCGCGACGACGTGTACGAACACCCGGCGCACCCCTACACCCAGGCGCTGCTGTCGGCCGCGCCGATGGCCAACCCGAAGCGGGAACGCGAACGCCGGCGGATCATCCTCACCGGCGACGTGCCGAGCCCGGTCGACCCGCCGAGCGGGTGCAGGTTCCGCACCCGCTGCTGGAAGGCGCAGGACATCTGCGCGCGGGAGGAGCCGCAGCTCGTCGACCGCGGGCAGGGACACCCGTCGGCCTGCCACTTCGCCGACGTCGACCGCCGCGTGGTGTGACGCCTGGCGGGCGCTCGGATTCTTCCGCGGAAGAAAATGCCAACCGGATTCTTCCGCGGAAGAATCCCCCGCGTCAGGTCGTACGTCGGAGCGCGCCGTGAAGCGTGAAGACCTGAGGTGGGCCTGGCATCCGGCCGTCTTCACACTTCACCAAGCAGCGCCGCGCCAAACCCGCAGCGTGAAAACTCCGGGGGGTCCTGGCCACCTGGAGCTTTCACACTCCACCGGGCGCTCCGGCGTCGGCCTCGCCTGCCCGTTACGCGTAGACCGCGTCCAGGTCCACGTCCCCGTCGGCGAGCTTGCCCGGATCGACCTCACGCCCGGACCGGATCAGCGCCTGGATGGCGTCCTGAACGTCCCAGACGTTGACGTTCATGCCCGCGACGACCCGGCCCTTGCGCAGCCAGAACGCCACGAACTCCCGTCCGTCCAGGTCACCGCGCACCACCACGTCGTCGTACCCGTCCGGCCCGACGTCCCCGGAGTACTCCATGCCCAGGTCGTACTGGTCGCTGAAGAAGAACGGCACCGCGTCGTACGCCGCGTCGGCGCCCAGCATCGCCCGGCCCGCGGCGGCACCGCCGTCCTGGGCGTTGGCCCAGTGCTCCACGTGCAGCCGGCGGCCGAACGTCGGTGAGTGCCACCGCGCGACGTCGCCCGCGGCGTAGACGTCCGGGTCGGAGGTACGCAGCCGCTCGTCGGTGAGCACTCCCTTGTCGACGTCCAGCCCGGCGGCCTCGGCCAGCTCGACGTCCGGGGCCACGCCGACGCCGACGATCACCGCGTCCGCGGCCAGCTCCTCGCCGGCTCCGGTGACCACGCCGGTCACCTTCCCGCCGTCGCCGCTGATCTGCTCGACGGAGGCGCCGAACCGGAACTCCACCCCGTGGTCGCGGTGCAGCCGCGCGAACACCTCGCTCATCTGCGATCCCAGCACGGTGTAGAGCGGCCCCGGCTGCGGCTCGACCACCACCACCTCCGCGCCGTGGTGGCGCGCCGCGGCCGCGGTCTCCAGGCCGATCCAGCCGGCGCCGACGACCACGACCCGGTCCGCGGCGGCCAGGGTCGCCTTCAGCGTGAGGCAGTCGGTGAGGGTCCGCAGGTAGTGCACGCCGGCCAGGTCGGCACCGGGAACGTTCAGCCGGCGCACCACCGAGCCGGTCGCCAGCAGCGCCTTGTCGTAGTGGAGCGTCTCACCGTCGGCCAGCACCACCTCGTGCGCGGACGGGTCCAGCCGCCGCACGGCGACACCGAGGCGGAGCTCGATCCGCTGCTCGTCGTACCACGCCTGGTCGTGGGTGATCACCGTCACCGGATCGTCGGCGTCGAGGAGGACGCCCTTGGACAGCGGCGGGCGTTCGTACGGAAGCTCGGACTCGCGGGCGACGAGCACGACCCGGCCGGAGAAACCTTCCGACCGCAACGCCTCCACCGCCTTCGCCGCGGCCAGTCCCCCGCCGATCACGACGTAGGTCTGCTGTCCGGTCTGCTCAGCCATGCGGGGAACTCCTTCGAAAGCTCACGTACGGGATTCCCACCGTGCCACAGGCGGGCCCGGCGGAGCAGGATCTCGGCGGGAACCGGCCGCGTGGCCGTAATGTCGTGAGGATCAGCGCTGCAGCGAACGCGCCATCGCCACCGCGGACGCATCGGTCAGCGATGCCGTCTGGTCGATGATCACCCGCAGCCGGGCGGCGTCGTCGGGGGCGGCGGCGAAGTCGGCCCGGAACGCCGGCGCCAGCCCCTCCGGCGCGTGCCGCCGCAGCGCCGACACCAGCCCGTGCACGACCTCCCGCTGCCGCGACAGCAGGGCGACACGTTCGGCCGACCGCATGACGTACGTCGCGGCGATCCCCTTCAGGACGGCGATCTCCACCCGGGTCTCGTGGGGTACGACGAGGGAGGCGCGGTAGCGGACCAGCCGGCCCCGGCCGTACTCCGTGTGCGTCGCCTGCTCGGCGGCCAGGCAGAAGCGCCCGATCAGCTGGCTGGTGAGGTCCTTCAGCGCGGCCAGCGAGCGCCGGTCGCCGTCGTAGTCGGTCGGCGGCCAGTAGCCGAAACCGCGCAGCCGGTCGTACGCCTCGTCGAGTTCGGCGTCCGCGACGCCGGGGAGGTACCAGTCGCGGACGACCTCCCACACGGTGGCGCGTTCGGCCCGGTCGGCCAGCGCGGACAGCAGGATCCGGCCGAACACCACGCCGTCCTCCACGTCGTGCACGGAGTACGCCACGTCGTCGGCGAAGTCCATCACCTGGGCCTCCAGGCAGCGGCGCCGGTCGACGCCGGCCCGCAGCCAGCCGAAGACCTCCAGGTCGTCGTCGTACACGCCGAACTTCGCCCCGGCGTCCGGCGGCCCGTCACCGCGCCGCCAGGGGTACTTCGTCGCGGCGTCGAGGGAGGCCCGGGTGAGGTTCAGCCCGGCGCTGCGGCCCGTACCATCCCCGGCGAACGTCTTCGCCTCCAGCCGGGTCAGCAGCCGCAGCGTCTGCGCGTTGCCCTCGAACCCGCCCGCCTCCGCGCACACCTCGTCCAGCGCGGTCTCGCCGTTGTGCCCGAACGGCGGGTGGCCGAGGTCGTGGGCCAGGCAGGCGGTGTCCACCACGTCGGGGTCGCAGCCGAGGGACTGGCCGAGCTCGCGGCCCACCTGCGCGACCTCGAGGGTGTGCGTGAGGCGGGTACGGACGAAGTCGTGGATCCCCGGACCGAGCACCTGCGTCTTGGCGGCGAGCCGGCGCAGTGCCGCCGAGTGCAGGACGCGGGCCCGGTCGCGGGCGAACGGCGTGCGGCCGGCGCTCTTCGGCGGCTCGCCCACCCAGCGTTCGACATCGGAGGGTTGGTAGCTCGAGTCCTCGTGCCGCTCGCCCGGCGTGGTTCGGTTCATCGCAGCACAGACCCTATGGCATCGGCGGACCCCGGCCCGGGCGGAGCCGGTGCCTGGTGCGCGCCTTCCGTAACGACCACGCCGGACGTGCTACAACCACCCCATGAAACGCTACGCAGTCATGCTGTCACTATTCGTGGCCGCGGTCGCGGTGGCCGCCACCACGACTGCCGTCCCCTCCGCCGCCGCGGCGGCCGGGGAGGCGACCCGAAAGCCCGCGCAGCCCTCGGTCACGGCGCTCGCGCGGTCTGCCGCCGCGCCCACCCAGGCCACCCAGGCCACCACTCAGGTCGGCCGGGCCGGCCAGGACCGTCCGGTCATCGCCATCGGCCGGTTCGGGCCCGTCGACGACGGCGGCAACGCGTTGACGTACGACCCGGCGCTGGTGCCGGCCGGAGCGCAGGCGGCGGTGGCCGCCTACACCTGGCCGTTCGGCACCACCACCGTGCTCGCGGTGACCGGCCTGGTCCCCCGGCGCACCTACGGCGCCCACGTCCACGTGAACGCCTGCGGTGCCGCGCCGACGGACGCCGGTCCGCACGTGCAGTTCGTCGAGGACCCGGTGCAGCCGTCGGTGGACCCGAGGTACGCCAACCCGCGCAACGAGATCTGGCTGGACTTCCGCGCCGACGCCAACGGGGTCGGGTACGCGGTCAGCACCGTCTACTGGCCGATCACCGCCAAGGACGCCGGTTCTGTGGTGATCCACGAGCACCGCACGAGCAGAGGGCACGGACACGCGGGCATGGCCGGTGCGCGGCTGGCCTGCCTGACCGTCCCCTTCGACCAGGCGCGGTAGGGGCAGTCCTTCGGGGCAGTCCTTCGGGCAGTCCTTTGGGCTGGTCCGCGGCGAGGTGGGCTGGTCCGTTGGGAGGACCTGCGTTCAGCCTCGTGACCGATGAGCCCTGTCGGTGCCCACCCCTAGGCTGACCCGCACGACGAGGGAAGCGATGGCCGACGCGGCGGTGGCCCTGCCAGGGTCACCGGCCGCGCCGGTCGGTGACGGTCGGTGACGGCCGACCCCGCGCCTGGCCGATCGTCACCTGGCGACTATCACCACGTCGACGCGCCCACCTTCGGCGACGTGGGGCAGACCGGCTTCGGGGTTGCCGACGTCGGGGTGACCGGCTTGGGGGTGACCGGCTTGGGGGTGGCCGGGTTCGGGGTGACCCGGGGCGCCGGCGTACGCCCGCCCCGCCACTGCCGGCGAAACTCCCGCGGCGTACGCCCGGTGCGGGCACGGAACGCGGTCGCGAAGTGCTGGGCGGAGGAGAAGCCCAGCTCCACCGCGACCTGGGTGACGCTCGCGTCGGTCTCGGCCAGCAGCATCTCCGCCCGGCGCAGCCGCAGCGACCGGTGATAGTTCGCCGGGCTGGCGCCCAACTGCTCGGTGAACAGCTCGCCGAGGTACGCCGGCGACAGCCCCACCGCCCGGGCCAGCTCGGCCAGCGGCAGCCGCTCACCCGGCGCGGCGTCCAGCAGCCGGCGGGCGTGCGCCACCGCGGGGTGGAGGCCGACCTGGCCGGCAACCTCACCCGTGGTCAGCAGCCTGGTCACCTCCACCAGCAGGTGCCGCGCGGTCAGCGTCAGCCCGGTGGCCCGCAGCGACTGGGTGGTGGTGACCTCGCGCAGGAACGCCTCGAACGGCGCGACCGCCGAGCCCGCGTCGGGCACGTACGCCGGCGCCGACCGCTGCCAGACCGGCAACGCCTCGGGCAGGTCCGCCAGCAGGGCGGCGGCGTCGAACGCGGCGAACACGTAGTGCCAGGTGGTGCTCGCCGGGCAGACCATGTGGTGGACCGCACCCGGCGGCACGACCAGCAGGCCGTTGCGGCCCACGGTGTAGTCGCGGTCACGGACCCGCCAGCGGGTGGCCGGGCCGTCGGTCTGGAGGTACAGCTCCCACACGTCGTGGTGGTGGGCGCCGATCAGCCAGGACGTCGGCGCGCGCTGGTCGCCGGCGTGCTCGAGCCCGGGTACGCCCGCCCGGCCGAGGTAGGCGTGGAAGCCGGCCGAGATCCCGTCCGGCCGTACCACCTCGTCGGTTCCGCCCGCCCCGCCGGCCCCACCAGTCCCGCCCGCCCCACCGGCTCTGCCGGCCCCGCCACCACTGTCCGCACGCATCCGGCGATTGTGTACGTTTCCCGGCCCGCGCGTGAACGCCTGCGACCGCACCCGGCCGTAGCGTCGCGAGACATGACGACCACGACCGAAGACCTGCTCGAACGCTACGCCGACCTGCTGCCGACGCCCGAGGACGTGGCGTTCTACCAGGAGAACGGCTACTGGATCTCCGGGCGCATCCTGCCGCCGGAGGTGCTCGACTCCGCCGAACGCGGCATGGCGAGCTTCTACGCCGGGCACGCCGACCGCCCGATGCCCGACGGCAGCGACCGGGTGGGCTGGCGGGCCGAGCACGGCGACGTACTCCGCAAGAACGACTACACGTCGCTGATCGTCGACGACCTGGCCACCCTGGTGCGGCATCCGCTGATCGGCGCCTGCGCGGCCCGCCTCAACGGCGAGCCGGAGATCCGGCTCTGGCACGACCAGCTGCTGTACAAGCCGTCCGAGGACGGCCTCACGGAGTCCGGGAAGGTGAACGTCGGCTGGCACACCGACCGGCAGTACTGGCGCAGCGCGGCGTCCGCCGACATGCTCACCGCCTGGGTGCCCTTCCACGACGTCGGCGAACGCGAGGGCGCGGTGTCCTTCGTGGCCGGCAGCCACCGCTGGGAGGACGACGTGGTGCTGGACTTCTTCAACCCCGACCTGTCCACCCTGGACGCGGTGCGAAAGCAGCACGACGTCGAGGTGGTGGTGGCGGAGATCCCGCGCGGGGCGATGAGCATCCACCACTGCCGTACGGTCCACGGCAGCGGGCCGAACCGCAGCGGCGCGCCGCGGCGGTCGATGGCGATCCACATGCAGCCGGGGTCGAACCGCTTCGTGGAGCACACCCGGCCCGACGGCACCCTCGCCTTCCACCCCAACGACCAGTACGTACGCCGCGACGCCGCCGGCCACCCCGACTACACCGACCCGGCCGCCTGCCCGCGGCTGTGGCCGCCCGCCGCCTGATCGACGGCGACCGGCACCGACCAGTCGGCCGACCAGTCAGCCGACCAGGGTGCCGATCCGGCGGCGGAGGTCGGCCACGTCGGGGACGTTCGCGTGCTGCCCGGCGTACCTCCGGAGCTCACGCAGGTCCTCCGCGGTACGCCGGGACCGCAGCCGGCCCGCGCCCTCCAGCGCGGGCGTTCCCACCGCCACTCCCTCCCGCGGGTCGTCGGTCGCCATCAGCAGCGACGCGAGCTTGATCCGGGAGATGGTGCGGGACCGGGCGTAGACCGGGGTGTGCCCGGCCACCGCGGCGGCCAGCCGCCGGCCGGCCTCGGTCGGATATCCGCGTACCTCCAGGTCGAACAACGCGTGCCCGGTGTCGCCGGCGTGCTGGGCCGCGTCGTAATACGCCATCCACGGCGGGTCCTCGGCCGGGTTGGAACGGGCGAACGCGTCGTCGGCCGCGCCGACCACCCGCAGGGTCTCCCGGGTGCGGCCCAGCCGGGCCAGTCCGCGCGCCCGCGCGGTGAGCAGCATCGCCTGCTCGGTGGGGGTGATCCGGTCCGAGCGGACCAGGGCCAGGTCGGTCAGCCCGAGCGCCGTGGCGGCCTGGCCCCGCCAGACCGCCAGCCGGGCCATCGAGGAGAGCACCTTCGCCCGCAGGTGCCAGGTGCCCGCCGCCTCCGCGCAGGCGAGCGCGAACCGGAACAGCCGTTCCGCGTCGGTGAAGGCGTACGCGTCGAAGGCCATGAACCCGGCCACGTGCGCGAGATGCCCGACCGCCTCGTGCAGTTCCAGGCGTTCGCGGTGCCCGGCGCCGGCCTGCAGCAGCCGGGCCGACCAGCGCAGCTGTGCGACCACGGCGTCCCGTACGAAACCGCCGCCGTAGCTGTGGTCCCAGCGGCTGAACAGCACCGCGGCCGCCCGCACGTGCCCGATCTCGTCCCGGCCGATCCGCGACGGTATCGGGGTCGCCTCCAGCGGGCCGAGCAGCGCGAACGCGGCGGCCGGCACCAGTCCAGCACCGCCGGCACCGCCGGCACCGGAACCGGCCGCGGGCGCACCACTCGCGCCTATACGCACCGACAACGCTGCGGTCCCGCCGGAATCTCCCGCGGTCCCGGAGTGACCGTTGCTCCCGGAACCGGTGGTCCCGGTACCGGCACCACCGACACCTCCGGCACCACCGTTGCCGGCCAGGGCCGGCGCCCGCCGCGGGTTGAAGAAGCCCAGCTCCCGGTCGGTACTCGCCCCGAGAACGGCCCGGAACGCGTCCCGGTAGAGCTTCTGCGGCCAGCGAATGACTCCGCGCTCGAGCTTCCCCACGTAGTTGGCGTCGATTCCGAACTCGCGACCGGTGACCCGGAACAGGTACGTGTTCAGCTGGTCTGCCATCTCCTGCCGGGACATCGCGTGACCGGGAGACTCCCGGGACCCCGTTCTCTCGCGCGCGGAACGTAACCTCTCGTTGGGCTCCACGAGGACACCCCCTCAAGGTGGCGGCTCCATGGTTCCACTAGGCACGCGCGAGATCGTCGTGTCAACGAGTGACCGACATTGGCACTAAGGGCAACCGTCCGGGCAACGCTCAGGGCAACACTCAGGGCGACCTCTCAGGAGACGCCCGCGTCGCTCACCTGCTGGCGCTGCCCGCGTCGGTGTCGGCGAGCACCGCCGCCCGGCCGGCCTCCAGCCTGGCCACCGGGACCCGGAACGCCGAGCACGAGACGTAGTCCAGGCCGGCGTCGTGGAAGAAGTGCACCGAGTCCGGGTCGCCGCCGTGCTCGCCGCACACCCCGAGCTTGAGGTCCGGGCGGGCCGCCCGGCCCTCCCGTACGGCGAGCTCGACGAGACGGCCGACCCCGGCGACGTCGAGGGACTCGAACGGCGAGACCCCGAAGACGCCGCGTTCGAGGTAGGCCGCGAAGAACGCCGCCTCCACGTCGTCGCGGGAGAACCCCCAGGTCGTCTGGGTGAGGTCGTTGGTACCGAAGGAGAAGAAGTCCGCCGTCCGGGCGATCGCACCGGCGGTCAGCGCAGCCCGGGGCAGCTCGACCATCGTCCCGACGGGGATCGGCCGGGTGAACCCGGTGCGGTCGCGGACGCCGGCGATGGTCCGCTCGGCCTCCTCGCGGCTGAGCTCCAACTCCTGGACGGTGCTCACCAGCGGGATCATCACCTCGACCCGCGGGTCGCCGCCGGCGCGCTCCCGGGCCGCGGCCGCCTCGGCGACGGCCCGCACCTGCAGGGCGTACAGGCCGGGTACGACCAGCCCGAGCCGGACGCCGCGCAGCCCCATCATCGGGTTCTGCTCGTGCAGCCGCCGGACCGCGCGCAGCAGCTTCTCGTCGCGCGGGGCCTGCTCGCCCCGTTCCTTCGCCAGCGCCACCCGTACGGACAGGTCGGTGAGGTCGGGCAGGAACTCGTGCAGCGGCGGGTCGAGCAGCCGCACCGTGACCGGCAGCCCGTCCATCGCCGCCAGCAGTCCCTCGAAGTCGGCGCGCTGCAACGGCAGCAGCTCCGCCAGCGCGGCGGTCCGCTCCGCGTCGTTCTCGGCGAGGATCAGCGCCTCGACGTAGTGCCGGCGGTCGCCGAGGAACATGTGCTCGGTACGGCACAACCCGATGCCGGCCGCACCCATCGCCCGGGCGCGCGCGGCGTCCTCGGGCAGGTCGGCGTTCGCGCGTACGCCGAGCCGGCGGCGGGAGTCGGCGACCGCCATCAGCCGGTGCACCGAACGCACCAGCTCGTCGGCCTGCGCCGCACCGGGGTCCAGTTCCCCTTCGAAATAACGCACGACGGGTGAGTCGACGACCGGAACCTCGCCCAGGAAGACGTCTCCGGTCGTACCGTCGATGGAGATCACGTCGCCCTCGGCGACCTCCACCCCGCCTGGCGCGGTGAAGCGGCCGCGGGCCACGTCGATGTCCAGCGTCTCCACTCCGCACACGCACGTCTTGCCCATGCCGCGCGCGACCACGGCGGCGTGGGAGGTCTTGCCGCCCCGGCTGGTGAGGATGCCGCGGGCGGCGATCATCCCGTCCAGGTCGTCGGGGTTGGTCTCCCGGCGGACGAGGATCACCTGCTCGCCGGTGGCGTTCCACTCCACCGCGGTGGCGGTGTCGAACACCGCCCGCCCCACGGCCGCGCCCGGTGAGGCGTTCATGCCGTGCGCCACCGCCCGTCTGGCGGCGCGGTCGTCGAACCGCGGGAACATCAGCTGGGCGAGCTGGTGACCGTCGACCCGGGCCAGCGCCTCGTCCTCGGTGATCAGGCCCTCGTCGACGAGCTGGGTGGCGATCCGGAACGCCGCGGCCGCGGTCCGCTTGCCCACCCGGGTCTGCAGCATCCACAGCCGGCCGCGTTCGATGGTGAACTCGATGTCGCACAGGTCGCGGTAGTGGCCCTCGAGGGTGGCCATGATGTCCAGCAGTTCGTCGTAGGACACCTTGTCCAGTTGGGCGAGCTCGGTCAGCGGGACGGTGTTGCGGATACCGGCGACCACGTCCTCGCCCTGCGCGTTGGCGAGGTAGTCGCCGTAGACGCCGCGCGCACCCGAGGCGGGGTCGCGGGTGAACGCCACACCGGTGCCGGAGTCGGAGCCGAGGTTGCCGAACACCATCGCCACCACGTTGACCGCGGTGCCGAGGTCGGCGCTGATGCGTTCCTGGCGGCGGTAGGTGATCGCCCGCGGTGCGTTCCAGCTGTCGAACACCGCCCGGATCGCGGCGTCCAGCTGCTCGCGTGGATCCTGCGGGAAGTCCCGGCCGCTCTCCGCGCGCACGATTCCCTTGTACGTAAGGACGAGTTCGCGCAGCGCCCCCGCGTCCAGGTCCACGTCGTGCGCCGCGCCGCGGTCCCGCTTCAGCGCGTCCAGCGCGTCGTCGAAGTGCGGGCCGTCGATGCCGAGCACCGTCCTGCCGTACATCTGCAGCAGCCGGCGGTAGGAGTCCCAGGCGAACCGCTCGTCACCGGCCTGCTCGGCGAGGCCACGCACGGAGCGGTCGGTCAGCCCGATGTTGAGCACCGTGTCCATCATGCCCGGCATGGAGAACTTCGCCCCCGAACGCACCGAGACCAGCAGCGGGTCGGCGGGATCACCCAGCCGCCTGCCGCGTACCGCCTCGACGTTCGCCAGGTGCCTGCCGACCTCCTCGTGCAGCCCGGCCGGTTCCCGCCCGGTCTCGAGGTAGGTACGACACGCCTCGGTGGTGATGGTGAACCCGGGCGGGACCGGCAGGCCGAGGTTGGTCATCTCGGCGAGGTTCGCGCCCTTCCCGCCGAGCAGGTCCCGCATGTCCTTGTTTCCCTGGGCAAATCCGTACACGAACATCCGCACATCACCCCCTGGCGACGGCCGCTCCCCGTGCGGCGCCGCGCTTTCGAGCGTAGGGCGTGTCCTGTGAATCAGGCGGGTCAACAGCACCGCGGCTTCCGCCGGTGTGACCTCCGGCCCGCGGCTCTACGCCGCGCCGGCCACGGCCACGGGAAGCGGCGGGGGCGGCAGCAGCGAGGTGGCCTGGTGGACGGCCCGCAGACTGAGCGTGACGGACAGTTCGGTGGTCGGCAGCGTGGGTACGCCGAAGATGCGGCGGGCCCAGCGCGGCAGCGCCATGAAGGCGAGCGTGTTGAGCGAGGGCACCACCAGCCGCAGCGGCGCCAGCCGGAACGGAAACGGCGGGTTGAAGGAGTTCAGCATGCCCTGGCGGGCTTCGTCGCAGAGGTACAGCTTCGGCCGCATCATGGCGAAGTAGTCGGCGAGGTCGGCCCGGGAGGCGGGCGCGTCGGCGCGCTTGATGCCGACCACCTCGGCGGCCCGCCTGCTCTCCGAGACGTAGGCGTCGGCCTCCTCGTCGCTGCCCAGGATGCCTGCCCTGCGGGCGATGTCGACGTAGGAGTCGATCTCACCGCAGTGCACCCACAGCAGGCCCTCCGGCTCGTCCAGCCGGAACGTCTCGTCGGTGTCGGGGTCGTAGCCGGTGAGGTTCGCGTGGATGGCCCGCACCCGCCGGCCGGCCTCCTTCACCTGCGCCGTGCTGCCGTAGGTGCGCATCGCCACGAAGTCGGTCGTACGCAGGAACCGCGCCCAGGCCTTCTTCCGGTCGAACAGCGCGGAGTTCTGGAAGGTGCCGCGCATGACCCGCGGGTACAGCGCCTGGAGGTACAGCGCGCGGACGCCCGCCACCCACATGACGTGCTCACCGTGCACCTGCCAGGTGACCGAGCCGGGGCCGAACAGTCCGTGGTCCTTGCGCGCCGCCATGATCCCGACCGTACCCCCGGGGCACAACACGCGCCCCGCGTTCGCGACCGGGGCGTCAGCCGCCGGACGCCTCAGCCGGACGCCTCAGCCGGATGCCTCAGCCGCCGGAGATGCCGAGCTCGGCGCCGGCCAGGTCCTCGCCCAGCCCGTCGCGGTCGTCCAGCCAGCCCTCGGGCATGGTCACCGACCGGGGGCTGCCCTGCCGGCCGCGGGCCAGTCCGAGCTCGGCGACCGGGAACGGCTGGTCGTGGTCGAGTTCGGCGAGCAGGGCGTCCAGCCCGGCCAGGTCCGACACCAGGCCGAGGTCCCGGCGCACCTGCTGGCGGACCGGGAAACCCTTGAGGTACCACGAGACGTGCTTGCGGAACTCCCGGCAGCCGCGGTCCTCCCCGACGTACCCGGCGAGGAGTTCGGCGTGCCGGCGCATCATCGCGGCCACCTCGCCGAGGCCGGGCAGCGCCGGCGCCGGCAGGCCGCCGAACGCCGCCGCCAGGTCGCGGAACAGCCACGGCCGGCCCAGGCAGCCGCGGCCGACGACGACCCCTGAGCAGCCGGTCTCGGCGACCATGCGTACCGCGTCCTCGGCCTCCCAGATGTCGCCGTTGCCGAGCACCGGGATGTCCACGGCCGCGGCGAGCTCGGCGATCGAGGACCAGTCGGCCTGGCCGCTGTAGTGCTGGGCGGCGGTCCGGCCGTGCAGCGCGATCGCCGCGCAGCCGCTGTCCGCGGCGATCCGCCCGGCCTCCACGAAGGTCAGGTGGTCGTCGTCGATGCCCTTGCGGGTCTTCATCGTCACCGGAACGCCGTACGGCGCGGCCGCGGCGACCGCCGAGCGCAGGATCGTGCCGAGCAGGTTGCGCTTCCACGGCAGCACCGCTCCCCCGCCGCGCCGGGTGACCTTGGGCACCGGGCAGCCGAAGTTCAGGTCGACGTGGCCCACGCCGTAGTCGCCGCACAGGATCTCGGTCGCCCGGCCGATGTAGGTGGGGTCGACGCCGTACAGCTGGACCGACCGGACGGTCTCGCCCGGGTCGAACACCAGCATCCGCTTCGTCGTCTCGTCGCCCTCGGCGAGGCCGCGGGAGGTGATCATCTCGCAGACGTACACCCCGGCGAGGGGTTCTTCCCCGCCCGAAGGCGAGCTCGGCACGTACGCCTGCCCCTGCTCGCGGCACAGCGTGCGGTAGGCCGCGTTGGTCACCCCTGCCATCGGCGCGAGGACCACCGGCGGGCTGACCGTCGACGCGCCGAGCCGGAACCCGCTCGGGGCGGCCTGCGGCACCGAACCCGGCCCGGGGGCCGCGGCGGTGTGAGCGGTGTCGGCGGTGTGAGCGGTGTCGGCGGTGTGAGCGGTGTCGGCGGTGTGAGCGGTGTCAGCGGTGGTGGTCATGAGCCGTCCGGTTCGAACGCGAGGGCGCCGTTGGGCAGCAGCTTGCCGTGGTAGGTCACGCGTTCGTTGTAGACGTCGGTGACCCAGCAGGTCAGGCCGGTGCGGGTGCCGACCTCGACGGCTTCCAGGTCGGTGATGTCGCAGGTCACCCGGGCCGGCCGGAACGCCTGGCGGGTCGCCTCGTACACCGCCTTCTTCTCCGTCACCGGCAGCTTGGCCGCCGACCAGCCCCAGTTGACCTCGGACTCCTTCACCGTGGCGGTGATCGCGAACGTGGTCCGCACGTCGTCCAGCCGCACGTCGCAGGTGAACTTGTACGTGCCGAGCGCGATGATGTCGTCCTCGGACTTCGAGCAGCTGGACTTCGTGCCCTTCTCGTCCACCTCGCCGGCCGAGGCCCACACGATCGTCTCCAGGCGGTACCTGATCCGCTCCAGCTCCGGCGCCGCGTCCTTCGGCGGCGAGGGCAGCTTCGGCGCCGGGTAGGTGCTGGTCGGCCTGGGCAGCGGGGTGAGCGTGACCGTCGGGCTCGGGGTCGGGGTGGCCGTCCTCGTCGGAGCCGGCCTGGGCGTGCCCGTCGCGTCGGTGAGCTTGCGCAGGGAGATGTCACCGCGCTGGGCGGTCGAGCTCGGCTCCGGTGTCCGCGATGCCGCCGAGTCGTTGGAGTCCGTCAGGGCGCCGAGCGGGCCGCAGCCGGCGGTGACGCCGAGAGCCAGGACGGCGAGCCCGGCGAGCCCGAACGACCGGCGCGGCCGGGACGACCGGCGCTGCCATGCCGACCGGCGCGTCCGGGAGAGGTGGGAGTGGAGTGTCATGACACCTGGGAGAAGGGAACGGGGCAGGGGAACAGGCGAACCGGGCGGGACGGTCAGCAGCCGACCAGACGGGCGGCGAGGTAGGCCTCCACGCCGTCGAGGGAGACGCGTTCCTGCGTCATCGAGTCGCGCTCACGTACCGTCACGCGGTGGTCCTCCAACGTCTCGAAGTCGACCGTCACACAGTACGGCGTGCCGATTTCGTCCTGCCGACGGTACCTCCGCCCGATCGCGCCGGCGTCGTCGAACTCGACGTTCCACGACTGGCGCAGCTGGTCGGCGAGGGCGCGGGCCTGCGGTGACAGGTCGGAGTTGCGCGACAGCGGCAGCACGGCCGCCTTCACCGGGGCGAGCCGGCGGTCCAGCCGGAGCACGGTGCGGCGTTCGAGCTTCCCCTTGGAGTTCGGCGCCTCGTCCTCGGTGTAGGCGTCCAGCAGGAACGCCGCCATCGACCGGCCCACGCCGGCGGCCGGCTCGATGACGTACGGCGTCCAGCGTTCGCCCTTGTCCTGGTCGAAGTAGGACAGGTCGGCGCCGGAGGCTCGCGCGTGCGTGCTGAGGTCGAAGTCGGTGCGGTTGGCCACGCCCTCGAGCTCGTCGAACTCCTTGCCGCCGAACCCGAAGCGGTACTCGATGTCGACGGTGCGCTTTGAGTAGTGGGAGAGCTTCTCCTTGGGGTGTTCGTAGAAGCGCAGGTTGTCCGCGGAGATGCCCAGGTCGGTGTACCACTCCCAGCGCTTGGCCAGCCAGTAGTCGTGCCACTCCTCGTCGGTGCCCGGCTGGACGAAGAACTCCATCTCCATCTGCTCGAACTCGCGGGTACGGAAGATGAAGTTGCCGGGGGTGATCTCGTTGCGGAAGCTCTTGCCGATCTGAGCGATGCCGAACGGCGGCCGGCGTCGCGCGGAGGCCATCACCTGGGCGAAGTTGACGAAGATGCCCTGCGCGGTCTCCGGTCGCAGGAAGTGCATGCCCTCCGCGCTCTCCACCGGTCCGAGGTGCGTGCGCAGCAGGCCGTTGAACAACCGCGGTTCGGTGAGCGCGCCCTTGGTGCCGCACGCCGGGCAGCCGAGCTCGGTGATGTCGGCCGGCGGCCGGTCGTGCTTCGCGGCGAACGCCTCCTCCAGGTGGTCGGCCCGGAACCTGCGATGGCAGCTCTGGCACTCGGTCAGCGGGTCGACGAACGCCTCGACGTGACCGGAGGCCTCCCACACCGCCCGCGGCAGGATCACCGAGGAGTCCAGGCCCACCACGTCTCCGCGGGTGCGCACCATCGCCCGCCACCACTGGCGCTTGAGGTTGTCCTTCAGCTCCACACCGAGCGGGCCGTAGTCCCAGGCCGAACGGGTGCCGCCGTAGATCTCCCCACAGGGGAAGACGAAACCACGGCGCTTGCAGAGGCTGACGAGAGTGTCGAGGCGATCGGCTGGCACGTGTGCACTCCATCCGGCTGGGTGTCGGCGGGGACGCGGAAGGACACAGGCTACCGGTGTGCCCCGATGCACGGTGTCCTACGCCCTGGCGCGGGTGAGAGGATCGGTGGGAACGCGTGGCGGCCGGCATCGGCGGCGGCCCTGTCGCAGTCGAGGAGTGTCGTGTCCGACCGACCGAAGTCGAGGCAGCCGAAGGCCGGCGGGCCGCGCAGCCGTCCGCCCGGCCCCAGGTCCGCGGCGGCGACGTCGCGGACGGGCGGCAACCGTCGGCCGGGCACCTCCGCGGGTGCGGGCGGCACGAGTGGCACGAGTGGCACCGGCGCCCGGCATGGCTCGGGTTCGGCCGGCCCGTCACGGTCGCCGAGTTCTTCCGGCTCGCCCGGCTCCACCGGATTTCGCCGTACGGCGGAACGCCTGAGCTACCCGGTCATCCTCCGGTTGCACCGCGCGCCGCGCTGGGTGGTGACGATCGTCCTGGTGGCGCTACTGGTCGCGGGCCTGCTGGCGCCCGCGCCGTACGGACCGGTCTGTCTCGGTGTCGTCGTGGCGACGATGGCCTGGCTCACCTACCTCGCCTGGCACGAGGGAGACCGCTCCCGCCGGGTGATCCGCCTGGTCGCGCTGGCCCTCGGCGGCGCGGCGCTGGCGATGCGCATCGTCGCCGCCTGAGCGACACCTTCACCTCCATCACCTCCATTTCCGCACGGAGTCCGTACGGATCCGTACGGACCGGGCAACCCGGAGTTGACAGCGCACGGCCGCCAGTTGAAAATGGTTCTCATGTTCTTCATGATCCGGCGGGCGGCCGTCGTACGGCGGTTCGCCGTCGTCGCCGTCGCCGGCCTGTGCGCCGGCAGCCTGCTCACGGCGTGCGGGTCGGAGTCCGGACCGGGCTCTGCGAGCGGAGACCAGCTGAGCGTGGTGGCGTCGTTCTACCCGCTGCAGTACGCCGCCCAGCGCGTCGCCGGCAACTCCGCGAACGTGGTCAACCTCACCAAGCCGGGCGCCGAACCGCACGACCTCGAGCTGTCGCCGCGGGCGGTGGGCACGGTGAGCGAGGCCGACCTCGTGGTCTACCTGCGCGGTCTGCAGCCGGCCGTCGACACCGCGGTGAAACAGGAGGCCGGCGACCACAGCCTGGACGTGGCCGGCGCCGCCAAGCTGACCTTGCCCGCACCGCGCGCCGGCGAGTCCGACCATGCCGGCCACGCAGACCATGCCGACCACGGCAACCACGTCGAGGGCGGCGGGGAGACCGACAGCGTCGCGTCGGGCAAGGATCCACACTTCTGGCTCGACCCCCTCCGCCTGGCCGCCGTGGGCGACGCCCTCGCCAACCGGCTGGCGGCGGTCGACCCCGGCCACGCCGCCGCGTTCCGGGCCAACGCCGCCCGGCTCCGCGCCGACCTCACCAAGCTGGACCGGGAGTTCCGTACCGGCCTGGCCACCTGCCGCACCCACGACCTGGTGACCAGCCACGCGGCGTTCGGGTACCTCGCCCATCGCTACGGGCTCACGCAGTTCGGCATCACCGGGCTGTCCCCGGAGCAGGAGCCCTCCCCCGCCGAGCTCAGCGCGGCCGCGACGTTCGCCCGCAGGCACGACGTTCGTACGATCTACCACGAGACGCTGGTGAGCCCGGCCGTGGCGAAGACGGTGGCCGAGGAGACCGGAGCCCGGAGCGCGGTCCTCGACCCGCTGGAGGGGCTGACCTCGGAGTCGGCCGGCAAGGACTACCTCGCCGTCATGCGCGCCAACCTCGGCACGCTCCGGAAGGGACAGGACTGCTCATGAGCACCAGCCCGCCCGGCCCCGGAACCGGCATCGAACGTTCCGCGGCCACCCCCGCCGTCAGCCTTCGTGGCGGCGCGGTCTCCTACGCCGGCCAGCGCGCGCTGTCGGGTGTCGACCTCGACGTCGCGCCCGGTGAGGTGGTCGCCCTGCTCGGGCCGAACGGCTCGGGCAAGTCGACCCTGGTCCGGGCGATCCTCGGCCTGGTTCCCCTGTCGGCCGGCACGCTCGAACTCTTCGGCACACCCGCGCAGCGGTTCCACGACCGCGCCCGGATCGGCTACGTACCCCAGCGGCACACCGTCGGCGGCGGCGTTCCCGCGACCGTGCAGGAGGTGGTGTCCTCCGGCCGGCTGGCCCGCCGCCGGCTGCTCACCCCCTGGCTCCGCCCGGCCGACCGGGCGGTGGTCGCCGACACGATCGCCACCGTCGGGCTGGAGGAGAAGGCCTGCGCCCAGGTGTCCACGCTGTCCGGCGGCCAGCAGCGCCGGGCGCTGATCGCCCGCGCGCTGGCCGGCGAGCCGGACATGCTGGTGATGGACGAGCCGCTGGCCGGGGTCGACCTGGCCAACCAGGAGATCCTCACCCGGACGCTGACCGGTCTGGTGGAGGCCGGCACCACCCTGCTCATCGTGACGCACGAGATCGGCCCCCTGGCCGGCCTGATCGGCCGTACGGTCGTACTGCAGCACGGCCGGGTCGGCTACGACGGCCCGCCCACGGACAAGGTGCTGAACGGCTTCGGCGGCACCGACCCGCACTGCCTGCCGACCTCACCGGACCTGCCGAACTCACCCGGCGACCCCTTCGGATTCGTGGACTGAGCATGGAGATCCTGCAGTTCGACTTCATGCAGCGGGCGTTGCTGGCCGCGCTGCTCATCGGCCTGTCCGCCCCGGCGGTCGGCATCTACCTCGTCCAGCGCCGGCTCGCCCTGATCGGCGACGGCATGGGCCACGTCGCGCTCACCGGCGTCGGCATCGGGCTGCTCACCCGTTCCGGCCCGGTGTGGACGGCGCTGGTGTGCACGGTGCTCGGCGCCGTACTCATCGAGCTCATGCGGGCCAAGGGTCGTACGAGCAGCGACGTCGCCCTGGCGGTGATGTTCTACGGCGGCATCGCCGGTGGCGTGGTGCTGCTGGCGAAGGCGCCCGGCAGTACGCCCGCCAACCTCAACGCCTACCTCTTCGGCTCGATCACCTCGACCACGCCGGGTGACCTGGTGGTGTTCGCCGTCCTCGCGGTGGTCGTGCTGGCGGTCGCGCTCGGGATGTCCCGGGTGTTCTTCACCGTCGGCGCGGACGAGGAGTACGCCACCGCGGCCGGGCTGCCGGTGCTCGCCCTCAACATCGTGCTCGCGGTGATGGTCGCGGTCACCGTCGTGGTGTCGATGCGGGTCGTCGGCCTGTTGCTGGTCAGCGCGCTGATGATCGTGCCGGTGGCGGTGGCGCAGCGGGTCGGGCGCAGCTTCGCCGGCACCGTCGCCACCGCCATGGTGGTCGGCGTGGTGGTGAGCGTGGGTGGTGTGTTCACCTCCTTCTACGCCGACACTCCTTCCGGTGCGACGATCGTGCTCGCGGCCATCGCGGTGTTCGTGCTCACCGCGGCGGGCACCGCGCTGCGGGCCAGGATGCGCGGACCGCACAACGAGGCCGAGGACCACCTGCACGCCCACGGACCCACCTGCGGGCACCGCGCCGTACCCCACGAGGACCACGTGGACTACCTGCACGACGGGCACCGGCACGCGCCGCACGGCGCGCACTACGACGAGCACTTCACCGACGACCCGGCCGACCCGGTCGACCCGGTCGACCCGGCCACACAGGGGAGGCGATCCAGCTGACCGCGAACCCGAGGATCCGCGCGACCCGGCAGCGGGCCGCGGTCGCGGAGGCGCTGGAGGGGGTCGAGGACTTCCGCAGCGCCCAGGACATCCACGCACTGCTGCGCGGCCGCGGCGACAACGTCGGGTTGACAACGGTCTACCGCACGCTCGCGTCCCTGGCCGACGCCGGGCAGGTGGACGCGATCCGTACCGACGACGGCGAGACGGTCTACCGCCGGTGCGCCACCGCGCGGCACCACCACCACCTGGTGTGCCGTAGCTGTGGGCACACCGTGGAGGTGGAGGGACCCGCGGTCGAGCGGTGGGCGGAAGGCGTGGCCGCGCAGGCCGGGTTCGTCGACGTCACCCACACCGTCGAGGTGTTCGGAACCTGCGCCACCTGCGCCCGTGAGGACGGGGCCTAGCGACGGGTCCTACTCGCCCTCGGGGTCGCGCACCTCGTTGGGGATCGCGCCGCCGAACCTGCGGTCCCGCCCGACGTACAGCTCGATCGCCCGCCACAGGTCACGCCGGTCGAAGTCGGGGAACAACGTGTCCAGGAAGACGAACTCGGCGTACGCCGACTGCCACAGCATGAAGTTGGACGTGCGCTGCTCCCCCGACGACCGGACGAACAGGTCGACGTCGGGCAGATCCGGCTGGTAGATGTACCGGCCGATCGTCCGCTCGTCGATCCGGTCCGGTCGCAGCTTTCCGGCCTCCACGTCGCGGGCGATCGCCTGCATCGCGTCGGCCAACTCGGCCCGTCCGCCGTAGTTGACGCAGAACTGCAGGTTGATCACGTCGTTGTCCTGGGTGCGTTCCTCGGCGTCCTGAAGCTCGCGGATGACGCTCTTCCACAGCCGGGGCCGGCGACCGGCCCAGCGCACCCGCACCCCCATGGCGTCCAGCTCGTCCCGCCGGCGGTGGATCACCTCGCGGTTGAAGCCCATCAGGAAGCGCACCTCCTCCGGCGAACGCGACCAGTTCTCGGTGGAGAACGCGTACGCCGACAGGGTTTTCACGCCGATCTCGATCGCACCCTTGATGGTGTCGAAGAGCGCGCCCTCACCCTGTTCGTGACCACGGGTGCGCGGCAGCCCGCGCGCCTTGGCCCACCGGCCGTTGCCGTCCATCACCAGGGCGACGTGGCGGGGAACGAGCTCCGGCGGGATGTCCGGTGGCCGGGCACCCGACGGGTGCGGGTCGGGCGGCTGCACCTGCCGGCGGACAGGTGCCGGCCTGCGCCGCAGGCCGGCGCGCAGGCTGGGACTCATCGCGAGATCACACCCCGTCCGGTGTCGTGGGGGAAAGCGCCTTCGTGCTGCTCGTCCGTGCCGCTCGTGCGCCCGTGGTCATGCTGCTCGTGGTCGTCGTGCTCGCTGTGGTCGTGCGGGTCGTCCTCGGCCACCCGTACCCGGATCTCCGGTTCGAACCGCTCGACGTGCGGCAGGGAGCGCAGGCCGCGTTCGAGATGCCACTGGAGGTACGCCGAGACCAGGCCGGTGGCCTCGCGCCGGTGCCGGTCCGCACTCGCGTCGGCCACCGGCCACTCGCCGGTCAGCAGCGCCGCCAGCAGCCCGACGGTCTCCGGCGCGGGCATCGCCACCCCGGCCGGCCGGCAGTCCGCGCAGATCATCCCGCCGGCCGCGACCGCGAACGCGCGGTGCGGTCCGCCGGTGCCGCAGCGGGCGCAGGCGTCGAAGGACGGTGCGTAGCCCGCCACGGACATCGACCGCAGCAGGTAGGAGTCCAGGATCAGGCTGGGCTCGTGGGCCCCGTCTGCCAGGGACCGAAGGGCGGCGACCAGGAGCAGGAAGTGCTGGGTGGCCGGCTCGCGTTCCTCGACGGTCAGCCGCTCCGCGGTCTCCAGCATGGCGGCGGCGGTGGTGTAGCGGCCGTAGTCGGCGTACATCGCCTCGGCGTAGGGCCGGCGGATCTCGGCCTGGGTGATGACGTCCAGCGAGCGGCCCACCGCGAGCTGCAGCTCGACGTAGGAGCAGGGCTCCAGCCGGGCGCCGAACCGCGAGGTCGTACGGCGGACACCCTTGGCGACCGCCCGCACCCGTCCGTGATGACGGGTCAGCAGGGTGATGATCCGGTCGGCCTCGCCCAGCTTGTGGGTGCGGAGCACCACGGCCTCGTCGACGTACAGCGGCACGCCGACCATTCTCGCCTACCGCGCCGACGTGGCGGACCCCCGCCGCACATCGGCGCGCCCGTACGCCACTTCCCGTACGTCACAGCAGGCTCAGCAGGGACGCCGCGGCCAGCAGGTTGACCAGCAGGTGGGTGACGATCGCGGGACCGAGCCGGTCCGACCGCATCCGGACGTATCCGGCGGCCAGCCCCGCACCGAACAGCAGCAGTATCCGAGCGGGTTCGAGGTGGACCAGGGCGAACAGCACCGCGGTCACCAGCAGCGTCGGCCAGGCACCCAGGCCGCGCCGGCGCAGCGCACTCCACCACATGCCCCGAAAGTGAACTTCCTCCATGAACGCCGCACACAGCGCCATCACGGCCAGCGCCACGACCTGCCAATGGGCGTTGGCGTGCCCGGCGACGTCACCCAGCGCGGACGTGGGCGTACTTCCGGTCACCGCGATCGTGGCCAGCAGGATGAGCGCGGCCACCAGAAGGACGGTCAGGCAGGCCACCAGCCCGATCACCACGTCGACGGGGCGAAACCACAGGGCGAGGTCCGAGCGCGGACCGTTACCGCGCCGCCGGGAGGCCAGCAGTGGCACGCCGGCCAGCGACAGCCAGCCCACGGGGGTGGCGATGATCGTCGCCGTGACCGGATCCACGCCCAGCGCGGACAGGCCGAGCGACACCGCGAACGACAACACGACGAAACCGAGCAGCGACCCGATCGCGGTGGGAAGCCCCCATCGCGGCGGCGGCGCGACCTCGGTCCCGCCGGGCGTGTCGGGGCCGGCGGGTGGGACGTCTCCCGACGCGGGAACAGGGCCGGAAGACTCCGAAGGCGATGGCTGACTGGTCACCCCTCCATCATGTACGCCACCTCCACACCACCCGCCGACACGCTTGGTTTGACTCAGCGCCGATCAGGGGCAAGGGTGGAATCACCGGCGTCCAGTGCATCGGGGAGTGATTCACACCTGCCAGCCGGTCGGGCCCAGTGGCGCCCTGACGTACGCCTTCGACGGCGCGCTCGGGCGCAGTTCCCCGTCACCCATGATCTCTAGTTGAGGAGCAATCTTGCTTGCACTCACGAACAACGCTGCCCTCGTCATCCAGTCGCTGACGAACAGCCCCGAACTTCCCGGAAGTGCCGGTCTGCGCATCACGGCCCAGCCGGAGGACCAGCAGAGCCTGAGCCTCGCGGTCGCCGCCGAGCCCACCGCCGGTGACGCCGTCGTCGAGGAGCAGGGCGCACGCGTCTTCCTCGAGGAGAGCGCCTCCAGCATGCTCGACGAGATGGTGCTCGACGCCGAGGTCGACGCCCAGGGCAGCGTGCAGTTCTTCCTGGGCAGCCAGGCCGGCCAGGCGGGCGGGCAGCCCGGTGGCGCCGCTCCCTCGCAGAACAGCCAGGGCCCCGACGGTCCCACCGCCTGAGCAGTCAGGACCGTTCGGGGGGCGGGCGCCGTTCCGTACCAGCAGGACCAACCGGAACGGCGCCTCACACCCAGCTGCCCCGGCTCGCTCTCGCCCGCGGAACCACCCGCGGCGTGAGGTGAGACCTGGCGGTACGCGAGGGCAGGTGGCCCGCGGACGACGCGGCCACGTGCCTTGGCTGTACGAGCAGCTGTGTACCGAAAGCTTCGCGGCACACCCCAAGTGGCAGCCCCATCCGCCCGGCGCATCGCCGCCTGCACAGGCGTAGCTCGAACGCTCGGCGGTCCCGAACGCGACGACGGTGGCCGCCGGTGGAGATGCACTCTCCACCGGCGGCCACCGTTTGTGCGTTCACCGTCCCGCATTCGCCACAAGGCGTGCCTGGCCTACAAGGCGTGCGTTCACCACAAGGTGGGCCGGATCCTTGCCGGCTCCTGGACCGTGGCGGCCCTCAGGTGTGCGCCTTCGGGTCGTCCCAGAACCACGCCTCCGGGTCGTAGGCCGCGGGGGTGGGGTGGTGCCAGTCGTTGACCAGCCCACCGAGCGCGGTCTGTTCCTTGGCGGGGACGTTGCGCAAGCCGTCCTTGACAAGGACGATCTGCGGGTAGTTGGCGACCACGCCCATGAAGAACGGGCCCTGCTCGATGTGGATCCTGATCATGTCCCAGACGAGCTTGTCCCGCTTGGTCTGGTCGACCTCGACCCGCACCTGGTCGGCGAGCTTCCACAGCCGGTCCACCGGACCGCCGGGCTCGGGTGCGGCCCGCGGTGGCGTGCGCTTGTACGGATCGACGTCGAGCTGCTTCTTCTCGTCGGGCGTACCCCGCAGCGCGTAGTACTGCCCCTGCAGTGAGGCCCACCGGGACGGCTCCATCGGCATCAGCCACAACATGTCGGCGGCGACGCTCATCGTGCTGGTCTCCCACGCGGTGGTGGTCATCAGCTTTCCCTGTGCCCACTGGTCACCGAAGGACGTGGGAGAGACCGGGCTGAGCCGGGTGTCGATGCCGATCGCGTCCCAGCTCTTCTTCAGCAGCTGGTTCTTCTTCATGTGCTCGCCGGTGGTGTCGATGTCGGCCGGGTAGTTCAGGCGGACGACCAGCTTGCTGCCGTCCGGCTTCTCCCGCTTGCCGTCACCGTCCTTGTCGACCACACCCAGCTTGTCCAGCATCGACTTGGCGCGCTCGGGGTCGAACTTCACCCACGACTCACGCCACTGCTTGTACATCCCGGGGCCGTCGCCGCGGTGGAACTCCCGCGTCTTCGGCCCGTACCCGCCGGTCGTGGGTACACCGGTGTCGAAGTAGATGGACTTGCGGGCCTCGCCGCGGTCGTACGCCAGCGACAGCGCCTGGCGGAACTCCGGCTTGCGGATCAGCGCGCGCATGGCGGGCTCGTCGTAGTCCTGGTTGAAGAAGAAGATGGACCCGGTGCCGGATCCGCTGTCCCACAACAGCATCTTCATGCCGCTCTTGGCCTGCGAGCGCTTCAGCCCGGAGATGTCGCCGAGGGTCAGGCTGTTGAACGGGCCGTGCACCTGGTCGAACTGCCCGGACTGGATCTGCAGCTTGCGGGTCTCGATGTTGTCGACCACCCGGAAGTTCAGCCCGTCGAGGTAGGGCAACTGGTTCCCGGCCTGGTCGACCACGTAGTAGTAGGGGTTGCGTTTCCACGTCGTCGCCCGGCCCTCGGAGTAGGTGGCCAGCTGCCAGCCGCCCATCGTCGGGGTCTGCGGGTTGAAGACGGTGTTGCGCTTCTCGTCGAACTTCGTCGTCCAGTCCTTGCCGACGGACTTGTTGTACTTCGGGTGGAACTGCTTCATGTAGTGCTTGGGTTCCATCCAGGTCGCCGCGATCCCGCGGTTGACCCAGTTGGCGATCATGTCGGGCACCATCGGGCTGGGCGCGTCGTAGGTGATCACCAGAGTGTTGTCGTCGGGTGCCTCGAACTTCGCGACCGTGCCCTTGCCGGACCGGGCCTCGTCGGGGATGCCCTCACCGAAGTCGGGGTCGAGCACCATGTCCTGCCACCAGAACATGATGTCCGCGGTCGTCCACGGCTGTCCGTCGGACCACTTCAGCCCCTTGCGGAAGTGGAACGTCCACACCGAGGCGTCCGCGTTGGACTCCCAGCTCTCCGCCAGGCCGGGGCCGAGGGTGAGGCCGTCGTTGAGCCAGCGCAGCGGCGAATGGCCGTACATGTACTCCTTGATCGCGGCGTCGTTGCTCGAGCCGCTCGCCAGCCGCAGGGTCCCGCCGTACTTCCCCGTCTGCGCCCAGTAGTGCGGGATGACGTAGGGCTTGTCGGGCAGCCGGTCCTTCAACGCTGGCAGCTTTCCCGCCTTGACCTGCGCGGCCAGCTCCGGCGACTCCTTCAGCTGCCGCGGCGGCGACAACGGCTTCGCGGCCGATCCTCGCTTGGTGGGACCCTTGCTCGGCTTCGGTCCCTCACCGGTGGAGTTCCCTCCCCCGCCGCTGCTGCAGGCGCCCAGCGTGACGCCGCCGGCGACCACGGCGGCGCCGAAGAGCAGCCGGCGCCTGGTGAGTTCGTCAGACCCCGACATCGCGACCTCCCACGTAGAGAACAGGAACAGACCGGTTCGCGGGTGTTTCGCGGTGCGCCGACCACACGGCCCACCCGGAGAACACGAACGGAACAGGTGACACGTACGCCGCTCTGCGCGGCGCACGCCGATCGCTCGATCAGTCGATTCGATTCGACTGTGCAATCTGGCGGAAACAGTAATCGCGGGAACGGACGTCGTGTCAAGACTCCAACCAGCACGAACATGACGAGCGTCCTCGAACGGACACGGGCCGGTTGCTTGACACCGTCACGACCCGCCTTCTAGCGTCCATCCCTGTCGAAATGATTCGACAACAGAGCAGTAACGAACACCCTGACGAGGAGACGGCCGGTGGCCACGATCGCCGATGTCGCCCGGCTGGCGGGCGTGGCGCCGAGCACGGTGTCGTACGTCCTGTCCAACCGGCGCAGCATCTCCCCGCAGGTCCGCGAGGCGGTGCGCCAGGCAATCCGCGACCTGGACTACCAACCGCACGTCGGCGCCCGGGCGCTGCGGGGAGCCGCCACCCGCGTCCTCGCGGTCTCGGTCCCCTCCGAGGGTGCGTACAACCCGCTGCGCTGGCGGTTCGTGCACGACCTGAGCGCCGCCGCCCGTGAACACGAGTACGACCTGCTGCTGCTCACCGGCGAGGACAGCGTGGCCGACGTCCGCCGGGTGGCCCGCGGCCGGCTGGCCGACGGCGCCGTCCTGATGTCGGTGCTGACCGACGACCCGCGGATCCCGGTGGTCCGGGAACTGGGGTTCCCGACCGCGCTCCTCGGCTGCCCGGACGACCCGCGCGGCCTGCCCTGGTGCGACTTCGACTTCGAGGGCTCGGCGGCGCAGGCGGTGCGGATGCTCGCCGGGTACGGGCACCGCCGGATCGGGTTCGTCGCCTCCACCGACACCGAGTTCCGCGAGGGGGTGAGCTACGCCCGGCGCGGCCTGGCCGGTGCCCGGCTCGGCGCCCGGGACACCGGCGCCCAGCTCACGGTGATCCGCTCCTCGAACTCCCCGAGCACCCTCGCCGGCCGGGTGCGCCGCCTGCTCGACGTCGACGACCCGCCCACGGCCCTGGTCACCGTGCACGACGTGCCGGGACTGGTGGGGATCCTGCGCGAGCAGGGCCACCACGTGCCGGCCGACCTCCCGGTGGTCGCGGTGGCGAGCACCCGCGAGCGACCCGGCGTGCCCGGGCTCCCCCGCTGGGAGCTTCCGGTGGCGGAGATGACCCGGACCGCGGTACGGCTCGCGATGTCGGCGATCGCCGGCGGCTCCGGCGGCTCCGGCAGCTCCGGCGGCTCTGGCGGCTCCGGCGGCTCTGGCGGCTCCGGCAACTCGGGTGGTTCCGGCGATTCGGGTGGCTCCGGCGACGTCGGCGACTTCGGTGGCGGCGGGCTGATCAGGACCGGCCCCACGGAATAGTTGAAGCATCAATCTTGTTCCTCACGCTCGTACGCACATGGACACGCACTACGAGGTGAGGACTTGATGACAGTCAGCGACCTGACGCGCGACGAGCTCCGGATCGACCCGCACTCGGCCGACCTGCTCTTCCGGGAGGCCCGTAGCGCCAACAGCTTCACCGACGAACCGGTGAGCGAGGCGACGGTGCGCGAGATCTACGAGCTGGTCAAGTGGGCGCCGACCGCGTTCAACCAGCAGCCGCTCCGCGTCATCCTGTCGCGTACGCCGGAGTCCCGTGAGCGGCTGGTGCCGCTGATGGCGGAGGGCAACCGGGCCAAGACGGCGGCGGCGCCGCTGGTCGCGATCCTCGCCGCGGACACCGAGTTCGCCGAGCACCTGCCCCGCCTCGTACCCCACGCTCCGAACGTCAAGGACCTGTTCGCCGACGACGAGCGGCGGCACACGTCCGCGCAGTTCAACGCCACCCTCCAGGTCGGCTACTTCCTCCTCGGCGTCCGCGCCGCCGGCCTGGCCGCCGGGCCGATGACCGGCTTCGACAAGGCCGGGGTGGACGCCGAGTTCTTCCCCGACGGCCGGCACCGCTCCCTCGCCGTGGTCAACATCGGCCGGCCCGACGAGAACGCCTACCGCGACCGGCTTCCCCGGCTCGGCTTCGACGAGGTCGTCACCTCGATCTGACCCGAGCAGCCTCCCGCTCCGCGACACCCGGGGGCAGCCCCTCCCGCCCCCGCGACACCGACCGGACGACTGCGCCCTCGGCCGGAGCCGGTCCCGCTCGCTGACCGGCTCCGGCCGTGGGCGTTCGCGGCGTAGACAGCCGGTGACCGCGCTGGTTAGTTTCGTTGTCGAACCGCTTCAACTCCTGGCCCCGAGCCCGCCGCCTCCGTGCCGGCCACTCGGTCGGGCATCCGCACATCGGGGGAGGTCACCGTGCCGACGATCAAGGACGTCGCCGAGCGTGCCGGGGTGTCGGTCAGCACGGTGTCGTACGCCCTGAGCGGCAAGCGCCGCATCTCCGCCGAGACCCGCGACCGGGTGCAGGCGGCCATCCAGGCGCTCGGCTACCGGCCGCACGCGGGCGCCCAGGCCCTGGCCAGCCGCCGCTCCCAGATCCTCGCCCTGGTGATGCCGGCCGCCGAGTACTTCTCCGTCTCGGTCGGAATGGCGTTCGTCACCGCGATCACCACCGCCGCCCGCGGCTACGGCTACGACGTCCTGCTGATGACCGCCGACGAGGGCGACGAAGGGCTGCGCCGGATCGCCCACAGCGCGCTGGCCGACGGCGTACTCCCGATGGAGGTCGAGGTCGAGGACTCCCGGGTGGCGACGATCCGCGAGCTCGGCATCCCCGCCGCCCTGCTCGGTCAGCCGGCCGACTCGCAGGGCCTGCCCTGGGTAGACCTCGACTTCACCGCGGCCGGAGTCCTGTGCGTCGAGCACCTGGCCCACCTCGGGCACCGCCGGATCGGCCTGCTCGGCCCCAACGCCGGGGCCTACGAACGCGGACTCGGCTACGCCCTGCGCACCCTGCGGTCCACCAGGGACGCGGCGGCGCGGCACTCGGTGTCGCTCGTGACCGAGCAGACCGGTACGGTGCGCCGCGAGGTGGCCGGCAGCATCCGGCGGCTGCTGGCCGCGTCCCCGGCGATCACCGCGCTGGCGGTGTACGACCAGGAGACCCTCTCCACCGTCGAGGAGGTGCTGGCCACCGACGGCCTGCGCGTACCCGCCGACCTGTCCGTGCTGGCGGTCGCCGCGGAGTCCACCGCGCGGCACGCCTCACCCTCGCTGTCCTTCGTGGACCTGCCCGTTGCCGCCATGGCCGAGCACGCCGTCGCCCTCGTCGTCGGCGCCATCTCCGGCAACCCCGCCCAGCCGGTGCTGTTGCCACCGGTCCTGAACGAGCGCGGGAGCACCGCCGCTCCGCCAGCGCCTGCCCGCCTTCCGAGCCGAGGAGCTCCATGACCGACACCGCACGCACGATCCGCGTCACCGTCTGGAACGAGAACGTCCACGAGCAGCGGGAGGAAGCGGTCCGCGCCCGTTATCCCGAAGGCATCCACGGCGCCGTCGCCGCGGGCATCGAGGAGAACCTGAAGGGTCAGGTCGACGTCCGTACGGCAACCCTGGAACAGCCCGAGCACGGGCTGACCGAGGAGGTGCTGGCCAGCACCGACGTCCTCACCTGGTGGGGGCACGCGGCGCACGACAAGGTGGCCGACGAGGTGGTGGAGCGGGTGCAGCGGCACGTGCTCGGCGGGATGGGCCTGGTCGTCCTGCACTCCGGGCACTTCTCGAAGATCTTCCGCACCCTGATGGGCACCACCTGCTCGCTGCGGTGGCGCAGTGAGCACGACCGGGAGCTGGTCTGGACCCTCAAGCCGCACCACCCGGTGGCCGAGGGCGTGCCGAGCCCGATCGTCATTCCCGAGCAGGAGATGTACGGCGAGGTGTTCGACATCCCCGACCCGGACGAGCTCGTGTTCGTCAGCTCGTTCAGCGGCGGAGAGGTGTTCCGCAGCGGATGCTCCTTCCACCGCGGCAACGGGCGGATCTTCTACTTCTCCCCCGGTGACCAGGCCTACCCGGTCTACCACCACCCCGACGTCCGCAAGGTGATCGCGAACGCCGTGAGGTGGGTGGCGCCGGCCGAGTCCGCCCGGGACCTGCCGCGGCTGCAGAACTGCCCCACCGGCTGGTACGAGAACGCCGACGGCTCGGAGGCCCGCGCATGACGTCCGGAGATGTCAACCGCCCCTTGCGGGTGCTGCAGGTCGGCGCCGGCGGCATGGGCCGCGGGTGGCTGCGCACCCTGCTGGCGTACGAGGAGGTGGAACTCGTCGGCGTCGCCGACCTCGACGTCGCCCGGGCCAAGGAGGCACTGGAGGAGGCCGGCGCGGGTGACGTGGCGGCCGGCCCGACGGTCGAGGCGCTCGCCGACGACGTGCGGCCGGACTTCGTGGTGGACGTGACGATTCCGGAGGCTCACCACCCGGTGACGATGGCGGCGCTGCGGCGCGGCCTGCCGGTGCTGGGCGAGAAGCCGCTCGCGGCCAGCCTCGCCGAGTCGCTGGAGCTGACGGCGGCCGCGCAGGCGTACGACCGGTTGTTCATGGTCAGCCAGAGCAGGCGCTACGACGCCAACCTGTTCGCCTACCGCCGTCAGCTGCGGCAGCTCGGCCGGCTCGGCATCCTGACCGCGGAGTTCTTCAAGGCGCCGCACTTCGGCGGGTTCCGGGACGCGATGGACCACCCGCTGGTGCTCGACATGGCCATCCACGCCTTCGACAGCGCGAGGTTCCTGCTCGACGCGGACCCGGTGGCGGTCTACTGCGAGGAGTACAACCCGGGCTGGAGCTGGTACGCCGGGGACGCCGCCGCCACCGCGATCTTCGAGTTCGGCGGCGGCCTGCGCTACGTCTACAACGGAAGCTGGTGCAGCCCGGGCCAGGAGACGTCGTGGAACGCCGCGTGGCGGGCCAGCGGCGAACACGGCACCGCGCTGTGGGACGGCGACGGCCCCCCGACCCTCGAGATCGTCGAGGGCGGGGAGACCGCGCCGGAGGGCGACACCCCGGAGGCGGATCCGCATCCGGGTATCGCCGGTTCGTTGCGGGAGTTCGTCGCCGCCCTGCGGACGGGGACGACCCCGATGGGCACCGCCCGCGACAACGTCGCCAGCCTGGCTATGGTGTACGCCGCGATCGAGTCCGCGCGCGACGGCCGCCGCGTCCTGGTGTCCGACGTACTGGAGGAGGCGTACGCCCAGGCCAAGGCGCGCGCGGAGGGCCCCGTCCTGGACGCCCTCACCGGCTGGACGTCCCTCACTCCCCCCGGCTGACCCGTTCGCCGGGTCGTGTCAACCGGGCCTTGCGCTGATCCCTCAGCGCAAGGCGCGGTTGACAGCGGAGAGGACCGCCTTCAGCGAAGCGCTGAGAATGTTGACGTCCATGCCGACACCCCAGTAGACGTCGTCGCCGACCTCGCACTCGACGTACGCCGCGGCGGTGGCGTCTCCACCGGCGCCGAGCGCGTGTTCGCTGTAGTCGAGGACACGGACGTCGACGTCGACCTGCCTGATGGCGTCCACGAACGCCGCGATCGGGCCGTTGCCCTCACCGCTGAGCACCCGCTGCCTTCCCTTGTGCTCGACCGTGACGGTGAGCGCGTCGCGCGTGCCGTCGGCGGCGGACGTGTGCACCTTGTGCAGGGTGAACGGCCCGTCGGTGCGGAGGTACTCCTGCTCGAACGTCGACCAGATCTGCGCCGACGGGATCTCGCCGCCCTCCTCGTCGGTGTGCGCCTGCACGACCCGGCTGAACTCGATCTGCAGCCGGCGCGGCAGGTCGAGCTGGTGCTCGGCCTTCAGCACGTAGGCCACTCCGCCCTTGCCGGACTGGGAGTTGACCCGGATCACCGCCTCGTAGGAGCGGCCGACGTCCTTGGGGTCGATCGGGAGGTACGGCGCCTCCCAGGGGTACTCGCCCACCGGCACCCCGGCCTTCGCGGCGGCCTTGTCCAGCGCCTCCAGGCCCTTCTTGATCGCGTCCTGGTGGGAGCCGGAGAACGCGGTGTAGACCAGGTCCCCGGCGTAGGGGTGGCGCGGGTGCACCGGCAGCTGGTTGCAGTACTCCACCGTGCGCCGGATCTCGTCGATGTCGGAGAAGTCGATCTGCGGGTCGATGCCCTGGGAGAAGAGGTTCAGCCCCAGCGTGACCAGGCAGACGTTGCCGGTGCGTTCGCCGTTGCCGAACAGGCAGCCCTCGATCCGGTCCGCGCCGGCCAGGACGGCCAGCTCGGCGTCGGCCGCAGCCGTACCCCGGTCGTTGTGGGTGTGCACCGACAGGCACACGTGCTCACGCCGGGACAGGTTGCGGCTCATCCACTCGATCTGGTCGGCGTAGACGTTGGGTGTCGACCGCTCGACGGTGCACGGCAGGTTGAGGATGATCTCCCGGCCGGGACCGGGCTGCCACACGTCCATCACCGCCTCGCACACTTCCAGGGCGAAGTCGAGTTCGGTGTCCATGAAGATTTCCGGGCTGTACTCGAAGCCGAAGTCGGTGTCGGCCAGCAGCTGCTCGGCGTACTTCACCACCCACTCCGCACCCTGCACGGCGATCGCGCGGCACTCGTCCCGGTCGACGCCGAACACGACGCGGCGGAACATCGGGGCGGTCGCGGCGTACAGGTGGATGGTGGCGTGCTTGGCGCCGACCAGCGACTGCGCGGTGCGTTCGATCAGGTCCTCGCGCGCCTGGGTCAGCACCGAGATGGTCACGTCGTCGGGGACGAGACCCTCCTCGATGATGGCGCGTACGAAGTCGAAGTCGGTCTGGGACGCCGACGGGAAGCCGACCTCGATCTCCTTGTAGCCCATCCGGACCAGCAGGTCGAACATCCGGCGCTTGCGGGCCGGGCTCATCGGGTCGATCAGTGCCTGGTTGCCGTCACGCAGGTCGGTGGTGAGCCATCGGGGTGCCTGGGTGATCCGGGCGTCCGGCCAGGTGCGGTCGGGCAGCTCGACCGGCGGGAACGCGGCGTAGCGGTGGAAGGGCATACGGCTGGGCTGCTGACGATGTGGCATCGGGGAGGTCCCTCGCTTCGTGGCGGTGGCGGGATGACGCTTCGGCCGGCCGGGACGTCATGCAGCCCGCGACGAGGAGCCCGGCCTAGAGGGCCCCGTCGCGGCAGCGAAGGAGGAGTCCTGCGTACCACATAGGTTGGTCAGCTTAGCCCCGCACAACCGGGGCCCGGCAAGCCCCCTCCCCGACCGGGCGAAATCCGGTTGCCCGGTGCCGCTCCCGCCCGCACCCTGTGCGGTATGAACCTTCAGCGCCTCGACCCCGACGACGCCGCCGCGGTCGCCGCCGCACTGTCCTTCCACCAGGCCACGCGCGCCGCCGACACTCCGTGGGACCCGCCGCACACCGAGCGCGGCCTCGTGTCCTCGCTGCGGTACGGCTGGGACGGCGAACCGGGCGAGGCCTGGCTGGCGATCGAGGACGGGCAGGTCACCGGCACGCTGCACCTGCACTTCTCCGAGCGCGACAACACCCACATGGCGGGCATGGGCGTGTCGGTCCATCCGGACAAACGGCGCGAAGGGCGCGGGCGGGCGCTGTTCGAGGAGGGGCTGGCCCGGGTCCGCGCGAGCGGCCGCCGGCTGGTCACGACCGGCACGCTGGACGCGGAGGTGCCCGCGGCGTTCGCCACCGCGATGGGCTTCACCCGCGCCAGCATCGAGGTGCAGCGGCGCCAGGACCTCACCGAGGTCGACCCGGCCCGGGTGGCCGAGCTGCGGGCGCACTCCGCCGAGGCCGCCCGCGACTACACGCTGATCCGGATGGACGGCCCGGTCCCCGACGACCTGCTGGACGAGGTGGCGGAGATGTCCGCCGCGATCAACGACGCGCCCACCGACGACCTCGACATCGAGGACGAGGTGTTCGACGCCAAGCGGGTGCGGGGGTTCGAGGCCGCGCAGGAGGCCGCGGGCAACAAGCTCTACCGCGTGATCGCCCGGCTGGGCACCGACGGGCCGCTGGCCGGACACACCGTGGTGGGCCGCCCGGTCGACCTGCCCGAGTGGGCCTGGCAGTGGGACACCGCGGTGGTGGGTGCGCACCGCGGCCACCGGCTCGGGATGCTGCTGAAGGCGGACATGGTCACCTGGCTGCGGTCCGCCGAGCCCGCGATCCGCTGGCTGGACACCTGGAACGCCGAGTCCAACTCGTACATGATCGCCGTCAACGAGGCCCTCGGATACCGCATCGTCACCCGGCACCTGGGCTGGCAGCGGGCCGTGTGAGGGAGCCGGTCCGGGCGTACATCTTTCGAGGCGTACGCCCGGACCTGCCCGGCTTCCGCCGGGGTCGCGGGTCGCCGGCGCCGAGGCCGGTCAGCGGCCGACGTAGGCCGCGACCGGGGGTCGCCGGCGTTCGGCCCGGTCAGGTGCCGACGTAGGCCGCGAGGTGCTCCCCGGTGAGGGTGGAACGCGCGGCCACGAGGTCGGCCGGGGTGCCCTCGAAGACGACCCGGCCGCCGTCGTGCCCGGCGCCGGGGCCGAGGTCGATGATCCAGTCGGCGTGCGCCATCACCGCCTGGTGGTGCTCGATGACGACGACCGACTTCCCGGAGTCGACCAGCCGGTCCAGCAGTCCCAGCAACTGTTCGACGTCGGCCAGGTGCAGTCCGGTGGTCGGCTCGTCCAGGACGTAGACGTCGCCCTTCTCCGCCATCGCCGCGGCCAGCTTGAGCCGCTGCCGTTCGCCGCCGGACAGCGTGGTGAGCGGCTGGCCGAGGTGGAGGTAGCCGAGCCCCACGTCGGAAAGCCGGTCCAGGATCCTGTGCGCGGCCGGGGTGTGCGCCTCGTTCTTCCCCTCGCCCACCTTCCCCTCGCCGCCGCCGAAGAACTCCTCGGCCTCGGCCACCGACATCGCCAGCACCTCGGCGATGTTCGCGCCGCCCAAGGTGTACTCCAGCACCGACGCCTGGAACCTCCTTCCCTCACATTCCTCGCAGGGCGACTCGACCGTGGCCATCACGCCCAGGTCGGTGTAGATCACCCCCGCGCCCTTGCAGGCGGGGCAGGCGCCCTCGGAGTTGGCGCTGAACAGCGCGGGCTTCACGCCGTTGGCCTTGGCGAACGCCTTGCGGATCGGGTCGAGCAGGCCGGTGTAGGTCGCCGGGTTGCTCCGCCGGGAACCCCGGATCCCGCGCTGGTCGATCACCACCACGCCGTCGCGGCCGGCGACCGAGCCGTGGATCAGCGAGCTCTTGCCGGAGCCGGCGACACCGGTGACCACGCAGAGCACCCCGAGCGGGATGTCGACGTCCACGTTCGCGAGGTTGTGCGTGGACGCGCCGCGGACCTCCAGCGCGCCGGCCGACGTACGCCCCGCGGACTTCAGGGTCGCCCGGTCGTCGAGGTGCCGGCCGGTAACGGTGTCGCTGGCCCGCAGCCCCTCCACCGTGCCCTCGAAACAGACCGTGCCGCCGTCGGTGCCGGCGCCGGGGCCGAGGTCGACCACGTGGTCGGCGATCGCGATCGTCTCCGGCTTGTGCTCCACCACCAGGACGGTGTTGCCCTTGTCCCGCAGCAGCAGCAGCAGTTCGTTCATCCGCGCGATGTCGTGCGGGTGCAGCCCGATGGTCGGCTCGTCGAAGACGTAGGTGACGTCGGTGAGGGACGACCCGAGGTGGCGGATCATCTTCGTCCGCTGCGCCTCTCCCCCGGACAGCGTGCCGGCCGGCCGGTCCAGGGAGAGGTAGCCCAGCCCGATCCGGGAGAACGAGTCCAGCAGGTGCCGCAGCCCGGCGAGCAGCGGCGCCACCGACGGCTCGTCGAGGTCGCGTACCCAGTCGGCCAGGTCGCTGATCTGCATGGCGTACAGGTCGGCGATGTTCTTCCCGCCGATCTTCGCCGACCGGGCCTCCTTGCTCAGCCGGGTGCCGCCGCACTCCGGGCACACCGCGAACGTCACCGCCCGCTCGACGAAGGCGCGGATGTGCGGCTGGAGGGCGTCGACATCCTTGGACAGGAAGGACTTCTGGATCTGCGGGATCAGTCCGGCGTACGTCAGGTTGATGCCGTCGACCTTGATCTTGGTCGGCTCGCGGTGGAGGAGGTCGTTGAGTTCCTTCTTGGTGAACTTCCGGATCGGCTTGGCCGGGTCGAAGTAGCCGCAGCCGCGGAAGATCCGGCCGTACCATCCCTCCATGCTGTAGCCCGGGATGGTGAGCGCGCCCTCGTCGAGCGACTTGTTCTCGTCGTACAACGCGGTCAGGTCGATGTCGCTGACGTTGCCCATGCCCTCACAGCGCGGGCACATGCCGCCCTGGTAGACGGCGTTGCGTACGACGGACTTCTGCTCGGTCTGGCCCTTCTCCGTCCTCATCACCCCGCTCGCGATCCGGGTCGGGACGTTGAAGGAGAACGCCTGCGGGGAACCGATGTGCGGCGTGCCGATCCGGCTGAACAGGATGCGCAGCATGGCGGCGGCGTCGGTGGCGGTTCCGACCGTGGACCGCGGGTCGGCACCCATCCGCTCCTGGTCCACGATGATCGCCGTCGTCAGCCCGTCGAGCAGGTCGACCTCCGGCCGGGCCAAGGTCGGCATGAACCCCTGCACGAACGCGCTGTAGGTCTCGTTGATCATCCGCTGCGACTCGGCCGCGATGGTGGCGAACACCAGCGAGCTCTTGCCGGAACCCGAGACCCCGGTGAAGACCGTCAGCCGGCGCTTCGGGAGCTCGACGCTCACGTCCTTGAGGTTGTTCTCCCGCGCACCCTGTACGCGGATCAGGTCGTGGCTGTCGGCGACGTGCGGCGCGGGCGGCTGCGCGGCTGGTTTCGCTGCCGTTTTGGGGGCCTTGGTCATCGGGTCTCCATCTGTGCGGCGTTCGGGTGCTCGGCTGCCACGCTAGCCGGGCCGCGGACGCGCCCGCTTCTCGATTCCTGACCGGCCGCGGTCGGGGGGCCGGCCGTCCTCAGGACCGGGGTGCGTCGAGCGTGGGGCCGGGCGGACGGACGGCACCGATGCGGGCCGGCAGGGCTGTGCAGGCGGCGATCACCAGGCCGGTGCCGAGCAGCACCGCGGCCAGCTGCCACAGCGGCGGCACGGTGAGCGGGTCGTCGTCCAGCACCTGGGCCAGTCCCAGCCCGCAGGCCACCCCGAGCAGCGCCCCGGCCAGGGCGGGCAGCACCTGAGCCGACGACAGTCCGCCGCTGATCTGGGCCGGGGTCGCGCCGAGTGCCCGGGCCAGCGCCGCCGACGGCCGGGTGTCCAGCGTGGTCGCCCAGACCAGGCAGATGGTGTTGACCACCGCCTGGACGGCCAGCATGACCGTGATCACCAGCAGCCCCTGGGTCATCGCGAGCCTCGGGTCCAGCCCGGGTGCCGCCTCCTCGAACCGGTGCGCCCGGGTGGCGAGCGCGCAGGTGACTCCCGTGATCGTCACCGCCACCGCGAACACGCCCAGCCAGGTGCGGCGCGGCCGCCGGGCCGCGATCCGGAGGGCGAGCAGCAGCGGAACCGGCAACCGTGCGGAGAGCGCGATCAGCCGGGGCCGGCGGCGCGGCGGGCGGACAGTGCCGGCCAGCGCCCGCATGGTGCTGGTCCGGGCGGCGCGTACCGCCGGGACGAAGGTCGCCGCCGCGGCGATCCCCAGCGCCGCCGTCATCACCGAGACGATCGTCGTCACGGTGAACGGGGCCGGGGCGGCCCGGCCGAGCAGCCCGGCGCTGGGGGTGGTGAGCACCGGGGCGAGCAGCCGTCCGGCGGCCAGCCCGGTGACACTGGCCAGCAGAGCGATGACCAGGTGCTCGACGAGCAGCACCGCCGCGACCAGCTCGGGGGTGGCGCCGACGGCCTTGAGCAGGCCCACCCGGCGGGTCTGGTCGGCCATCCGGGTGCCGACCAGCACCACGATGCTGGCCAGCGCGATCAGGCCGAGCAGCCAGCTGCCGAGCAGCATCGAGAACTGGTTGGCCTCGGTCAGCCAGGCGTTCAGGACCTGCACGTCCTGCCAGGTCATCAGGGTGAAGTTGCCGTTGCCGGTGACGTGGGCGGCGGCGAACGCGGGTGCGGCCTCCTCGTCGGCGAGCTTCACGTTCAGCACGTAGCCGAGGGCGTCCCGGCCGGCGAGCGAACGAGTGTCGGCTTCGGTGAGCCAGATCAGGCCGGCCGGGCCGAGGGTGAACGGGCTCGGTCCGACGTCTGCCGTCGGCGGCCCGTTCGGCGGTCCGGTCGGCGGCAGCGGCTTGGCGGCGCCGCCCCAGCACGGGGCGAAGCACACCTTCGGGTACTGCCCGGACGCCGCGGTCACCGCGAGTCCGGCGACGTTGAAGGGGCGTCCTCCGATGTCGACCCTGTCACCGGTACGGATGCCGAGCGCCTTGGCGAACCCGGCTTCCAGCACCGCGCCGCCGGGGTGAGTCCACTCTCCGGCCGTCAGGGCCGGCCGGTCGACCGGGGCCGACTCGGTGTCGCGGCCCTGCAGCCAGGCGGTCACCGGCCGGCCGCCGACGGTCATCGTCTTCTGGGTGTACGGGTACGGTCCGCTGACCGCGACCACACCCGGCTCCCCCGCCAGTCGCCGCAGCTCGGCCAGGTCGGCCGGACGGCCGGGCGCGGGCGCTGTCCCGGCCACGACGTCCGGCCCGGCGGTCACCGCCCGGGTGCGCTGGTTGGGTTGGTCGGTCACCCCTTGCAGCACCAGCCCGACGGTCAACGTGGTGGTGGCCGCCGCGAGCGCGAGGAGCAGCAGCGCGGCCTGGCCCGGGCGGCGCCGAAGGTCCCGTACGGCCAGCCGGCCCACCAGCAGGATCCGGCTCATCGCTCGCTCCCCCAACCCGCCAGCCCGGACAACAGGCCGCCGCTGCCGTGGCTCAGCCGGGTCTCCTCGACGAACACGCCGTCCCGCATCGAGATCAGCCGGTCCGCGGCGGCCGCCACCCGGGCGTCGTGAGTGACGATCACCTGGGTCTGCCCGTCCGACCGCAGGGCGTCCAACAGCCGCAGCACATCCGCGGTGGACGCGCTGTCCAGGTTGCCGGTCGGCTCGTCGGCCAGCACCGCCAGCGGCTCGTTGCTCAGCGCCCTGGCCACCGCGACCCGCTGCCGCTCGCCACCGGACAGGTCCGCGGGCAGCCGCCCGGCCTGCTCGGCCAGCCCGACCTGTTCCAACAGTGCCTGCGCCCGGCTGCGCGCACGGGCGGACGAACGACCGGCCAGGAGCGCCGGCAGTTCGACGTTCTCCACCGCCGTCAGCTCGTCCATCAGGTGGAACGACTGGAACACGAACCCGATCGCGTCCCGCCGCAGCCGGGCCAGCTTCCGTTCGCTCATCCCGGTGAGCGGCCGCCCGGCCACCCACACCTCGCCGCCGCTGGGACGCTGCAGCCCACCCATGAGCTGCAGCAAGGTGGACTTGCCGCACCCGCTCGGCCCCATCACGGCGACCGTCTCGCCCTGCGCCACCTCGAGGTCCACACCGCTCAGCGCGGTCACCAGACCTGTTCCCCGGCCGTACGTCATCCGCAGGTCGCGGGCACACAGCACTGCGTTCATGGCTTCCCTCTCCCCGATATGCCCTTGGGTGGCGCGGCCCAGAACCGGGCACACGCCTCCAGCCACTGCAGATCCGCCTGCAGGCGGAGCACCACGCCTTCCAGCAGCAGCCCGGCCGGCGACTCGGCGGGCTCGGCCAGTGCCGCCCGCTGCACCACGGCGAGCTCGGCGAGTACGGCGTGCCGTTGGGCGTCCACGATCCGCGCCGGATCACCCAGCCCGGCCGCGGCCGCCGCCACCAACTTGAGATGGAACTCCGCCGGTGCCGGCTTCGGCCAGCTGGTGTCGGCCAGCCACTCGGCCACCCGGTCGCGCCCCGCCGGAGTCAGCGCATAGACCTTGCGATCCGGCCGATCCGCCTGCCCGACCCGTTTGACGTCGACCAGCCCGGCCCGCTCCAGCCGGTTCAGGGTCACATAGACCTGACCCTCCTTGAGAGCCTCGGCCAACGGCCCGAGGGCCAGCTGCAACCGGGCCCGCAACTGGTAGCCGTGCGAGCCCTCCTTCGCCAGCAGCGCGAGCAGCACTTCCTGCACCACACCCAGTTGAATCCCGCGCGACGGTTCCCGCTCCGACGCGGCCACAGCTTCAGGCATCGCTCACATCCCCAACGGTTAGGTATTCAAGCTAAACCGTTAGGTACGAGCGGTCAAGGGTGCGCCGAGCGGGAAGGTCGATCGTGGTGCGCGCACGGCAGAACGTTCGTCTGGCGGGGAAGCGAACGTGCCGGAACGGGTCGACGGCGGTGCACGCCGGCCCGTACGCCGAAGTGGGGCCTCAGCCCTGGCGCCTGTCGGGCCCCGGCCTCCTGGCCGGCTCCTGGCCGGCTCCTGGCCGGCTCCTGGCCGGCTCCTGGCCGGCTCCCGGCCGGCTCCCGGCCAGTCTGATCAGGTCTGCCCTAGAAACCGAGCCGGCGCAGCTGCTTGGGATCGCGCTGCCAGTCCTTGGCGACCTTGACCCGCAGGTCGAGGTAGACCGGCGTACCCAGCAGCGTCTCGATCTGCTTGCGCGCCGTGGTGCCCACCTCCACCAGCCGGCGACCCTTGGCGCCGATGACGATCGCCTTCTGGCTGGGGCGTTCGACGAACAGGTGGGCGTAGATGTCGAGTAGCGGCCGGTCCTGCGGGCGGTCCTCCCGCAGCCCCATCTCCTCCACCAGTACGGCGATCGAGTGGGGCAGCTCCTCGCGGACACCCTCGAGGACGGCCTCGCGGATGAGTTCGGCGACAAGCACCTCCTCGGGCTCGTCGGTCAGCTCGCCCTCGGGGTAGAGCGGCGGCCCCGGCGGCAGCTTGCCGACGAGCAGGTCGGCGAGCAGGTCCACCCGGGTGCCGTCCTGAGCCGACACCGGGACGATGTCGTCCCACTCGACGCCGGTGTCCTTGGTCATCGCCGCGACCGCGGTGAGGTGCTCGACCATGCGGCTCGGGTCGACCAGGTCGGACTTGGTGACGATCGCGACCGTGGGACGCCTGCGTACCTTCGAGATCTCGTTGACCAGGAAGCGGTCGCCGGGCCCGATGCGTTCGTCGGCCGGCAGGCACACCCCCACGGCGTCGACCTCGCCGAGGGTGCTGAGGACGAGCGCGTTCAGCCGCTCGCCGAGCAGGGTGCGCGGTTTGTGCAGACCTGGGGTGTCGACCAGGACCAGCTGGGCGTCGGGCCGGTTGACGATCCCCCGCACCGTGTGCCGGGTCGTCTGCGGCCGTGACGACGCGATGGCCACCTTGCGGCCGACCAGGGCGTTCGTCAACGTGGACTTGCCGGTGTTGGGTCGCCCGACCAGGCAGGCGAACCCGCTCCGGAACTGCGTCGTAGCCTCGCTCACCCGGCCGATTGTCCCCTATCCGGTGTGGGCGACCGTCCGGACGGTCCCGTCCGGCCCGGCGACCATGACCGGGACGCCGGCGCCGGCCAGGTCGGCCACCGCGGCGACGTCCTCCGCCGGGGCCTCGACCGCCTCGGTGACCACGGCCGCCGCCTCCAGCCCGTCGGCGCCGCTGGACACGGCCATCGCCACCGCGAGCCGGAGAGCGGACAGCCGCAGCGACGGGAGATCCACCGTCGCGGCGGTGTAGGTGCGTCCGGTGGTGTCGCGGACGCCGGCGCCTTCGGCGGCCCCGGCGCGCGCTCTGGTCGAGCGGGCCAGGGTGATGATCTTGGCGTCTTCGGGATCGAGCTCGGCACTGGTCACCCGGCGATCCTAGGCAAACCACTCGCCGCGCGTCGCCGCCGAGTCTGCCCTGTCACCCATTTCGGAGTACGACCTTCCCGGCGTGTCCGTAGCCAGGGAGTCACCACCTGCTCCGGCCTGTCCCTCAGCACCCGCTCCACCCGACTCCGGATTCTTCCGCGGAAGAATCCATGCCCGTTCCTCGACCCGGAACAGTTGCCCGCCTGCCCGAACAGTTGCCCGCCCCGATCCGCTCCACAACCCCCTCGACGCCTGCTCAGCGACCAGACGGAGCGGCGAGCTCGACGGACGGCGGATTCTTCCGCGGAAGAATCCGCCGTCGTTGACGCTCATCGGATTCTGTCGTTCGGAGGGACCTCGACCCGGTGCGGCGCAGGTGGAGCTCTCGTCGGTCTTGATGAGCCTCATCGACCAGCCGGCCATCGGATCCCGGCTGCCTGTCGGTGGCCAGTTCTACCATCGAACGCATGAGCGATTTCAATACCCCTGCGACCGTATTCGCTGCCGCGCCGACAGACCCCTCTGGCCCCTCGCCCGCACCGCGGGCTCGGATTCCACGTCCGGCCATGCCCGACCAGGCAGACACCGGAGATGGACCGCCACTGCCGACGTCCACCTCGGCGCCACCGGACACCGCACGTTCCTCAGGTTCGGCAGGAATCGCAGGAGCGACAGGTGGGCCGGACCTGGCCGGCACGCGTGGTGCACCCAGGTCGCTGGAGGGTCTGGAGGCCGAGATCTGCGACCTCGCTTCCAGGATCGCCATCGCCACGCACGAGTGGCTGCGGCTGATCGTCGCCTTCGACCGCCGCGAGGGCTGGCGCACCTCCGGGTGCAGGTCCACGGCACAGTGGCTGTCCTGGCGTTGCGGGACGAGTCTGTCCGCCGCGTACGAACACCTCCGGGTCGGACGCGCCCTGGAAGAACTCCCCAAGGTCGCCGCGGAGTTCGCCGCCGGCCGGTTGTCGTACTCGAAGGTGCGCGCGCTCACAAGGATCGCCGACGCCGACCAACGTTCGTCTCGCTCAGCCCGAAACCAGGCGCAGGAATCCGAACCTGTTCCGAACGGCGAACCCGCCGACTCGCAGAACCACGCCGGCGAAGAGAATCGTCCAGACCACTCGGGCACATACGGGAGTGAGGACACTCAGCCGGAGGACGCGCATCCAGAGGACGCGCAGCCAACGGACGCGCAGCCAACAGGCGCGCAGCCAACAGGCGCCGAAGCGGAGGAAACGGAGGCCGAGGACGCCGAGGACGAGCTGCTCAACCTCGCGTTCAGTGCCACCGCTTCCCAACTCGACCGGATCGCTCGTGGCTGCGCCGCGGCTCGCTCGAAGGAGCAGAATCTCCGGCGAGCGATGCGGCGCGGGATCAGCTGGTTCTACGACGAGGACGGCTCACTGGTCATCCGCGGAAGGCTGGCCCCCGACGAAGGCGCGACGGTCGTCGCAGCACTCGAAGCGGCACTGGACACCTTGCTGGCACGGAAACCCGAACCACCTGCGTCACCCGAACCAGCCGCGTCACCCGAACCAGCCGCGCCCTCCGCAGTACTGCCGGCCGGGGCCCGCCCCGATTCCGCGGGATCCGGCGGCGCCACCGGTCCTGCCGAGACGCGCGTGCACTCCGCGCCGGATGGCACCAGCCCGGATTCTTCCGCGGAAGAATCCGACCACCGACCACACCAGACTCCGCCGGACCCCGCGCCCCCACGCCACACACCACGCGCTGTCCCCCACCGCCACCGCGCCGCACTGGCCGCAGACGCACTCGTCCTGATGGCCGAAACCCTGCTGTCCCACACCCCGGCATTCCTCAACTCCGCCGACAAATACCGCGTCATCATCCACCTACACCCCACCCAGCCCCCAAAGCTCACCCCGGCCACCGCCCCAACCACCGGCCAAGCGACTCCGCGCCCGGCGCCACGACAGCCCGCGTCCCTCGACGACGGCGTTCCACTCGCCCCCGACACCGCGGACCGCCTCGCCTGCGAATCGACCGGGACCGCCCTCCACCTCGACCCAGACGGCCAGATCCACAGCCTGAGCGACCCCACCAGATTCCCCCGCGCCGCAACCGCACGAGCAGTCAGAATCCGCGCACACCACACCTGCCAAGCACCCGGATGCACCACCAGACACGGACTCCAGATCCACCACGCACACCACTGGTCCCACGGCGGCCCCACCACCCTGGCCAACCTCATCCTCATCTGCCGCTACCACCACTGGCTCGCCCACGAAGGCGGCCACACCTTCACCGCCCGCCCCGGCGGACACTTCAGCTTCCACCGGCCCGACGGCACCGAGATCCCCGCAACACCCCCACTGCCAGGCCTCACCGACACCACCCGCGAAGCCACCACCAACAACAACCTCGCCCGATCCGTACTCGACCACTGGGCCAACCTCCACCCCACACTCGGCGAAGACGTGCTCACCCCGCCCTGGTGGTCCGGCGACCCCCTCGACCTCCACTACGCCGTCAGCGTCATCCTCGACGCCCACGCCTCGCCGAACTGAGGAGGCGGGCCGCCTCGTCGCACGACCCGGATACAGGTCACCTGTCGAACTCGAACTCGAACTCGAACTCGAACTCGAACTCGAACTCGAACTCGAACTCGAACTCGAGGATGAGGGAAGTCGTCACGTCGCTCTCACCGATGACAGACACGCTTGATCGCACCTACTCGAACGCGGAAGTTGTCATCGAGTCGGCGATCAGCGGACCGGGCCGGGCTTGCTCCGGCCCTCAGACGTGTCGCTTCGACTTGAACCAGCGGGGCCCGTGGAGGCGCGGCTGGCCGATGTCCGTCGCCCAGGCGAAGAAGCGGCGGGTTCTACCCGTACCGCCGCAGTTGTGGCACGGGCGGCGAGCCCGCTTGTAGATGAAACTCCGGTGCTTGCCGGTGCCCTTGCACTTACGGCAGTCGACGTCCGGATGCAGGTGGCAGGAAACCATGTAGCCCACCGCCAGGACGAACAGCGCGTCGAGGCAGTAGGACACGAACTCAGGATTGGTCTCGTAAAGGCGAGCTAGCGCGTTCATATGTCGTCCCGGACACGAAGTTGCCCCTGGCCCTCCCCGTGCAGGGCCAGGGGCGGGCCCCCGGACGCCGTTGTCCGAGGGCCCGTCCTTCGGGGCTCAGGCCCGGGGGTCGCCCAGCCGCTCACCAGTGAGCTGGTCACGCTGGACACCGGTGCTGCCGAAGAGCGTCTCGTCGGCGGAGCTGGAGCCGTTGCCGGGGGTAGCGGTGAAAGCCTGCATGGCTTAACGTCCTCTCATCAGGGGGTTTCCGGGCGTCGCTTCTGCCAAAGTCGTTCGCCCGGGGGGACTTACTCTTTCTTTCCGACCCCGCCCGTCCCTAATCAGGATTTTGTTAGTGGACGGGGCGAGCGGGGTGTTCGTGGGGGCCGCAGGTGTCTCGGCCGCCTCGGCACCGGAGTCGTGGCGAGGCGTACGCCCGCCCGTGGTGGTGGCGGCCGTGGTGCGGCGTTCGGCCCAGCGCACGTGCGCGCAGGGCCACACTCCGGCGCAGTCGGCACACACCGGCCTGCGCAGGGTGGGTACGGGCAGGCCGCACCAGCGACGCAGCCCGAAGCCCGTTCGCTCGGGCGTGTGCCGGATGACCATGTCCCGGGCCAGCGCATCGACGGCCTCGGGTCCGAGGTCGCGGGCGATGGCGCGTTCGCGGAGCACGTCCCGGACGGTGGGGGCGTTGCTTGGCGTGCCCGTCAGGGTGGTGCGGCCGACCCGGGAACGCAGGGAATGGGCCGGGGACGCCCCCGGGCCGGCCAGTCTGGAAGCCCGCCGCGCCAAGGACTTCGGGGGTCGAGGCATTCGACGCGGCGGGAGCTCGAAGGTGGCCATCACACGACCACCCGGTGTTCGGTGACCCAGGTGAGCACGAAGCGGACCACGCGGTCGTGGTCGTCGGCGGCCGCTGACCACGCGCACCCGGGCACCCAGGTCCAGTGGTCGTCGTCCAGCCAGACGTGCATGTGGAGCAGGCCGTTCGCGGGTTCGACAACTCGTACGCCCCAACGACCCCGGCGCTCGTCCCACAACGGCGCGGCGTCGACTCCAAGGGGCTCGAACCGGTCGGCCAGTTCGGCGGCGATCCGACCCGCGGCCGCGGTACACGGCGCGAGGCGGGCACTGATGGCTCGATGTTGGTCGTGCCAGGTCGTTCCGATCATCATGCCTCCCCACCGGAACTCGGGTTCTCGCCGAATCTGCATCATTCGGCAGGATTGATGATGCTCCACCGCCTATGATCCAAACCTCATTTGGCGACGTTCTGTAAAAAGTGGTGACACTCCGTACAGGACGGGAAGGTACCCGACGGCCCGAAACCAGGGCGCCCGGGTACGCAACGGCGACAGGGGGCACGGGGTGAGAAGCAGTCCGATGGTGCGCCGGCAGCGGCTCGGCCGGGAGCTACGCGAACGACGCGAACGCGCGAAGTTGACCCACGCCAAGCTCGGCAACGAGATCGGCGTCTCGGCGGCGAAGATCAGCCGGCTGGAGAACGGCCAGGGCAGGCCGGACGAGATCGTCATCCGGCAGATCGCCGACGCACTCGACGTCACCGGCGACGACCGTGCCGAGCTCGTGGAACTCGCGCGGACGGCGGCGGTGCACGGCTGGTGGACGTCCCAGCCGATGGACCGGCGGCAGGCCACCTACGCCGACTTCGAGTCCGGCGCCGAGACGATCCGGGAGTACCAGAGCACGATCGTCCCTGGCCTGCTGCAGATCGAGGCCTACACCCAGTCGGTGTGCGAGACCGACGACCTGACGCTGGTGGGGTCGATTCCCACCACGTCCGAAGCGGTCCTGCGCGCGCGGTCGGGCCGGCAGACGATGCTGTGGGACCCCGACGGACCACAAAGTTACGAAGTCATCATTCACGAGATGGTGGCCCGCGGCTATTCCGCGCCACCGGAGATCCTCGCCTCGCAGTTGCACTATCTCGCCTCGGTCGGTTCCCGACGGCGTGTCAATCTACGGGTGCTCCCGGTATCTGCGAAAGTGCAGGGCTACATGGTCCCGAGGGGCCCTTTCAGTCTTTACACATTCGAAGACCGTAAGGACCCCGTTGTGGCGGCCGTGGACACATTGACGGCCGATGTCGTTCTCATGGAAGGGAACGAGGTCGGACAATATGAAACCCTGTGGGAGCGCCTCCAGAAGGCGGCACTGTCAACCGAGGACAGTGCCGATTTTCTCACCGAGGCGGCGGCAGAAATGGAAAGGATCTCATCGTGAGTGAGCAGTTCAGCGGCTGGAAGAAGGCCAGTTACTCCAACAACGGTGGCAACTGCGTGGAGGTCGGCACCTCGGCCGCCCACGTGGGCGTTCGCGACACCAAGGACCGGAATCGCGGCGTGCTCGCCGTGTCCCCGGTGTCCTGGGCCGCGTTCGTCGGCGACGTCAAGGCCGGAAAGTACGACCTTCCCCGCTGAGACATTCGTCGTGACACCTCGGGTGTGACGGCGCCTCGGGTTCCACCCGTAGCGATAGGTGCCGTCACATCTTCGAACTCCCGATGGCCACCGGATGAATTCCGGTGGCCATCGTCGTTCGTGAAGCCGCTCTCACATGAGAGATGGTGAGTTTTCTGTCATCGCGAATTCCGTTATCCGAGCGGCGAAACACGGCCTTAATGATCTTCGGGGACGATTTCTCGAGCGGCCCGCGAATCCGCGTTCCGTGCCCTTGCGCCGATCTTTCCGGTGGGTCTGGCGGTGCTGGCTACGACGACTCTTCGGTGCTGTTTTGCGGCCAGGTATCACTGGGCTAGACGACCCTTCAGCACCTTGTTGGTGGTGCACTGGGCTACGACGACCCTTCAGTGCAGCCGTGCAGCCTGGTGGCGGCGCCGCGAGTTGCGCGGCCGCGTTCCCGCGACGCGGACGGTTCTGGCCGGGCGTCGCGCTGGACCGGCCCGGATCGTGCGAGCAAGGATGATCATCATGAACACAGCCGGCCGGGTGGAAGGAAAGGTCGCTCTCGTGACCGGGGGCGGCGGCGGGATCGGCGCGGCGACCGCGCGGCTGTTCGCCGAACAGGGCGCCTCGGTCGCGCTGGTCGACGTCGACGACGAGGCGGTGAAGCAGGCGGCCGAGGGAATCGACCCGGACGGTCGCCGGGCGCTTGCCGTGGCGGCCCGGCTGGACGAGGAGGCGGAGGCGCGGCGCGCGGTCGAGGAGACCGTCCGCGCGTTCGGCGGCCTCGACATCCTCGCCAACGTCGCCGGGGTGCGGGTATGGGGCCCGGTGACCGAGGCCGACCCTGCCTCGTGGGACTACATCGTCCGCGGCAACCTGCTGCAGGCGGCGTACTGCGCGAAGTTCGCGGTGCCCGAGATGGTCCGCCGCGGCGGCGGCAGCATCGTCAACGTCTCCTCCGCGAATGCGCTGGCGGGCCGCCCGGGGATGGCACAGTACGACGCGACGAAGGCAGGCCTGCTGGCCATGACCCGCGCGATGGCGTACGACCACGCGGCGGACGGCATCCGGGTCAACGCCGTCTGCCCGGGCCCGACACTGACGGACTTCCACGTACGACGGCGAGCGGAAGCCACCGGGGAAACCCCGGAGCAGGCCCGCGAGCAGCTGCGACGCCAGACTCCCACGCTGCTGCGGCGCCAGGCCGACCCACGCGAAATCGGGCAGGTGATCCTCTTTCTCGGCAGCGACGAGGCGTCCTACGTCACCGGCGCGACGTACGTCGTCGACGGTGGCCTGTCGGCGTAGGGCGCGCCCTCTCCAGGGTCTGTCCTGCGCACGCCTGGCGTCTGCCCTGCGCATGCCTGCCTGGCTGCTGTCCTGCGCATGCCTGGCCGCTGTCCTGCGCATGCCTGGCCGCTGTCCTGCGCCACGCCTAGCGTCGGTCCTGCTCACTGTCGCCGGCCGCGTCCCGTACGAGTTGGTGGCCGATCAGCCCGGCGGCACGGCGCAGCGTGGCGAGGTCCCGTTCGGACAGGCCCGACAACAGGTCGGCGACGGCACGCACCCGCGCGGCCCGGCCGCGTTCCAGCAACCGCTGCCCCGCCGGCGTGGCCGCGACGAGCACCACCCGGCGATCAGCCGCGTCCGGCGTTCGGTCGACCAGTCCGAGGCCTTCCAGCGCGCTGACCGACTTGGTGATCGCGGGTGCCGACACCTGCTCGATCCGCGCCAGTGCACCGACCGACCGGGGTCCGGTGAACACCAGCACGGACAGCAGCGACGCCCGCGGGCCGTCGAGGTCCATCTCGGTGTCGGCGGTACGAGCGACCCGGAGCAGCCGCAACGCCGCGGAGTGCAGGAAGTTGGCGGTGGAGTGCAGGTCGTCGTCGGGAACACCGGCGGGCGGCTCCGGCAGGCCGCCTTGCCCTCGTTGCTTAACCATGGTTATCCTTTCACCCAGGTTAAGTATAGGAGAGGCCATGTCAGTCGGACCACTTTCCCAGGTGCACATCAGCGTCGGTGACGTCGACCGGTCGGTGGAGTTCTACCGCGACGTACTCCAGATCCCGTTCCTGTTCCGGGTCCCCGGGCAGCCGATGGCGTTCTTCCAGTCGGGTGACGTGCGCCTCTATCTCGGCGTACCGGAGACACCGGACTTCGCCGGCCGGGTGACGCTCTACTTCGGTGTCGACGACCTCGACGCCGAACACGCCCGGCTGCGTGAGCGCGGCGTGGAGTTCCTCGACGGACCGCACCTGGTGCACCGGGACGAGGTGACGGAGTTGTGGATGGCGTTCTTCCGCGACCCCGACGGCAACAACCTCGCGCTCACCAGCGAACGCCCGCCGAATCAGGCTGTCTGACCCGCGGACGGCTGCCCCTGGAAAGCACACGCCCTTCCGAGGAGGGGCATATCGGGTCAGGAGGAGGTGCGCTCCTCGGAGTTCTCCTCGGCCTCGTCCCAGGAGTGGTGGTCCACCCGGGTGACCAGGATGGTCGGGATCCGGTTACGGCGGCCGACCGGGCCCTCGGCCAGCAGCTGCAGGCCCTCCACGGCTACCCTCGCCCCCGGGATCGGCACCTTGTCCAGGTGCTTGGCCATCAGGCCGCCGACGCTGTCCACGTCCTCGTCGTCCAGCTCCAGGTCGAACAGCTCGCCGAGCTCGTGGATCGGCAACCTCGAGCTGACCCGCACCGCCCCGCTGCCGAGGCGTTCGACCGACTGCGGCGCCACGTCGTACTCGTCGGTGATCTCGCCGACGATCTCCTCCAGGATGTCCTCGATCGTGACCAGGCCGGCGGTGCCGCCGTACTCGTCCAGGACGATCGCGAGGTGCGTGCGCTGTTGCTGCATCTCCCGCAGCAGGCCGTCGACCGGCTTGGAGTCGGGCACGAACGCCGGCGGGCGCATCACCTGCTCGACGCGTTCGGTGGTCTCGGCCTGGCGGTTGTCGTACACCCGCTGGGTGACGTCCTTGAGGTAGGCCACGCCCACCACGTCGTCGAGGTTCTCCCCGATCACGGGGATCCGGGAGAAGCCGCTGCGCAGGGCGAGCGACATCAGCTGACGCAGGGTCTTGTTGCGTTCGAGGACCACGATGTCGGTACGGGGAACCATCACCTCGCGCACGATGGTGTCGCCCAGCTCGAACACCGAGTGGATCATCTCGCGCTCGCCGGACTCGATCACCCGGCTCGCCTCGGCGATGTCGACCAGCTCGCGCAGCTCGGCCTCGGTGGCGAACGGGCCCTCGCGAAAGCCCTTGCCGGGGGTGAGGGCGTTACCGAGCAGGATCAGCAGCTTCGGCAGCGGGCCGAGTACCCGGGTCAGCGCGAGCACCGACGGCGCGGTCACCAGCGCCACCCGGTCGGGGTGCTGGCGGCCGATCGTGCGCGGCGCCACGCCGACGACGACGTACGACACCAGGATCATCACCCCGGCGGTGACCAGGATCGCCGCCCAGGTCGCGTGGAAGACGCCGAACAGCACGTCGGCGACCAGCACGGTGGCTGTCAGCTCGCAGACCAGCCGCAGGAAGAGGGCGGTGTTGAGGTACGGCGCGCGGTCCTCGACCAGCATGCGTACCCGGTCCGCACCACGCCGGCCGGCCGCGACCAGACCGTCGGCACGCGACTTGGAGAACGCCGACAGGGCAGCCTCGGCGGAGGCGAGGAACCCGGCGACGAGGACCAGGAACGCAGCCAGGACGACCAGCCAGACGTCACCGGTCATCCGTCGTCGCCCGCCCCACGATGCGGTTGCCACTCCGCCAGCAGGCGGGCTTGCAGGCCGAACATCTCCTGATGCTCCTCAGGCTCGCCGTGGTCGTATCCCAGCAGGTGCAGGATCCCGTGCGTGGCGAGCAGCTGCAACTCGTCCTCGGTGGAGTGACCGGCATCCTTCGCCTGGCGTTCGGCGACCTGCGGGCACAGCACCACGTCGCCCAGCAGCCCGCTCGGCGGCTCCTCGCCCTCCCGGCCGGGCCGCAGCTCGTCCATCGGGAACGCGAGGACGTCGGTCGGGCCGGGCTCGTCCATCCACCGCACGTGGTGCTCGGCCATCGTCTCCTCGTCGACGAGGACGACCGACAGCTCGGCCTGTGGGTGCAGCCGCATCCGGTCCAGGACGAAGCGGGCGAGCCGGGACAGCTCGCGTTCGTCGACCTCGGCGCCGGACTCGTTGGCGATGTCAATGCTCATGGGCGCTTCACAGATGCTTTCGCGATGGTGGCGGAATCTCGGTGGCGGCTCGACGGTACGCGGGCGCCGGACCGGTCGGCGAGCCGGTCAGGGACGCCGCGGCGCGGGCTGGCGCCGGCCGACCTCGACCGGACGGCCGGCGGCGTCCGTGGAGCGCTTGGCCTCGTAGGCGTCGTAGGCGGCGACGATCCGGCCCACCAGCTTGTGGCGTACGACGTCCTGGCTGCCCAGCGTGCTGAAGTGCACGTCGTCGAGCCCGTCGAGGATGTCGTGCACGACCTTCAGCCCCGACGACGTGCCGCCCGGCAGGTCGATCTGGGTGACGTCGCCGGTCACCACCATCTTGGAGCCGAAGCCCAGCCGGGTGAGGAACATCTTCATCTGCTCCGGCGAGGTGTTCTGAGCCTCGTCCAGGACGATGAACGCGTCGTTGAGGGTGCGGCCGCGCATGTAGGCGAGCGGCGCGACCTCGATCGTCCCGGCGGTCAGCAACCTCGGGATGGAGTCGGGGTCGATCATGTCGTGCAGCGCGTCGTACAGCGGCCGGAGGTAGGGGTCGATCTTCTCCGACAGCGTGCCGGGCAGGAAGCCCAGCCGCTCGCCGGCCTCGACCGCCGGCCGGGTGAGGATGATCCGGTTGACCTGCTTGGCCTGCAGCGCCTGGACCGCCTTCGCCATCGCGAGGTAGGTCTTGCCGGTGCCGGCCGGGCCGACGGAGAAGATCACCGTGTGCTTGTCGATCGCGTCGACGTAGCGCTTCTGCCCGACCGTCTTGGGCCGGATCGTGCGGCCGCGGTTGGACAGGATGTTGAGGGTGAGGACGTCGGTGGGGCGTTCGGCGTCGCGGGTACGCAGCATCGCCACGCTGCGCTCCACCGCGTCGGAGGTCAGGCCGTGCCCGGAACGGACGATGGCGACCAGCTCGTCGAAGAGCTGCTCGACGAGGATGCGCTCCTCCGGCGGGGCGGTCACGGTGATCTCGTTGCCGCGCACGTGGATCTGGGCGTCGAACTCCTTCTCCGCCACCTGGAGGAACTCGTCGCCCGGCCCGAGCAGGCTCACCATCGAGATGCTGGAGGGTACGACGATCTTGGTCTGTGTGGGGCTGGTCTGCGCCATGGGCGGCCTGTTCGGCCCCTCCTTCGGTATCCCGACGCTCGAAACGTCGTTCATCGTAGCTCCGCCCGGCCGGAACCGGGACTGGTATTTCCGCTGTGGGCGAGATGCCCGGTCCGCCCTGGCGTGAAGATCACCCCGGGACGGGTCGACGCCGGCGGCACCGGCCGGGGGCCGGCGGCACCGGCGAGGGGCCGCGGCTAGCCGAGCGCGTCGGACATCTGCCGGCCGGCCAGCACGTGCAGGTGGCAGTGGAACACGCCCTGGCCACCCTCGGCGCCGATGTTGGTGACCACGCGGTAGCCGGACTCGCGTACGCCCAGCTCGTCGGCCACCGCGGCGCACTCGCGCAACAGCTCACCGGCCAGCTCCGGATCGGCGGCGACCACCGCGTCGAGGTCGGCCCGGTGCTCCTTGGGGATCACCAGCACGTGCACCGGCGCCTGCGGGGTCACGTCGGGGAAGGCCAGCGTGCGCTCGGTCTCGCGGACCACCTCCGCCGGAATCTCCCCCGCCACGATGCGGCAGAACACGCAGTCGGCGTCGCTCGTCACGCCGGGCTCCCCTCCGTCGGTTCGGATCGTTCGGTTCGGATCGTTCGGTTCGGGTCTTCGGTTCAGCCGTTGAACGCGTCCCGGATGCGGGAGAAGACCCCGCCCCTGCGCTCGGAGGTGAACTGCCCGCTGGCCTTCTCCTCGCCGCGCAGCCTGGCCAACTCGGTGAGCAGCTCCCGCTGGGTGTGGTCGAGCCGGGACGGGGTTTCCACCACCACGTGCACCACCAGGTCACCGCGCCGGGAACCACCGGACAGGTGGGGTACGCCGCGGCCGGGGATCACCAGCTCGTGGCCGGACTGGGTGCCCGCCTTGGCCTCCACCTCGACCGAGTCCTCGTCCAGGGTGTCCAGGGAGATCGTGGTGCCGAGCGCGGCGGCGGTCATCGGCAGCTTGACGGTGCAGTGCAGGTCGTTGCCGTGCCGGCTCCACACCTCGTGCGGCTCGACCTGGATCTCGACGTACAGGTCGCCGGCGGGTCCGCCACCGGGCCCCACCTCGCCCTGGCCGGACAGCTGGATGCGGGTGCCGTCGTCGACGCCGGCCGGGATCTTGACCGCGAGCGTACGGCGGGACAGCACCCGTCCCTCCCCCGCGCACTCCGGGCAGGGGTTGGGGATGATCGTTCCGAACCCCTGGCAGCGGGGGCACGGCCGGGTGGTCATCACCTGGCCCAGGAACGAACGCTGGACGGAGTTGACCTCGCCGCGGCCCTCACACACCGTGCAGGTGCTCGGCGACGTGCCGGGAGCGGCGCCGCCGCCCTGGCAGCTCTGGCACACCACGGCGGTGTCGACCTGGATCTCCTTGACCGCGCCGAACACCGCCTCGGCGAGGTCGACCGGGAGGCGCAGCAGCGCGTCCTGGCCACGCCGGGTGCGCGGACGAGGCCCGCGGGTGCCGGACGAGCCGAAGAACGCGTCCATGATGTCGGTGAACGAGAAGCCCGGACCGAACCCCGCGCCCTGGCCGGCGCCGGACGCCATCGGGTCGCCGCCCAGGTCGTACACCTCGCGCTTCTTCGGGTCCGACAGGACCTCGTATGCGCGGGTGACCTCCTTGAACCGCTCCTGCGTCTCCGGGTCGGGGTTGACGTCTGGGTGCAGCGTGCGCGCCAGCCGACGGTAGGCCTTCTTGATCTCCTCCGCGGAGGCGTCGCGACGGACGCCGAGGAGCTCGTAGTAGTCCTGGCTCATGCTCTGGGATGCCTTCGGCACTGACTCATTCCCTCGGATCATTCCCCTGCGAGGATCTGGCTGACATAGCGGGCTACGGCGCGAACCGCTCCCATGGTGCCCGGGTAGTCCATTCGGGTCGGCCCGACCACCCCGAGATTGGCGACGGCCTCGTCCCCAGGACCATAGCCGGTGGTGACCACTGAAGCCGTGGAGAGTTCGACGACGGGGTTCTCGTGACCGATCCGGACGGTGAAGCCGGACGGGCCGGTGGCCTCACCGAGCAGGCGGAGCAGGACGACCTGCTCCTCCAGTGCCTCCAGGACCGGCCGGATGGAGGTGTGGAACTCCGCGCCGAACGGGATGAGGTTGGCCGTACCACTCACCGCGATCCGGCCCTCGGTGCGCTCGGCGACGGTCTCCATGAACGTCGACACGATGGCGGTGACCTGCGGGCGTTCGGACACCTCGAACGCGTCCGGCAGGTCGGCGACCGCCGACGCCGCGTCGGTGAGCGACCGTCCGATGACCGCGGCGTTGAGCCGGGCCCGGACGTCGCGCAGGAACTCGTCGGCCACCGTGCCGCCGGCGTCGACCACCCGCTGCTCGACCCGGCCGGTGCTGGTGATCAGGACGATCAGCAGCCGGGTGGACGACAACGTGACGAGTTCCACATGCCGCACCGTGGAGCGGGTGAGCGTGGGGTACTGCACGACGGCGACCTGCCGGGTGATCTGGGCGAGCAGGCGCACCGTGCGGTGCACCACGTCGTCCAGGTCGATCGCACCCTCCAGGAACGCCGAGATGGCGCGGCGTTCGGCGCTCGACATCGGCTTGATCGTGGTCAGCCGGTCGACGAACAGGCGGTAGCCCTTGTCGGTGGGGATCCGGCCGGCGCTGGTGTGCGGCTGGGCGATGTAGCCCTCCTCCTCCAGCGCGGCCATGTCGTTGCGCACGGTCGCCGGGGACACCCCCAGGTTGTGCCGGTCGACCAGCGCCTTCGAGCCGACGGGCTCCTCGGTGTGGACGTAGTCCTCGACGATCGCGCGGAGGACGGCCAGCTTCCGGTCGTCGAGCATTGGCTTCGGCCTCCCTCGTCCTGGTGCGTTCACGTCTACGTGCGGTGGTGCGGTTGGTTCGGACGGTACCGGCTCGCGCGAGCCGCCGGGCGTGGCAGTGGGCCCGCCACCTCGACGAGCCCACGCGCGAGTGCGCCGTCCGAACGGATCATGGACCGGCACCAGACTGGCACTCGCCGAACCTGAGTGCCAGTCTACGGCGACACGGCCACCTTGTGCCGACCGCGCCGATGGGATGCTGTGGGCGTGAATGTCCCCGAAGCCGACCCGACCGGCAGCTGGACCGAGGTGGGGTCCGGCTGTTTCGCCCGTCGCTACCCGTCGTTCGACGTCACCGTGGGCGTGGTCGTCGGCGCCGGCGGACTGCTCGTCGTGGACACCCGGGGCGGTCCACGCGAAGCGGACGAACTCCGCGCCGACCTCGCCACGCTGTCCGACCTGCCGGTCCGGTGGGTCGTCGACACCCACTGGCACTTCGACCACACGTTCGGTAACGGCAGGTTCGCCGACGCCACGATCTACGGCCACGAGACGGTGCCCGGGGTGCTGGCCGAGCGGGGTGAGGAGGTACGCGCCGACCTCGCCCGGCGCTCCACCGAGTGGGCACAGGACATGGCCGAGCTCGTGCTGACCCCGCCCGACCGCACCTTCGCCTCGGTGGCCGTCGTCGACCTCGGTGACCGGGTGGTCGAACTCGTCCACCCCGGCCGCGGCCACACCGACGGCGACGTGGCCGTCCGGGTGCCGGACGCCGACGTCGTGTTCGCCGGCGACCTGGTGGAGGAGTCCGGGCCGCCGGCGTACGGCGACGACTCGTTCCCGCTGGAGTGGCCGCCGACGCTGGAGATCTTCACCGGCCTGCTCACACCGTCGTCGGTAGTCGTGCCCGGGCACGGCGCCGTGGTGGACCAGGCGTTCGTGACCGCGCAGTTCGGCGACGTCACCGCGGTCGCGGAGACGATCCGCCGGCTGTTCCAGGAGGGTGTGCCGGAGGGCGAGGCACTGGCCGTGGCGGAGTGGCCCTACGCCACTGAGCGGCTGGCCGAGGCGGTCCGCCGGGGTTACCGGCACCTGCGCGAGTCCGGCGCCCCGACGGCCGGGCCCGCGGGACCGGAAGCGGGACCGGGCCGGCGTTCCCTCCCCCTGCTGGGCCAGTAGCCGAAACGACCGCCGGCGTACGACGTACGACGCCGGGCGGTGCTGCGACCGGTCGGTGCCGGCGCCGGGCACACGGCGTGGCGGACGGCACGCGGCGTGGCGGCGGGCGGCGTGGCGGTCCCCGCTCGCGGGCCGGTCCGCCGCTACGCTCACCGATCATGGCCGGACCTGGTGATCGCTATACGCAGGACGTCCTGACCACCGACTGGCGGGCGCCGAAGCTCGGCCGGACGGTCGAGGTGGACGTCGAGCCCGACATGGTGCTCGAGGACGCCACCACCGGCTTCTGCGGCGCGGTGGTCGCGATCCAGCGCGACCTCGTGGTGCTGGAGGACCGGCGCGGGGTGCGGCGCAGCTATCCGTACGGTCCGGGGTTCTGGCTGGAGGGGAAGCCGGTCGCGATCCGGCGCCCGAAGGCAGCGCCCGCGGCCGGGCCCACCCGCACCGCGTCAGGTTCGATCGCGGTCCGCAACTCACGGGCCAGGGTCGCCCGGGCCAGCCGGATCTACGTCGAGGGCCGCCACGACGCGGAGCTGATCGAGAAGGTGTGGGGCGACGACCTGCGGATCGAGGGCGTCGCCGTGGAGTACCTCGAGGGTGTGGACGACCTCGCCGCGGTCGTGGCGGAGTTCCGGCCCGAACCCCGGCGCCGACTCGGCGTCCTGGTCGACCACCTGGTCCCCGGCAGCAAGGAGAGCCGGATCGCCGAGGAGGTCGCGCGCGGGCCCTACGGCGCTCACGTCCTGGTGGTCGGACACCCGTTCGTGGACATCTGGGCGGCCGTACGACCCGAACGGGTGGGTCTGGACCGCTGGCCCGACATCCCCCGGCAGACGGAGTGGAAGCACGGCATCTGCGCCGCCCTGGGCTGGCCGCACGACGAGCAGGCCGACATCGCCCGGGCGTGGAAGCAGATCCTGGGCACCGTCCGCGACTTCCGAGACCTCGAACCCGCGCTGCTCGGCCGGGTCGAGCACCTCATCGACTTCGTCACCGTCGACGCCGACTGATTCTTTCCCGGCTGTCACCCGACCCGGTGTCTTTCGTTCGGCCGGACGGTTCGGCGCATTCGCCCGATGCGTCGGGTGCCGGCTTCGGCCCGGGCGTGACAGGCTGGACGGGAGGGCGCGGCGGGCCGGTCCCGTGGCGCACGCCGTGAGATCTCGCCTGACGCCCACCGGCGGTCCCCGGCGGCCCGGTGAGGGCCACCCGGGTATCGGGTAAGGAGGCCGACATGAGCCAGCAGCACGAGGAACCCCGGCCGGGCAACGGAACGCCGCCACCCTCACCGGAGCCTGGCCGCTCGCCGTATCCCCCGCCGGAGAGCGGTACGACACGGCCGCCGACGCCGGAGCCGGGTGCGACCTCCTCGCCGTCACCGGAGCAGCCGACGGCGGGATCAGGTGTCATGACGGTGGAGGACGAGCGGAACTGGGCGTTCGGCGCGCATCTGGGCAGTTTCGTCGCCGCCTACGTCGCCCTCGGCTTCCTCTGCCCGCTGATCGTGTTGCTGGCCAAGGGAAAGGACTCGGCATACGTCAGATACCACGCGGTCGAGTCGCTGAACTTCCAGCTCACCACGCTGCTGGCGGCCGCGATCGCGGGCCTGCTGGTCTTCGTGGTGATCGGGCTGGTGCTGCTGCCGTTCATCGGGATCGCCTACGTCGTGCTGGTGATTCTCGCCAGCGTCGCCGCCCGGCGGGGTGAGTGGTACCGCTACCCGGTGAACATCCGCTTCGTCAAGTGACGCCTGACAGCTGTCAAGGAAGGCCTGACAGCGCAAGCAGGTGACGATTTCGGAATGTCAACCAGCGCTTGACAGTAGGTCGCTGCCCCAGCCGAGCAGGTCCCTGACCACCGCGTCGGCGAGCAGCCGGCCGCGCAGGGTGAGGACGACCCGGCCGGCGGCCAGCGCCTCGGGGACCACCATCCCGTCCGCCGCCGCCCGCCTCGCCGCCGCACGCCCGGTGTCGTCCAGAACGCTCACGGCCAGGCCGCCCGCGAGGCGTACCTCCAACATGACGCGTTCGACCGTGCGGGTCTGCGCGTCCAGCACCTCCCGCGCGTGCGCGGGGCTCACGCCCCGGGCCAGGCGTTCGGCGTAGGCGGCGGGGTGCTTGACGTTCCACCACCGGACGCCGCCGACGTGGCTGTGGGCACCGGGACCGATCCCCCACCAGTCGCCGCCGGTCCAGTACAGCAGGTTGTGCCGGCACCGCGCTGTCTCGTCACGCGCCCAGTTGGAGACCTCGTACCACGAGAAGCCCGCCGCGTGCAGCGTCTCCTCCGCCCGCAGGTAGCGGTCGGCGAGCACGTCGTCGTCCGGGGCGGCGAGCACACCGCGCCGGATCTGGGCGGCCAGTCGGGTGCCGTCCTCGACGATCAGCGAGTACGCCGACACGTGGTCGGGTCCGGCGGCGACCGCCGCGTCCAGGCTGGCCTGCCAGTCGTCGTCGGACTCCCCCGGCGTGCCGTAGATCAGGTCCAGGTTGACGTGGTCGAACCCGGCCGCCCGCGCCTCCGCGACGCACGCCTGCGGCCGGCCCGGGGTGTGCCGCCGGTCGAGGGTGGCGAGCACGTGCGGACGGGCGCTCTGCATGCCGAAGGAGATCCGGTTGAAGCCCTGTGCGCGCAACTCGTCGAGGTAGCGCCGGTCGACCGACTCGGGGTTCGCCTCCGTCGTCACCTCGGCACCCGGGGCGAGACCGAACTCCGCCTCCACCGCGCGCAGCACGGCGCCGAGGTCGGCGGGCGGGAGCAGCGTGGGCGTACCACCGCCGACGAACACCGTCGAGACCGGCGCGGCGGGCGCTCCGGTGGGCGCCGACAGCACCCGGCCGGCCAGCCGGACCTCGCTGATCGCCGCCTGCGCGTACGTCGCCCGGGACGCGCCCGGGGCCGGACCGAGTTCCTCCGCGGTGTAGGTGTTGAAGTCGCAGTAGCCGCAGCGGGTCACGCAGAACGGCACGTGGACGTAGACCCCGAAGGGCCGGTCGGCAGTATCAGCAGCGTCGCCCAGACCCGCCAGCGCGGACGGCGGCAGCGCGCCGTCGCTCGGCACGGGTTCACCGTCGGGCAGGGTCGAGGGCACGGTCGCAGGCAATCAGTCGTCGAGAGGCCGGCAGTCAGGCAGGAGTTCGGCCAGGAGTTCAGGCAGGAGTTCGGTCACGAGTAGAACCCGTCCAGGACGTCCGCGTAGCGCGTCTCCACCACGCGGCGCTTGAGTTTCAGGCTCGGGGTCATCTCGCCGTCGTCCACGGTGAGGTCGTGGTCGAGGACCGCGAACTTCTTGATCGTCTCCCAGCGGTTGAGCCGGCCGTTGAGCTGGTCGACGTACCCCTGCAGCATCGCCCGTGCCTGGTCGGAGGTCGCGATCTCCTCGTAGCTTCGCCCCTCCAGGCCGTTCTCGCGCGCCCAGCCGACGATGGAGTCCTCGTCCAGGGTCACCAGCGCCGAGCAGAACGTCCGGCCCTCGCCGTGCACCACGACCTGACTGGCGTACGGGCACAGCGCCTTGAACATCGTCTCGATCGCCTGCGGGGCGACGTACTTGCCGTTGGACGTCTTGAACAGGTCCTTCTTGCGGTCGGTGATCCGCAGCATGCCCTGGTCGTCGAGCTGGCCGATGTCGCCGGTGTGGAACCAGCCGTCGGGGTCGAGCACCTCGTCGGACAGCTCGGGCATCCCCTGGTAGCCCCGCATCACGCCGGGCCCCTTGATCAGCACCTCGCCGTCGTGCGCGATCCGCACCTGCGTGCCGGGCAGCGCCGGGCCGACGCTGCCGAAGCGGAACCGTCCGGGCAGGTTGACGCAGGATCCGGCGCTGGTCTCGGTCAGGCCGTACCCCTCGATGATCAGGATCCCGGCGGCGTGGAACCACTCCGACAGCTGTTGGCTGAGCGCGGCCGCACCGGAGACGAAGAACCGCAGCCGCCCACCGAACCGGTCCCGGATCTTGGCGAACACCAGCCGGTCGGCGACCTTGTACTGCAGGGCGAGCACACCGGAGGGCTCGGTGCCCTGCTGGCGCAGCTCCGAGACCCGGCGGCCGACGCCGATCGCCCAGTGGAACAGCGCCGCCTTCGGTCCGCCCTCGTGTTCGATCGTGGAGTTGATCCGGCCGTACGCCTTCTCGAAGATCCGCGGCGCGGCGCCCATGAAGGTCGGCCGGACGACGGCGACGTTCTCGATGATCTTGTCGACCCGCCCGTCGATCGCGGTGGCGAAGCCGATCTGCACCTGCGCCGACAGCAGCACCTTGCCGAAGGAGTGCGCCAGCGGCAGCCAGAGGTACTGCAGGTCGTCCGGGTGCAGGATCCGCACCGCGTCGATGGCAGCGCCCTCGTAGGTCCAGCAGTCGTGGCTGAGGCGGACGCCCTTCGGCCGGCCGGTGGTGCCCGAGGTGTAGATGAGCGTGGCGAGGCTGTCCGGCCCGATCGTGGCGACGGCCTTCTCGATGGCGTCGGGGTGCTGGGCGAGGTACGCGGCGCCGCGTTCCTCCAGCTCGGCGAGGGTCAGCAGGTCGTCGGCGCCACCTTCGCGTCCGCCCCCGTCGCCCCCGGCGGTGCCGTCGGCGAACGTCACCAGCCAGGCGATGTCGGGCAGCTCCGCCCGGTGCTCGCGGATCTTCTTCAGCTGCTCGTCGTCCTCGACGAAGACCACCCGGCTGCCGGAGTCACCGAGGATGTAGCTCGCCTCGTCCGGCGTGGTGGTGGGGTAGACCGTCGTGGTGGCCGCACCCGCGCACATGATCGCGAAGTCGGCCAGCACCCACTCGTAGCGCGTACTGGAGGCGATCGCCACCCGCTGCTCGGGCTCGATGCCGAGGGAGATCAGGCCGGCCGCCAGCCGGCGTACGCGCTCACCGGTCTGGCCCCAGGTGCACGACTCCCAGCCGCCGTCGACGGGGCGCCGGAACGCCTCCGCGTCCGGCGTCGACTCGAACCGTCGCAGGATCAGCTCGGCCACGGTGGACGCGCGGTTGTCGACCTTGGACTGGTCGACGTCGCCTGGGTTGCTCCCCCAGAGCAGGTCACTGGACATCGCGGGCCTCCACCTCGGTGAGGAGCAGCGTAGGGACGGGCCGGGCCGGTGGCACACCTGGCGAGTACGGAGTGGTCGCCTGGCCCGCCGTACCGGCCTGCCTCCACCGTAGTGACTGAGCTGCCGCCGGCGTAGCCCACGTGGACGAACCGGGCAGTTCGCCGTGCGCGTGCCGGAGCGGCGTTCGGTGCCGCACCGCGGCCTACTTCTTGCCGCCGGACTCGGACTTCTTCCCCGAGTCGGTGGACAACGCCGCGATGAAGGCCTCCTGCGGCACCTCGACCCGGCCGACCATCTTCATCCGCTTCTTGCCTTCCTTCTGCTTCTCCAGCAGCTTCCGCTTGCGGGTGATGTCGCCGCCGTAGCACTTGGCGAGAACGTCCTTGCGGATGGCGCGGACGCTCTCCCGGGCGATGATCCGGGAGCCGATCGCTGCCTGGATCGGCACCTCGAACTGCTGGCGCGGGATGAGGTCCTTCAGCTTCTGCGCCATCGCCACACCGTAGGTGTAGGCCTTGTCCTTGTGCACGATCGCGCTGAACGCGTCGACCGGATCGCCGTGCAGCAGGATGTCGACCTTCACCAGGTCGGCCGCCTGCTCGCCGGTGGGCTCGTAGTCGAGTGAGGCGTAGCCGCGGGTACGGCTCTTCAGCGCGTCGAAGAAGTCGAACACGATCTCGGCCAGCGGCAGGGTGTAGCGCATCTCCACGCGGTCCTCGGACAGGTAGTCCATGCCCTGCAGCTGCCCGCGCCGCGTCTGGCACAGCTCCATCACCGCGCCGATGAAGTCGGCCGGGGTGAGGACGGTGGCGCGTACGACCGGCTCGTGAATCTCGGCGATCTTGCCCCGCGGGAACTCGCTCGGGTTGGTCACCACGACCTCCGAGGCGTCCTCCATCACGACGCGGTAGACGACGTTCGGCGCGGTGGAGATCAGGTCGAGGTTGAACTCGCGTTCGAGGCGCTCGCGGACGATCTCCATGTGCAGCAGGCCGAGGAAGCCGCAGCGGAAACCGAACCCGAGCGCGCCCGAGGTCTCCGGCTCGTACAGCAGCGCGGCGTCGTTCAGTTGCAGCTTGTCCAGCGCCTCGCGCAGGTCGGGGTAGTCGTCGCCGTCCAGGGGATACAGCCCGGCGTAGACCATCGGGTTGGGGTGGCGGTAGCCGCCGAGCGCCTTCTCGGCACGGTTGCCGGCCTGGGTCACCGTGTCACCGACACGGGACTGCCGGACCTCCTTCACGCCGGTGATGATGTAGCCGACCTCGCCGACGCCGAGTGACGCCGACGGCTTGGGGTCGGGCGAGATGACCCCGACCTCGAGGGTGTCGTGGGACGCCTTCGTCGACATCATCAGCACCCGCTCGCGGTGGCCGATCTTGCCGTCGACGACCCGGATGTAGGTCACCACGCCGCGGTAGGTGTCGTACACCGAGTCGAAGATCAGCGCCCGGGCAGGCGCGTCCGGGTCGCCCTCGGGCGGCGGCACCTGCGCGACGATCGCGTCGAGCAGGTCCTCCACGCCCTCACCGGTCTTCGCCGACACCCTGAGCACGTCGCTCTCCTCGCACCCGATGATCCGGGCCAGCTCGGCGGCGTACTTCTCCGGCTGGGCCGACGGCAGGTCGATCTTGTTCAGCACCGGGATGATGTGCAGGTCGGCGTCCAGCGCGAGGTAGAGGTTGGCGAGCGTCTGCGCCTCGATCCCCTGCGCCGCGTCGACCAGCAGCACCGCGCCCTCACAGGCCGCCAGCGAGCGCGAGACCTCGTAGGTGAAGTCGACGTGCCCGGGCGTGTCGATGAGATTGAGGACGTACGACGAACCCGCCTCGCCGTCCGCGCCCGGACCGGCTTGGTACGGCAACCGGACCGCCTGGCTCTTGATCGTGATGCCGCGCTCTCGCTCGATGTCCATCCGGTCGAGGTACTGCGCGCGCATCGACCGCGCATCGACCACTCCGGTGAGCTGGAGCATGCGGTCGGCGAGCGTCGACTTGCCGTGGTCGATGTGGGCGATGATGCAGAAGTTCCGGATCATCGCCGGATCGGTCTGGCCGGGTTGGGGCGCGGACGCTGGTACGGGCACGGACGATCCATTCCGGTCGGTGGGGGAACGACGTTCATCATCCCACGGACCACGATCCGGTCAGGGCTGCGTGGGTGAGCGCCCTCGGTCAGACCGGGGTGGGGGGGCGACGTACCGGCCATCTGCCGCACTTGGTAGTCATATGTGTACACAACGTGTACGCCCCGGTGGTCGGCCGGTCGACCGGGTGTCCAGGCCAGGAGTTCGCGCACACATGCTGACTCGCACCGCATTCCGCTTCTCTCCGCACGGTTCCTACGCCGCCTGCCTCGCCTCCGACGGCGGTGCCGGGTGGCACGTCGAACACTGGCCGCTGGACCCGGCCCGGCCGCCGAGTCCGGTTCCGGGGCTGGCCCCCACCGGCCCGCACTCGCGGATGCTGCCGCTCGACGACGGCGGTGTCCTGTTGCATCACGCCACCCCGGACCGGCACCGGATCATCCTCGGCCGGCCGGACCGGCCCGCCCGGCTCCTTGGCACGCTCGCCGCGCTCGGCCTGCAACTGCTGCCCCACCCGGCCCACGACGCCCTCGCCCTGGCCATCACCACCCGCTCCGACCCGTCCGCGACCCTGTGGCTGCTGCGGCGCCGCGACGGCGAGCCGCGGCCGCTGCTCACGGTGTCCGGGCTGTTGATCGGCGGGACCTGGCTCGACCCGGCCGGGCGGCGGCTGGCGGTCAACCGGGCGTACCAGGGTGGCCTCACCTGTGTCGCGGTCGACCTGCACGACGGTTCGGTGGAGGAGATCTGGCCCGACCATCCCTCCGTGCGCCTGCTGTTCGCCGTACCCCACGCGGGGTTGTTCGTCGTCGCCGACGACAACGGCCGGATCGGCTGGGCATGCACGCCCGGAGGCCGGCTGCAGTGGCCCGCCGACCTCAACCGCCCGCACAACCCGTGGCCGCTGGCCGCGGACGTGACCGGCGAGCAGGTCGCGGTCCGGCTGGACCAGGGCGGGCGCTCCCGGCTGCTGGTCTACGAACGCCACACCGACCGGGCGGTGGTGCTGCCGTTGCCGGCCGGCCATCTCGGCGACGCGGCCGCGTGGACGCCGACCGGGCTGCGGTTCGCGTTCACCGGTCCGGATCGGCGGACGGGGGTCGCGGAGATCGCGCCGTCGGCCGCGCAGGCCGCGGGGACGTTCCGCCTGCTCGCGGATCCCGACGCACCGCAGGCGTTCGGAGCGTTCGGAGCGTTCGGAGCGTCCGGGGTGTCCGGGGTGTCCGGGGTGTCCGGGGCGCCTGACGTAGCCGGCGTACCCGCCCAGGCCGGCTGAGCCGGGGTACGGCCCCCACGACCGCGTACCTCCGCGGCGGCTGTCAGGATCGGCGGGTGACCGCCTCGCAAGCCGGCTCGGTGCCTCACGGCGCGACCGCCGTCCGCCCCCAGTGGGCCGACCTGCCCGAACCCCTCCGCGACCGGATCGCCGAGCGGCTCGGCGGTGAGGTCGTGGCGACCGCCAGTCAGGGCTCCGGCTTCACACCGGGCTTCGCGTCCCGGCTGGTCTTCGGCGGCGACTCCGCCACCGGGGACGCCGATGAAACCCGTGGCACCGGGCACGCCTTCGTGAAGGCGGTCTCCGCCGACCGCTCCCCCGCGATCGCCGACTCCTACCGGGCCGAGGCGCGGATCGCGTCCCGCATCCCGCCGGCGGCGCCGGTGCCGGCGCTGCGCTGGACGCTGGAGGAGTTCGACTGGGTGGTGCTCTGCTTCGACGACGTTCCCGGACGGCCACCGGCGCGGCCGTGGAAGCCGGGCGAGCTCACCGACGTCCTCACCGCACTCACCGGCCTCGCACAGGTGCTCACTCCCGTACCGGACGGCCTGGTGGTGCCGCAGGCCCGCGACTGGCTGGCCCAGGACTTCGGCTACTGGGGACGGCTCGCGCGGGCGTCGGGCGCCGGCGGTTCACTCGTCGACCCCCAGGTCGCCGAACTCGCCGCGCTCGAGGGCGCGGCACCGGACGCCCTCGACGGCGACAGCGTGGTCCACTGCGACCTCCGCGACGACAACGTGATCCTGGGCGACGACGGCCGGGTGTGGTTCTGCGACTGGAACTGGCCGAGCCGCGGCCCCGCCTGGCTGGACCTCGTCACCGTGCTGATCTCGGCGTGCGGTGACGGGTACGACGCGACCGCGCTGCTGTCCGCGCACCCGCTCGGCGAGGGCGTGGACAGCGAGGCCGTGGACGCCGTACTCGCCGGCCTGGCCGGCTACTTCACCGACTCCTCGCTGCAGCCGGCGGTCAGCGGTTCGCCGTACCTCCGTGCTCACCAGGGGTGGTACGCCCAGGCCACGCTGTCCTGGCTCGCGCTGCGCCGCGGCTGGGTCGGCTGAGGATCCCCGGCGCCCCTGACTCCTCCCCGGGTGGGTCCCTGGCGGCGGCCTCCGGTACTTCCGTAGGGGAACGAACGGAAATGTTCGTCCGCGAGTCGGATTACCCACGGCCCCCGGAGCACTAGTTTTCGTCCCGTGCCCGTCATCTCGATCCACGACCTCACCAAGAGGTTTCCGAGCGTCACCGCGCTCGACCAGCTGACGGTCGACATCGGCCCCGGTGTGACCGGGTTCGTCGGCGCCAACGGCGCGGGCAAGTCGACTCTCATCAAGATCCTGCTCGGTCTGCAGCCGGCCACCTCGGGCGAGGCGACGGTCCTCGACCTCGACGTCGCCACGCAGGGCCCGGCGATCCGCGACCGGGTGGGCTACATGCCCGAGCACGACTGCCTGCCACCCGACATGTCGGCGACCGAGTTCGTCGTCCACATGGCCCGGATGTCGGGGCTGCCGGCCGCGAGCGCGCGCGAACGCACCGCCGACACGCTGCGGCACGTCGGCCTGTACGAGGAGCGCTACCGGCCCATCGGCGGCTACTCCACCGGTATGCGGCAGCGGGTCAAGCTCGCCCAGGCGCTGGTCCACGACCCTCGGCTGGTGTTCCTCGACGAGCCGACCAACGGGCTGGACCCCTCCGGCCGGGACGAGATGCTCGGGCTCGTCCGCCGGATCGGCACCGACTTCCAGATCTCGGTCCTGGTGACGTCGCACCTGCTCGGCGAATTGGAGCGGATCAGCGACCAGGTGGTGATCATCGACGGCGGGCGGCTGCTGCGCGCCTCGTCGACGGCCGAGTTCACCCGCGCCACCCAGGTGCTGGCCGTGGAGGTCGCGGCGTTCGACTCCGGTCCCGACTGGACCGCGGCGCGCGACCGGCTCGGTCACGCGCTGGCCGGCCACGGGCTGCGGGTGGTTCCGGACGGGCGGCTGCTGATGATCGACATCGCCCGCGAGGAGACGTTCGACGTCGTACGCGACACCGCCGCCGAACTCGACCTCGGCCTGGTCCGGATGGAGCAGCGCCGGCACCGCATCGAGGAGATCTTCCGGGACGGCGCGCCGGGTCATCAGGCCGGTGCCGATGCGGGTGCCGGTGGTCCTGCCGGTGGTCCGGTCAGTGGCCCTGACCAGGGAGGAGCGCACCGTGTCCGTACCCCCTGAGAGCACGTCGCCCCCGCAGGGCACGTCGCCCCCACAGGGCATGTCGTACGCCGCTCCGGCCGGAGTGATCCACGACATCGGTTACCGCCGCTACGACGGTCCCCGGCTCGGCCGCGGCTACATCCTGCGCTCCCTGTTCGTCGCGAGCCTGCGCTCGACGTACGGCCTGGGCCGCACCGCGAGGTCGAAAATCCTGCCGTTCATGCTCGGCGCG